>SCQQ01000007.1 GCA_004299095.1 Burkholderiaceae bacterium | reverse complement strand
CATGCAGCTCACGTCGCCCCCCACATCCGCAACAAGTTGTGGTACGTGCCGGCAAGGTGCATGGCTTCGTCGCTTTCGCCGTGGCGCCGGCGCAGCGCGAGCAGCGTCATGTCCAGATCGAACAGCAATTGCCGCTGCTCGTCCGCGCGCACCATGCTTTCGATCCAGAAAAAGCTCGCCAGGCGCACGCCGCGCGTCACCGGCCGCACGTCGTGCACGCGCGTTCCCGGGTAAAGGATGGCATCGCCCGCGGGCAGCTTGATGTTTTGCGCCGCGTACGGGTCGTGTATGTGCAATTCGCCGCCGTCGTATTCGGCCGGGTCAGAGAAGAACAGCGTGCAGGAAATGTCCGAGCGCACGCGCTCCCCGGTGGCGCGCGAATTCAGGATGGCGTTGTCGACGTGCGCGCCGTAGGCATTGGTCGCGCCGCTGTAGCGGTTGAAGAGCGGGTTGAAGATTTTCTTCGGCAGCGCGGCCGAGAGATACAGCGGGTCGCGCTGGATCGCCGCCAGCACCAGCGCACGCAGCGTGGCGGCCGTGCTTGAATTCTGCGCCAGTTGCTGGTTGTTCTTGACGTGCCGCGCCTGGCCCCCCGCACTCGCGGCGCCCGCGATCCACGGCGCGTCATTGGCCTGCAGCAGCGCACGCGCCTGCGCCAATTCGTCGGCGGTGAGGACTTGTTTCAGGTGGATCAGCATGGATTTCGCTCCGCGAAAAATGACTTCGCTTTGCCCGATGACTTCCGCGCTGGCGCGGCTTCAATGAACGACGGATGTCCATCGCACGCGCAGCGGTGTGGGTATCCATTCATGGCGGCGCAGTCGCCGTCATCGAAGCGCGGCGAGGTCATGCCGCGTGCGGCGTCATGCATTTTCAGAACAGCGCTTTCAAGGTCACCTCCACACGCCGCGGCGCGCCGGGCTGGTAGAAGCCGCGATAGAGCGTGTCGGCATAGAGCTTGTTGGTCAGGTTGGTGACGTTCAGCTTGAGCGATACCGCCGGCGTGATCGCGTATTCCGCCATGGCGTCGAAGGTGACGAAGCTTCGGGTGTGATACGTGCGCTGACCATCCGGGCTCTGGCTGCTGCGGTAGTTGGCGCCCGCGCCCAGCAGCCATTGCGGCGCCACGCGGTAGGTGGTCCAGAGGCTGCCGCTGTTCACGGGCGTGAGGCCGGGGCGGTCGCCTTGCACTTGCGCGCCGGTGCCGGCCGCGTTCAACGCCACGTTGCTGCGGTCGATCTTCGCGTTCGGAATCCACGTGTGGTTCCAGAAAATCTCCCATTTGGGCGTGATGCGCCCGGCCAGGTTGAATTCCATGCCGGCCGCGTGGCGCTCGCCCGACAGCAGTTCCTGTTGCGCCGCGGTGTCGGGATCGGTGTTGCGCTCGTTGTATTTCTGGCTGTAGAACAGCGCCACGCCCGCCAGCACGCGTTTGTCCAGCAAGTCCCACTTGCCGCCGATTTCGATGTTGCGGCTGCGCTCGGGCGGCGTCTTGGCCAGGGTGCCGGTGGCGCCGTTGACGTTGACCGCGTACTGGTAGGCGTCGCCCGAGGTGTTGTACGAGGTGCCGTAGGAGATGTAGTACGACGACGCCCGATTCGGCTCGTACAGCACGCCCAGGCGCGGGCTCCACAGGTTGTCGCTGCGTTCGTTGCTCAGGCTGCCGTCGGCGTTGCGGTAGGAACCGGTGAAGTGGTCGAAGCGCAGGCCGCCCACCAGCTTCACGCTGTCGGTTACCGGCACGGTGCCTTGGCCGTACAGGCCGATGCTGCGCGACGTGAAGCGGTTCATCGGCGCCGGGAAGCTGCGCGTATCGGGCACCCCCGCGCCGTCGTCGGGCGTGCCGACCGTGGTGGTCGGCCGCGCCTGCGTGTTCGGCAGCGGAAAGGCGTTGTTGCGCCGCGCGCGCTCGTCGTACAGGTCCACGCCCGCCAGCAGGTCACCCCAGCGGTAGCCGTTGCTGTAGTCGCTTTGCAGGATGGCGATGTCGCTCGAACCGATGCGGCCTTTGGACTGGCGCGTGAGCACCGTGCTTTGCGTGATGTCGGAAAGCGCCGTCGGGCGCGGCTGCGCAAACGCGATCGGGCTGCCCAGCAGGTCGCGGGTGTAGTGGCCCGCGCGCAAGCGGGTTTTCAGCTCGCCGCCGTCGTCGAAGCGGTGCGTGTTGCCGAGCGTGACGAAGGTGGCCGAGGTGTTCAGGTGGTCGTTCGCCAGGCCGTAGAAGTTCTTGGCCGGGAGCGTCGGGTTGATGGTGCCGTCCGGGCTGATGATCCACGGGTGCGCGTAGTTCGGCCGGCCGCGCACGTCGAGCGCGTACAGGCCGATCGAGAACTCGTCGCGCGTGTTGATGCCCCAGCGGTACGTGGGCGCCACGCCCCATTTGCGCTGTTTGGCGCCCCAGTTGCTGCTGTCTTCGCCCATCACGTTCAAGCGGAACGCGGCGTTCGGCCCGGTCTGCCAGTTGAAGTCGCCTTGCGCGCGCTTCTTGCCGCCGTTGCCGAGCGTGGCGCTGGCTTCGTGCTCGGTGCGCAGGAACGGCTGCTTGCTCACCTGGTTGACCACGCCGCCGGTCGAGCCCTTGCCGAACAGCATCGACGCCGAGCCCTTGATGATTTCGATGCGGTCGTCGTCGAAGGTGTCGCGCTCGTACAGCGGCGCGTCGCGCATGCCGTCGCGGTAGATGTCGCCCGCCTGGCCGAGCGAAAAGCCGCGCAGGCGCACGTCTTCCTCGCCGGTTTCGCCGGCCTGGAACGTCACGCCGGCGGTGGCGCGCAGCACGTCGCGGAAATCGTCCAGGTTGCGCTCCTGGATCAGCTTTTCCGTCATCACGGTCACGCTTTGCGGCACGTCCAGCAGGCGCTGCTCGCCCTTGCCGATTTCGGTGTTCGTCACGCGCACCAGCGCCTTGCTGGTGGTGGAGCCGTCGCTCACGGCGCTGTCGCGCACGGTCACGGTACCGAGCGTGCCGGCGACGTCGCCGGCCGCGGCGCGCGTTTCAGCGGGTTCGCTGGCTGTCGTCGCCGTCGCGCCGGGCGTGGTCTGCGGAGCGCCGAGTGGCGTCTGCGCCGATGCGCCGGAGCTGATCGAACCCGCCAGCAGCAGCGCGCCGAGTGGCAGCAGCGCGGTGCCGTGTGGCTTGGCGGGGGTGGGTGAGAGGCCCGGGCGGGCGTTGGATGGAAGAACGGAAAGGCGGCGCGAAGGTCGGGTCGGCATCGGCAAAGCTCCGGAGCGTGGGACGGAAGTAGGGGCTGGCTACTTGGACGCTGGCGGGAGCGGGGCTGCTCTGGTGCGCTGTTGGCTGACCGGTTGGAGTGGTGGAGTATATACAAACGCGAATCAGTCGCATTTGTAATCACAAACTGCCCAACGCGGCCGCTGACCCGGCGCCGCGCGAAGGCCCGCATGGAGACCGGAGACGCTCTTGGAAACGGCGCTGCCGTCGGCGTGCCGCGATCACGCTTTCGAGTTGTCGCGACCGGCCACGCAGTCACCGGAAACAAAGGTAGCGCTCCACTGCCTCTCGCCATTCCCGCGCAGGCGGGAATCCGGTGCTGTTTCCGGGCACCGCGCATGCGCCTCGGGTTCCCGCCGTCGCGAAAACGACGGTTTTTCTTCGAGGTCGCCCGGTCTTTTTGGACAAAGCGCGTTCCGGTGATTTCCGCCCCCGGATTGACCACGCCCCATCCCCCGTTGTTTTTTTGCATATTTTCGATTCGACAGCCCCGTTGCCGCGTGCACCATGGGTTGTGTTTGCTATAGTGAGAAAGCACAACATCTAGTACAAAAAGGAGAACAATCGGTGATCGAATCCGTGACCAAGCGCGACGGCCGCATCGAGCCGTTCACACCTTCCAAACTGAACGGCTGGGGCGAGTGGGCGGCCAAGGCGATCGGGCCGGAAATGGACTGGTCCTCGGTGGTGCTGGAAACCGTCACCGACATGCCGGCGCAAGTCTCCACCGCCGACTTGCAGCAGCGCCTGATCAAGACCTGCCTGCGGCAAGACACCTGGGCCTACAACCGCATGGCCGGCCGCTTGTACGCGGCGCTGATGCACAAGGACGTGCACGGCGTTTTCATGCCGACCGTGCTGCAACTGCACCGCCGCCTGCAGAAGCTGGGGTACATGGAGTACCTGGACTATTCCGACGCGGAGTACGAGCGGGTCGAGAAGCTCATCGACCACGAGCGCGACTTCGAATACGCGCACTACCAGTTGCACACGCACCTGACCAAGTACGCCATTGCCGACCGCGTCAAGGGCAAGATTTACGAAACGCCGCAGTTCATCTACATGCGCATGGCGATGGCGCTGGCGGTGGACCAGCCGCACGAACGGCGCATGACCGACGTTGCCAAGTTCTACGAACACCTGTCGAAGAACCGCATCAACGCGCCCACGCCCAACCACATCAACCTGGGCACGCCGCTGCGCGGCTACGCCAGTTGCTGCCTCTACACCACGGACGACACGGCGCGCTCGATCGCGGTCGGCAACCACATCGCCTACACCATGACGTACATGAGCGCGGGCATCGGCTCGCACATGGGCATCCGCTCGCTCAACGATCCGGTGCGCGGCGGCGTGATCCGGCACCAGGGCAAGCTGCCGTACCTGCGCGCGGTGGTCTCGGAAGTCAAGTCCAGCCTGCAGAACGGCCGCGGCGGCGCCTGCACCAGCTACTTCAACATCTTCGACCCCGAGGTCGAAACGCTGCTGCGCCTGAAGAACCCCATGTCCACCGCCGACCGCAAGATTCGCGGCATGGACTATTCGTGGGGCGGCAACCGCCTGTTCGCGCGCAAGGTGGCGCGCAACGAGGACATCTTCCTGTTCAACTGCTACACCGCGCCCGACTTGTACGACGCGCTCTACAGCGACGACGAGGCGCGCTTCGAGCAGCTCTACGAAAAGTACGAGAACAACGCGCTGTTCAAGAAACACACGGTGAACGCGCGCGACCTGCTGATCACCGCCTGCAACGAGTGGAATGAAACCGGCCGCATCTACGAACACAACGTGTACGAGATGAACCACCACACGCCGTTCAAGGACAAGATTTTCAGCTCCAACCTGTGCTCCGAAATCGACCTGCCGACGGCGCCCTACAACCACATCACCGAGATTTATCAGGCGGGCGACGTTTCCTTCGTCGAGTTCGAGGATGAGGACGGCCAGCGCCACAAGATTGCGAGTGAGGGGAAGCAAATCCAGACCGGGCGCGGCGCGCTCTACCCGGAAGAACTGGAAGCGGGCGACAGCGTGCAGGGCGTGGTGGTCGAGAGAATCCTGCACAGGTCCTCGCCCGAAGTGGCCACCTGCAACCTGGCCGGCATCGTGGTCGGCAACATCGAGTCGGATGCTCAGTACGAGGAAGTGGCGTACTACGCGCTGCTGATGATCGACAAGTGCATCCACCTGGCCGAATACGAGCTGCCGCACATCGGCTACACGTCAAAAGCGCGGCTGAACGCCGGCGTCGGCATCCTGGGCCTCGCGCACCTGATGGCGCAGAACCACCAGCTCTACACCACGCCCGAAGGCAAGCAGTTCATCCACCAGGCGGCCGAGCGCCATTACTACTACCTGGTCAAGGCGAGCCTCCGTTTGGGCCAGGAGCTGGGCAACGCCCCGTGGATGCACAAGACCAAGTGGCCGCAAGGGTGGCTGCCGCTCGACACCTACAACCGCAACGTCGACCAGATCGCGCCGTTCCAGAACCGCTACGACTGGGAAGCGCTGCGCCAGCAGATCGTCGCCAACGGCGGCATCCGCAATTCGGTGCTGGCCGCGCACATGCCCACCGAAACCTCGGCCAACGCCTCGGGCACCACCAACGGCGTCTATCCGATCCGCGAGCTCACCCTCATCAAGACCGACAACCAGCGCGTGAACTACTGGGCCGCGCCCGATGGCGAGCACCTGGCCGAGTGGTACCAGTCGGCCTGGGACGTTCCCGCCAAGGACTTGACCGAGGCCTACGCCATCATCCAGAAGTGGACCGACCAGGGCATTTCCGCCGACTTCTACCGCAAGGTGATCGGCGACACCTTCATCGAGTCCACCGAGATGATCCGCAACTACCTCTTCCGCGTGAAGCTGGGGTTGAAGAGCAAGTACTACATGAATCAGAAGACCTCGGCCGGGTTCAAGCACCTGGACGAGGCCGAGGAGGAGCGCAAGGAACTGGTCGGCCGCATGGTGCACAGCGCCATGGTCGCCGCCGCCGCGCCCGAGGAACACGTCGAGGCCGCGCCCATGGGCGCTGTCACAAGCAGTGGTGCCATGGACGAGGACCCGACGTGTGGTGGGGCTTGTACCCTTTGATTCAAATCATCCTTAAGGAGAGCATTGATGCCTGAAAAAGCAAAAACCACATCCGGTGGTCAACGCGCCGCAGCGTCCAAGAAACCTGCGACCAAAGCCAAACCCGCGGCCAAGAGCGCGCCGCTGCTGAAGGCCGCCGTGAAGAAGACGGCAGCCAAGCCGGCAGCGAAGAAGACCGCCGCAGCGGCCAAGCCGAAGGCAGCCGCCGCCAAGAAACCGGCGGCCGCGGCGAAAAAGCCCGCAGCCAAGAAGCCTGCGGCGAAAAAGCCGGCCGCCAAGAAGGTCGCGGTCGCGGCCAAGAAGCCGGTGGTTGCGGCCAAGGCAAAAAAGGCCACCGCGACCAAGGCCGCCGTGCGCAAGCCAGCCGCCAAGAAGAAGTAGCCACCACCACAGGAACAGCAGGGGCACCATGACAGAGAACGTCTTCAACTACAAGAAATCGGACTACGAAAAGCCCCTGCTCTTCCTGGGCGAAAAGCAAGGTCTTTTCGACACCATCAACCACCACTACCCGCGCATCTGGGGCCTGTACAAGACCCAGAAATCGCTGGACTGGGACGAGAACGAGTTCGACTATTCGAGCTGCAACGCCGACTTCAAGAAAGCCAGCCGCTCCACCTACGACATGATGATCAAGACGCTGGCCTGGCAGTGGGAGGCCGACAGCGTCGCCAGCCGCGCCATCGCGCCCGTGCTCGCGCCCTTCATCACCTCGTCCGAACTCTGGGCCGCGTGGCAGCGCATATCGGATAACGAAGTGATCCACGCCGCCACCTATTCCGAGATCGTGCGCAACTCCTTCGACGACCCGTCCACCATCATCGAAGAGATCATGAAAGTGAGCGAAGCGCACGCGCGCCTCGGCCGCGTGGTGAAAGCCTTCGACGACGGCTACACCGCCTCCCACAAATACGCGCTGGGCGAACTGCCGAACGACCAGGAAACCTACAACGCCATCTTCATGATGGTGATCGCGCTCTTCTGCATGGAGCGCATCCAGTTCATGGCGTCGTTTGCCGTCACCTTCGCCATCTGCGACACCGGCATGTTCCAGCCCATCGGCAAATCCATCCAGAAAATCGCCCAGGACGAGCTCGAAATCCACGCCGAACTGGACCGCGCCGTGCTCGAAAACGAACTCACCACCGCCCGCGGCCAGATCGCCTTCGCGCAAAAGCGCGCCGACATCGAGCAGCTCATCGGCGAAGTGGTCGACAGCGAACTCACCTGGATCGAGTACCTGTTCTCCGAAGGCCGCGAGCTCGTCGGCATGAACGCCGAGCGCCTCGCCGCTTGGACGCTCTACTGCGCCAAAGACGTCTACAACACCCTCGGCCTGCAGACCGAGAAATATCAATTCCCCAAAACCAACCCGCTCAAGTTCATGGAGAAGTGGCTGAACATCAGCAAGACCCAGGCGTCACCGCAGGAGCAGGACATCGCCGCCTACAAGGTGGGCGTGATGCGGCGGAATGACGAGGGGGTGATGTTTGATGATGTGTTTTGACAGGAGACGTGGCCAAGTCGGTTATTGGATTTACCAGCTATCCGATTTCATCTATATTAAATCGAACCTTCAGGAATCAAGTAGTATCAATTCTCGCAAGTGTTGCGCCGGTATTTGAATGCGCTAGGCTGTCACCTGACTTAGATTATAATAAAAATTACGCTAATAATCAAATGATAAAACCGCGCGTTGATAATGCAGCCGAATCTTTTGCTCACGAATTCTTGAGCGTCTATTTGCGATTTGGACTTGGTACGATGTCGAAAACCGACCTCGATGCCCTAGTAATGGCTCTATTGGATCAGTACGGCTTTGATGAATCCGGCGCTATGGCAAAACTGAGCAACCAAACAGTTAGTGAGCGCCTCCGCACACCAGTCATGAAGGTGAAGAAGCTCAGATATGCAGCCGCGCTCAGATTTGGTGGGAACGTCGAAGAACAGGCTAAGGCGCGGCTCTTGGCTACCCTCGCCAATGCAGTTCTTGAACCAAACGAAGACAAGATCCTCCTCATCGTTGAGGATTCATTAGTTCAGAACTGGCTTCAAGGCCAACTCAAAAAGCATCAACAAATCTTCGACCACTCCTTTAATACTGAAATCGTTAAGGTCTCCGCAACCGGCCTCTTTGACGTTTTAAGAACTATCTTTGGCGATGATCAGTTGGCACAATTTGAAGCGGGGTATGCCGAAATGAAGCGAACGGCGGATCACGCAAAGCATTTAGCGATCTTCAGGACCTTAACAAAGGAATTCGCTCTCAGTGCCGCCAAAGCAGCTGGTGCCGGAACCGTTGCTCTTGTGAAGATGCATCTTGGGCTTCCGCATTAGGACGAGGATTTGAATCGTATGAGATCGTATTTGACTATAATTACCGATTGAGCGGTAGTCATAAGTTTGTGAAGTGTTAGTTGGCCAGAATGCCAAGCCTGGAGCCGGAAAATATAAAGAGAAAAATAACTTTTGGGTATCGTATCAGTAAAATTTGAAATGGCTAGACCGCTGTCAAGTCGTAAGATTTCACGTTATCGATGAGTCTATTTGATAAGCCATTCGGAAGGTGTTTCGATTTAGATTTAAAACTTAATGAGTAAGTGATGATTTGGCAAACATAAAATTAGCAAAAGCATATAAATTAACTCTAATTTAAATAATCTATATAATTTTCCCAAACTTGACGGTATAATATCGCAATCGAAAACTTCGTAGAACGGAGCTTAAGAAGGTTTAAAGATGAATAGTTGCATAAATAAGATCGGCTTTGGGTTTGTTTTAGCTATAGCGCTTGTATCCGCTCACGCGCAACAAGATTGGGTGCAAAGCGGTGTAGAGGCGGCAAAAAATTCCGTGGGAGAGAATGATTGGGAGCATCGATCGGGGGCGAAATTTGGTGGAATTTTCGATATAAAGGGAATAAGAGTTGGAATGGATGTGGGGGAGCTTAATAGTACATTAATGTCGGAGATTGATTCATCAAAGCCTTGTATTGAGACGGATTTGACGGCTAGGAACAATCCGAATTCGTACCCTCTTGGCGACCTCGTTTACGAGTGTAATAATACATTTAATTACAATGGCAGAATAGTACCGCAGTTTGATATATATTTGTACAAAAGTAAAGTTACAAAAGCTGTCATGGGTTTCTTTAAAGAAGATTCGGATCACGATCAAGCGTTGCCGAGATTGGTTACGGCGCTGACTCAGAAGAAGTGGAGGGTCCCGCCGAAAATCTATGTATATAAGCTGGAACAGACGACGGGAAGGTCAGGGCGCCAAGGCACGATGGCAGCTATTTGGTCGGATAGTTCAGGTGACAGATTTGATTTTGTTACTCATTTTGTACAAGATATTACTGGTGCGCACTATAAAAATGGAGTTGTTGAGATGGCACGTGGGGATATGGCTGATTTTGTTGAAAAACGACAATTGGAAGTAAAGAAGGGATTGGATAATAGGAAAGGATTGCAAGAAAAGGCTAATGCGAATGATATGTGATCGGATGTGAGAGAATCGGGATCGGGGTCAATCGGGATCGGGGTCAGGTCTTGCAATCAAACAAATCGATACTGGATTGCGAGATCTGAAATCATCAAACGTGAGCGAATTTGAGAGTCAGGTCTTGCAATCATGAGGAGATGAGGGTCAGGTCTTGCAATCAAGCAAATCGAAGCTGTATTTCGATGCTTGAAAGCATCAAGAAGGAAAGCGGGGGTCAGGTCTTGCAACTAAGCAAATCGATGCCGGATTGCAATACCTGCCCCTGGATATTCCACGGCACTGGATATTCCGCGGCCATTCCATGACCCCGGTTATTGCAAAAAGGTCAAACATGGGTGAGTACACTCCGATAAGGAAATTGGGCGTACGATCTCGATGTGGAGATGGGGGGACTTGTCCGCGAATGCCATCAGGGCCAGCAGGCCAGGCGTGCCTGCATCAAACAGGCCGTGTGTAAGGCTACAACCCCCTTTGAAATTCCACTTCGCTAAATGCTTGCTTTCATGGAGACGTCCATGTAAGGCCTTCCGTAGGCTATATTCGACGCCAGGAGGAGTTATTCGTGCGCATCACGCCATTCATTGCCGCGGCGCTGCTCATGCCGCTCGCGGCTCAAGCACAAATCTACAAATGTCCGGATGCCGCCGGCCGGACAGCGATTCAACAGATCCCCTGCGCAGGTGGGCAAATGTTGCACGTCGCACCCGCCAATGCTCCCGTCGATGGCGCCGCCGTCGCCGCGTCGAAAAAGCACATCGTCGAGATCAACCACCGCGCCGACATCCGCGCGGCCATCAACCGGCATGAGCCGCTGATTGGCATGACCATCACGGAAGTGCAGCAGGCCATGGGCGGCCCGGCCCGCGTCAACAGCGCCAACTACCACGGCACGCAACGCGACCAAGCCATCTGGGAGCGCCCCGATGGCACGTGGTACGTGTACACCGAAAACGGCATCGTCAGCGACATCCAACGCCAAGACCCGATCCGCGCGCGCGCCGCGGTGCGCTGCCCGTCTCCGATCGAGCTGCGCGACGCGCAAGTGAGCGCCAACGCGCTCTCTGCCGGCGAGGGCGCCACCGAGCGCTATAAATCGTTGTTGCGACAGCAGCGCGAGTGCCGACACTAACGACACCGAACCGTCGCCGATTCAGGCTCTGGAGGGAAACCATGTACTTTCACCGATTCGCACCGGCCGGTGCCGCGCTGGTGCTGCTTGCGGCCTGCACGCAGCCACTCGACACGGTCATTCCGAGCAACCAGAGCGAATGGGACAGCAAGCTTGCGCCGGCTGTGCAAAAGCTCAACACGCAAGACCGCGCGGACTTCATCGCTTACATGGCGCGTCACGTGCTCGGCGCGACATTCGGCGCAGTGTTCGGCCAAGACCCGAAGGCCGCGGCGATACCGTTTGGCACGACGATTGGTCAAGCGATCCAGCAACAACGCACATGGACAGCGCAACAACAGGCCGAACGCGCGCGCGCGGCCGCGGAAGAAAAGCAAAAAGCTGAGGCGACGGCGGCACTCAAGGAAAAAGCGGAGGCCTCAGCCGAGGCGGCACGGCAAGCCATGCGCGCCGCCGTGACGGTTGCGCTGATGGACAAGACGTTCAAGCCGCACGACTTCAGCGCCGGCCGCGCGTCAGACATGCAGTACTTCACCGTCGCCATTGAGAACACCAGCGACAAAACTATCGCTGGCATTGCCGGAACATTGAAATTCATTGACTTGTTCAACGCCAACGTGGGCGACGTGACATTCAAGGTTGCGCACGTGATAGCGCCCGGCGCAACCTACACGTGGAACGGCGAGCGCCGATATAACGAGTTCATCGCCGAGCAGCGCGCCGTACGCGATCTCGAAAGCGGGCAATACAAAACCCGCTTCGTCGCGAAATCCATCGTGTTCGCCGATGGCACGCGCCTGGGTACGGCCGAGTGAAGCCATGATGTTGCAATCCCTGAAGAACGAGGGTCAGAAGAACGAGGGTCAGGTCTTGCAATCACACATTGTCAAAGTCCGTGTTGCGGACGATTCATATAGTGAATTCGCGAAGAATTGTGGTGATTACGATCGATTCGACGAGGAAGGTTGAATTACAAGCCCTAAATCGAAAACGAGGTATTTAATCCGTCGCTTACCATAATGAAAACTTGGGAACGCGTTTTTGTCGGAGCATTCGGATTACTCTTGTTGGGCATCGGAGTTTATGTGCTGATGCTTGATGGGGTTTCCGCTATCTATCGATCCATGGGCGGTATTGTGCTTTGCGTTTTGGGCGGCAACGCTGTGTATTGCGCGCTGGTCGGGAAGCGCCCGTGGATATCGAAAATCGGCCCGTTGCCGTGAGGCACGCGGTGCCGCTGAAATGGGCGACGGAACACGCGGCGGCGTCTTGCAATCCAGCACCGAATCAGCTAATCGCGACGCGCTGCGAGCGGAAATTGCCGTATTTGTTGCGATCGAGGAATCGGGATCGGGGTCAGGTCTTGCAATCAAACAAATCGATACTGGATTGCGAGATCTGAAATCATCAAACGTGGTTCCAATTTGTGCTGAACCGTGGGGCCACGGCGTTATTTTTTGGGTGCTTTGATCGTAGACGAGCCACTGAATCTGAAGTTCGAGCAGAGGCGGGCGCAAAGTACAGAGCTACTGTACAATAAGCGTATGACGATCCAGACAACCTACAGCCAAGCCCGCGCCCAGCTCAAGGCGCTGATGGATAGCGCGGCCGATGACCGGCAAGTGATCGTGATCCGCCGCCGCACCGGCGGCGATGTGGCAATGATTGCGGCCGACGAGCTGGACGGACTGATCGAGACCGCGCAGCTGCTGCGCTCGGCGAAGAACGCCGAACGCTTGCTGGGCGCCTTGACGCGGGCGCGCACGGAATCGCTGCCGCCTACGCCGATCGAGGAACTGGAAAAGCTGATCGGCTCCGATGCCTGAGCAGGATCGGCTGGCGGTCTTCCATCCGGAATTTCTGGAGGACTTGGCTTGGTGGATCGCGACCGACCGTCGGACGGCCAAGCGCCTGCTGGATTTGGTGCGCGCGGTGCTGCGCGATCCGTTTGCCGGTATCGGCAAGCCCGAGCCGCTCAAGTATTTGGGACCGGGCGTCTGGTCGCGCCGCATCACGCAGGAACACCGGTGCGTTTATCTGGTGAAAGCGGATCGCGTGGAATTCTTGCAGGGGCGCTATCACTATTGATCTGCTGATGTGGTAGCGCTGGCCGAGAGAGCCTGGGGCCTTGCAATCCGGCACTGAACTGTTGGGTCGCGGGATCCCTGAGCACGAATGTTTATGGCAACGGCTGTGTCTGATTCGTCGGGCGTTGCCGGCGAGATCACACGACATCTTCGCTGAAGTCATCCAGGGGCATACCGATGCAACTGACCGCCGTGCTGACCCTCGCCGAGGGAGGTGGGTTCGTCGCCCTCAATCCCGAAACGGGCACCACAACGCAGGGGGACACCGTCGAAGAGGCGGTCGCCAACTTGATGGAAGCCACTGCGCTGTACCTGACGGAGTTTCCGCTGCCATCTGGCGGTCATCACGTCATCACGACGTTCACGGTGCTTGAACCGCTGCATGCCTGAGCTGCCGCACCTCCCGGGAGCCGAGGTTCAGCGAGTCCCCGGACGTTTGGGCTTCGCCAAGATTCGTCAGAACGGCAGCCACGTCGTCATGAGGCGCGAGACCATGGGCTGTGTCGTCCCATTGTGCTGGTGACGCATCAGGCGTGAATGGGCCGTGGCCGTCCGTCGGCGGCATGCCGCGAATCCCCGGCCGGTAAGCTATCCGACATGCGCCACCTGATTTCTTTTGCCGACGTCGAGCTGACGCCGATCCGTTCGCGCGGCCCGGGCGGGCAGAACGTGAACAAGGTGTCGAGCGCGGTTCACCTGCGGTTCGACGTGGCCGGGTCTTCGCTTCCGGAAGAGGTGAAGCAGCGCCTGCTCGGGCGGCAGGACCGGCGGGTGACCGAAGACGGCGTGATCGTCATCAAGGCGCAGGCGAGCCGGTCGCTCGCGCAGAACAAGGCTGACGCGCTCGCGCGCCTGCAGGCCATGGTCGACAAGGCTGTGCGCCCGCCGCGGGTGCGCAAGGCGACCCGGCCCACGCGAGCGTCGACGCTCAGGCGGCTGGAAGCGAAGAAAATGCGCTCGGCGCTGAAGGCGCAGCGGGCCGGGACCGACCTCTGAGCCGGTGGGCATTCCGGCGGTGTCGAGGAAGGGGGCGAGGCGTGCGGAATGCAAGCCCTCTTTGCGGCGCTGCGCCGCAGCGTTCATCAGGTGCTTTCGGCCAGGATCTCTTCGGTGCACCGGCGGGCTTCGTTGCCGTCGAAATCGACGCATGAGCGTCACCCCCGCCGGTTTTGAATCCTTTGCGCCAGTGATCGCCTCTCTAGGGTGAAGGCAAACAGAACGCCATGACTTCCAGGAGACGAATCATGTTCAACAACCGCTCGATCATCATGCAGCTCGCGCGCGGCGCACTCGCGCTGGCTGCCATTGTGGGCGCCATCCTGCTGGCCAACCACGCATGGGCTGTGGTGCCGTTGGTACTGATTGCCATTTTCCTCATGCGTGGTTGTCCGATGTGCTGGTTGTCCGGGCTTTTCGAAGCATTTGCGGAGCGCAGAGCCCGCAAAGCCGTGAACGCGGGCGACGTGCCGCACCTTGACCACTGACGTGACTGGAGCGCTTGTGCATGGCGGCGGCAATCGTCGTTTGGGGCGGCGCCCCTGAGCCCCGACGCGCTCGCCGAAAGCTTCGGGCTGTACTTGAGCGCATGCATTCCGCACCTGACCGGCAGCGGCGGGGTGTACTTCAACATGGATTAGCAGCGTTGCCGGGCATGGCATCGCACGCGCACTAGCATGAATTTTTGGGTTTATGAGGAAGTGATGATGTCGTCCAAAAAGATCGTGCCGCCGTTTACGGCCGAAACCGCGGTGCAAAAGGTGCGTGGCGCGGAAGATGCCTGGAATTCGCGCGATGTGGACCGGGTGGTGCTTGGCTACTCGCCCAACAGCCGCTGGCGCAACCGCGCCGAGTTCATTACCGGGCGCGATCAAATCCGAGCGTTTCTGCTGCGCAAGTGGAGCCATGAACTCGATTACCGGCTGATCAAGGAGATGTGGGCCTTCAGGGACAACGTCATCGCGGTGCGCTTTGCGTATGAGTGGCGCGACGACGCAGGGCAGTGGTACCGCGCTTACGGCAACGAGAACTGGCAGTTCGATCAAGAAGGTCTGTGCGCGGTGCGCCACGCCAGCATCAACGACGTCCCGATCAAGGAAGCCGACCGGCTTTACCACTGGCCGCAAGGGCGATCGGCCGCGGCATGAATCGGTATTTTGTGGGAAGTCCCGCTAGCCTATCGATAAATGGGCGGCATTAGGCTTGGTGCGTTTGGAAGCTTGCAATCCAGCTCAATTTGTTCGATTACGGAACCCTGCCGTTAGCCGCGCCTTCTTCACGACACCGCCAGCTTCCTCGGGAACGCCCGGATCTTCTGGCTCAGCGCGACGCCGATCAGCAAGGTGATGCAGGTGAACCCGAACGCCCACTTGAAGCCGCCGTTTTCGATCAACCAGCCGGCCACGGCCGGGCCGAGAAATTGGCCGCCGGCGAAGAACAGCGTGGCGTAGCTGACCGCGATCGGGATGTGGCGCTCGGCCACTTGGTCGGTGCTCGCCGCTTGGACCATGGTGAACGCGCCGTTGACGGTGCAGCCGAACAGCAGGAAATGAATGAAGAAGGCCGGCAGGCTCTGCGAGACGATGGGCACCGCCATGGCAAGGGTGACCAGGCTGACCGTGAGCAGCAGGGTGTTGCCGCGCCCCCACGAATCGGACAGCCGGCCCCACAGCGGACCGGTCACGACCGCGAGCAGGCCCGACATGGCAAAGAGCCGGCCGGCGGTGGTGCCGGCGATACCCGACGCCTCGGCAAAGCTGACCGCGAAGATGGCCTGCACGATGTAGCTCATGCCGATCACGCCGTACGCCATGCCGATCACGATCATGCGCGGATTGCGGTAGATGCGCCCCCGGTCCGCCGCGGGCGAGCTCTCGAGGTGCGTGTCAGGGTGCACGGGCGGGTCGCGCACGCCGGCCAGCACCAGCACGGCGGTTGCGCCGGCCGCCGCGGCGAACAGGCCCCAGTTCACGCGCCAGCCGACGGTGCCGAACAGCGCGATCAGCCACGGCACCAGCAGGCCGGCCAGAAACAGGCCCGCGCCGATGCCGGCCGTCATATAGCCGATCATCAGACCGCGGCGTTCCGGAAACCAGGTGGCCACCAGCGACAGCATGGGCGCAAAGCAATAGGCGGTGCCGATGCCCAGCGCCAGCATCAGCGCCGCGATGACCCAGTAGGCATGCGCCACCGTCAGGCCGATGAACCCGCTTGCCACCAGCAGCAGGCCGCCGATGACGGCATTGCGCGCGCCCCAGCGTGCCGCGGCGGCGCCGCCGGGCAGGATGAACAGGAAGTAGCCCAGCGCGTTGATGGTGCCCAGATTGCCGGCTTGCTGGTAGCTCAACCCCAGGTCCGCGCGCATGGACGGCAGTAGCAGGCCGTAGGCCAGGCGCGCGAACACGATTACCACCAGCGCGGTCAGCATGGACGCGGCGATCACGATGACGGTCTGCGGTCGATCGGCCGTGTTTTTCGGGGAAGGTGGGTATTCGGGATGTGGCGCCATGGTCGGCTGTTGTGGTTGCGGACATTCTCGCCGGGTATCAGGTTGGCGGATTGCCGCGACGGACGTGAGGGGTCCGGCAGGGAAACGGACTCGATGCAAATTCCCCGGCGGATCGGAGCGCAGGCGCTCCCGGCGGCGCCTGCGCTGGCTTCACCGCGCGCGCGCTGCGAACGGCGGCTTGGCGAGCAGCAACAGGGCGATGAGCGCGATCAGGATGAAGCCGAGCCCGTGCATCAGGTGGTTGAACGAAAGCTGCAGGCCCTGCTGCGTGATCACGGCGTTGATCTGCGCCAGCGCCGACTGCATCTGGCCGTGCGCCAGGTGCAGGACGGCGGAATCGCGCAGCGCGGGGTTGTAGGCGTTGACGTGTGCGGCCAGTTGCGCGTGCTGCCGGGCGGCGCCGCTGTCCCAGAGGAACGTGATGATGGAGGCCGCGAAGCTGGCGCCGAGCTGGTAGAGGAAAGTCGAGGTGCCTGAGCCCGAGGCGATCTCGTGGCCCTTCAGGTCGGACAGCAGGATGGTGAGCACCGGCATGAAGAACAGCGCCACGCCGGCGCCCTGGATCAGGCGCACCCAGGCGACGGAGGCGAAATCGACTTGCGTGTCGAAACCGGCGTTGAGCATGCAGCTCAGCGCGAAGATGCCGAACGAGATGCCGGCCAGCAGCCGCAGGTCGACCTTGGGGCCGTACTTGCCGACGAAGTAGGTGGTGAGCACCGGGAAGATGCCCACTGGCGCCATGGCGAACCCGGCCCAGAGCGCGGTGTAGCCCAGCACCCGTTGCGTCCACAGCGGCACCAGCAGGCCGATGCCGAAGAAGCACGAATAGGCGAGGACCAGCACGACGGTGCCGACCGCGAAGTTGCGGTGGCGGAAGAGGCGCAGGTCGACGATGGGATCGTCGTCGGTCAGCTCCCAGATCAGGAAGATGGCAATCGCGATCGCCGACACGACAGCCAGGGTGATGATGGCCGACGAGTTGAACCAGTCGTCGTCCTGGCCGCGGTCCAGCAGGATCTGCAGCGCGCCCACGCCGATCACGAGCGTGAACAGGCCGACGTAGTCCATGCGCGGGCGCTCGAGGCGCTCGGTCATGCGGTGCAACTGCACTGCGGCCGCCACGGCGGCGAAGATGCCGATGGGTGCGTTGATGAAGAAGATCCAGTGCCACGAGTAGTCGTCGGTGATCCAGCCGCCCAGCATCGGTCCGACGATGGGCGCGACGATGGTGATCATGCCGATGAGCGCGAGCGCCATGCCGCGCTTGGCCTTGGGATAGATGGCGATCATCAGGCTCTGCGTGACCGGATACAGCGGCCCCGACACGGCGCCCTGGATGGCGCGGAACAGCAGCAGCATGCCGAGCGAATTGGACAGGCCGCACATCACCGACGAGAGCGCGAACAGGACCGAGCACCAGACGAACAGCCGCGCCTGGCCGAAGCGCCGCGCCAGGAACCCGGTGAGCGGCAGCGTGACCGCCATGCACACCGTGAACGACGTGATGATCCACGTGGACTCGTCGTAGCTGGTGCCGAGCTCGCCCGCCATGGTGGGCAGCGACACGTTGGCGATCGTGGTGTCGAGCACGCGCATGAAGGTGCCGAGCGACAGCGCGAACGTGGCCAGCGCCAGGTTGGGCGGATTGAAATCGGCGTCGCTGGGCGCTGCGGGCTTTGCGGATTCTGGTTCGTCGG
>SCQQ01000040.1 GCA_004299095.1 Burkholderiaceae bacterium | reverse complement strand
GAACCGGAATTCGGATCGAATCGGTCGATGATCTTCCGCGCCTGAAAACAGCCATCGAACAGTGGCCGGGCGATGGCCTTCTGCTCGTCGACCTGGTCGTCGATACCCGTTCGGCTGAATAAGCAGGGGCCGCACGTGATCGCTTGGATACGACGGAGATGACCGACGAACAGGCCATGCGCCTGGCGCTCGACCAAGCGCATCTCGCGGCGGCCGCAGGCGAAGTGCCGGTAGGCGCCGTGATCGTGAAAGACGGGCAAGTCCTGGCCGCTGCGGCCAACGCGCCAATCGGCCAATCGGATCCCACTGCGCACGCGGAAATCCGCGCCTTGCGAGCAGCGGCGCGGCAACTCGGCAATTACCGGCTGGATGACTGCACACTCTACGTCACGCTGGAGCCGTGCGCCATGTGCGCTGGCGCCCTGCTGCACGCGCGCGTGGATCGCGTGGTGTTCGGCGCGGCCGATCCCAAAGCGGGCGCGGCTGGTTCGGTACTCGACGTCTTCGCCGAACCGCGCCTGAACCATCGAACGCAAGTGCAGGGCAGCGTTCTGGCAGATGAGTGCGGCGCGCTGCTGCGCGATTTTTTCAAGGCACGCCGCGTGAATGTCGATCCGCTGCGCGACGACGCGCTGCGCACGCCCGAGGCGGCTTTCGCCGATGTGCCGGACTATCCGTGGGCGCCGCACTATCTGAACGACTTGCCGGCGGCGGCCGGCCTGCGCCTGCATTACATCGACGCCGGGCCGCGCGTGAGTCCACTTTCGTGGGTTTGCCTGCACGATCCGCCCGCCTGGAGCTTTCTGTTCCGTCACCTCATTGCCGATCTCGAGGGCGCAGGGCAGCGCGTGCTGGCACCCGACTGGGTCGGCTTTGGCAAAAGCGACAAGCCCAAGAAAGAGGGCGTGCATCGCTTCGAATGGCATCGCGATGTGCTGGCCGAGTGGGTCGAGAGCTTGAGTTTGACGCAGATCGTGCTGGTGGCGCACGGCTGCAGCGACGGGTTGGGGATGGCCTTGGTCCGGGCCGCGCCGGAGCGTTATCGTGCGCTGGTGTTGCTGGGCGATCCAGTCGAAACTGAGGTCGAATCGGCCGAATTTGCGACGGCAAAGGTGAGAAAGAGCGAATCTTTTCGGACCGGGGTCGACGTGGCATCTTGGATCAATCGGCAATGCCCTCGCTTGACTCCAATCGAATGCAGCGCGTACGCAGCACCGTTTCCTTCACGCGGACACTGTGCCGGCTTGCGGGCACTTTCCAGCACCCGGTCGATGTCATCTTCGTCAGATCACGCGGCCGACCGACCGCTGGAAAAAGTCGAGTTGAAACGCCACTGGCAAACCAAAATCCTGAGGTTCAAAGGCAGCTTCCTCCCTGAGAACGACCGCGCGCTGGGGCAAAAGTTGCGCGCGCGGCTGCTGCCCTGACGTCCCGTGGCGGCCACGTTGGTATGCTCGGCGCGATTGGTCTGAACAACCGATTTCATGTCGCACATCTACATTTATTCGCCTGCCGGCGCAGTGCAGGACCGCGCCGCTTTTCGTCGCGGCATTCAGCGCCTCACGAAAATGGGCCATCAGGTTGAAATCGACCCAAATGCGCTCACGCGCTGGCAGCGCTTTGCGGGGGACGACGCGACGCGCATTGCGGCGATCAGGCGCGCGGCGGCGAGTAGCGCCGACGTCGCGTTGATCACGCGCGGCGGTTACGGCCTGACCCGTATCCTGCCGCAAATTCCGTGGGACGAAATTGCCGCCGCGGTCCATCGCGGCACCCGTTTTGTCGGATTCAGCGACTTCACGGCACTGCAATTGGGCTTGCTGGCGAAGGCGAAGGCCATCACCTGGGCCGGCCCGGCGCTTTGCGAAGGTTTTGGTGCGCCCAAACCACTTGACGCAGCAAAGCGCAAGCCAGGCATTTCCGCCGACCCGATCAATCCGATCACACTCGCGTGCTTTGAGGACTTGGTAAACGGTGCGGCCGAGGGAGTGGGGTGGCGCATTTCCAAAAGCGATCTCGCAGCGCTCGAGGGCGCCGAATCGAACGTGCTGGCACATCGGGCCACGCTCTGGGGCGGCAATCTGCGCTTGATCACGACACTGCTCGGAACGCCCTGGTTCCCAAAAATCAGGAATGGCGTGCTGTTTCTGGAAGACGTGGGCGAACACCCGTACCGCATCGAACGCATGCTGTCGCAGCTCCTGTACGCCGGCGTCCTGGCGCGCCAAGCCGCCATCGTGCTCGGGCAGTTCACGCGCTACACGCTATCCAACCACGACCGCGGCTATTCGCTGCGCAAAGTCGTCGATCGGTTGCGCAGTCAAGTCAACGTGCCGATTCTCACCGGGCTGCCGTTTGGCCATACACCCGCCAAAGTGCTACTGCCCGTGGGCGCACGCATTGAACTGGTGGTTGAGAAACAGGAAGCGTTCTTGTTCTGGGGTCATCTGTGATCAGATTCGTGAGGCGCACGTATGTGAAGAAGCAACATCGTCCGCCGCCACACCGCAGTGAATACGTAACTGCATCGACGCTCACACATTTTCATGTCAGCTAATTATTAACATAATACGCATTGTATGTACCCAAGGAACGAGCGACGACGCCCGCCCATGTGCTGCAAGCGCGCGTCGAGCTTGGGAAAAAGCTCCGTGCGATGTACCGCTCGCTCGGCTGGTCTCGGGCCGACTGCGGGAAATTCTTTCACACCTCTGAGCGCACTTTACGTAACTGGGAAGCCGGCCGCAACGCGATTCCGTACGCCGCCTTCAAGCTGCTCCGGATCCGCTCGTACCTGGAGCTGCCGGGATCGGCTTGGCGCGGGTGGTCGATCTCGCGAGGCAAGCTCTGCACGCCCGAGGGACACTTGCTCGATCCGAACGATGCGCGCTGGTGGGTCAGTCGCTCTTGTTCCGCAGCGCACTGTCAGCCAGCATCAAGGTTCTCTCCTGTTTTCTCGACGACTTTTACCGTCAGGGACCAGGAAACCTGTTGATGCTCGGAAAGCCGCATGGCGCCAGCATTCCAGAGAGTGCTTTTACCGTCAAAGACGGTAAAAGTCTGAATAGTCAACGAGCGGGTCTTAATTCAGCCCCGATTTTTACCGTCAGCGCTACCGCCAACTTGTTTTGCTGGCCGGCGATAGCCACCGATAGCCGCCGTAATGTATTTCTTTCTACATCAACACGTTACGACCGTTTTTCGATAGCTGGCGATAGTCCTCGAAGGACCTAAATTCACTCCCACTCGATCGTCGCTGGCGGCTTGCTGCTCACGTCATACGTCACGCGGTTGATGCCGCGCACTTCATTGATGATGCGGTTGCTCACCTTCTTCAGCAGCGCGTACGGCAACTCGGCCCAGTCCGCCGTCATGAAGTCGGTGGTTTGCACAGCGCGCAGCGCCACGGCGTAGTCGTAGGTGCGGCCGTCGCCCATCACGCCCACGCTTTTCACCGGCAAGAAAACGACGAACGCCTGGCTGGTCAGCTCATACCAACTCTTTCCCGTAGTCGCGTCTTTCGTATTGCGCAGTTCCTCGATGAAGATGGCGTCCGCCTGGCGCAGCAGGTCGGCATATTCTTTTTTCACTTCACCCAGGATGCGCACGCCCAGGCCCGGGCCGGGGAACGGGTGGCGATACACCATCTCAGGCGGCAAGCCGAGCGCCAGGCCGAGTTCGCGCACTTCGTCCTTGAACAGGCTGCGCAGCGGCTCCAGCAGCTTGAGGCCGAGCTGCTCGGGCAAGCCGCCGACGTTGTGATGGCTCTTGATGGTGACGGCCTTCTTCGCGCCGCCCGACTCGATCACGTCCGGATAGATGGTGCCTTGCGCCAGGAACGTGGCGCCCTTGCCGCTTGCGTCCTGCGCCATCAACCGGTGCGCTTCGGCCTTGAACACTTCGACGAACTCGCGTCCGATGATCTTGCGCTTCTGCTCAGGGTCGGCCACGCCGCGCAGCTTTTGCAGGAACTGGTCTTCGGCATTCACGCGGACGACTTGCGTCTTGAGCTTGCCGGCGATCATGTGCATCACCAGGTCGCCCTCGTTCAGCCGCAAGAGCCCGTGATCGACGAAAACGCAGGTGAGCTGCTCGCCGATGGCGCGCTGGATGAGCGCCGCCGCCACGCTGGAATCGACGCCGCCCGAGAGCCCCAGGATGACGTGCTCGCTGCCCACTTGCGCGCGAATGGCACGCACGGCCTCGTCCACGTAGTCGCTTACCACCCAGTTGGCGCGGGCGCCGCAGATGTCCAGCACGAAGCGCGCAAGCAGCGCCCTGCCCTGCGGCGTATGCGTGACTTCGGGATGGAACTGCACGCCGTAGAAATGGCGCGCCTCATCGGCCATGCCGGCAATGGCGCAACTGGGCGTGCTGGCCATCACCGTGAAGCCGGGCGGCAGCGCGGTGACCTTGTCGCCGTGACTCATCCACACTTTCAGCATGCCGTGGCCTTCGGACGTGCGGAAATCCTCGATGGCGTTCAGCAGTGTGGTGTGGCCGCGCGCGCGCACTTCGGCGTAGCCGAATTCGCGCTTGCTGCCGGTTTCCACGTCGCCGCCCAACTGGCGCGCCATGGTTTGCATGCCGTAGCAAATGCCGAGCACCGGGATGCCGAGATCGAACACCGCCTTGGGCGCCCGATCCGTGCTTTCTTCCGTGGTGCTGGAGTGGCTGCCCGAGAGGATGATGCCTTTCAGCGCGCCATCGGCGGCGTATTGCCGCAGCCAGTCGTCACTCACGTCGCACGGCTGCACTTCGGAATACACGTGGGCTTCGCGAATGCGGCGCGCAATCAGTTGTGTGACCTGCGAGCCGAAATCGAGGATGAGGATCTTGTCGTGGGGCATGAAAAAGGCGCACCGTGCGTTGAATCAGGAAAGCGCAGCGTTGATTTTATGAAGGTGGCCCAACCTGCAGTCGCTCGCTACCCAGACGCCGCAATCCAGTGTCCGCAGCAAGGTCGGAGCCATCGACTTAATGCAGGAAAAGCGCCAAGCCGCACGGGCTGCGAGATGCGCCGCGTACGCTCAAACGAACGAACGCAGGGTGCAATCGCGCGAAAACATCGCCCCGCTCACCACTTCTCAGCAAATGGCCGCGCCTCGACCTCGAACGACCAGGCCGAGCGTTCCTGCTGCGACAGCCACCAGGCGCTGGCCGCCACGCCGTCGGGCTGCACGAAGAAGCTGGCAGGTTTATCGGGCATGCGCGTGCGGCTGCGCGGCAAATCGACGACCCCGTCGATCACGATCAGCGCCACGTGGATGCCCGCGGGCCACAGGTGCCGCGCCATCGATTCGGCCAGCGTGCGCTGCGCTGATTTGGCTTGTGCAAAGGCAGCGGCGCCGGCCCCGCCGCGTCGCGACGCCGTGGCGCCAATGAAAATGATGCTGCCCGAACCGCGCTTTTTCATCGCCGGAATCAGCGCCCTCGCAGCGACGAAGGCGCCCAGCACGTTCAGGCGCCAGGCGCCTTCCAGGTCGGCTTCGGTCACTTCCTCCACGTTGCCCCAGGCGCCGGAACCGGCGTTGTAAACCAGCACGTCGGGCGTGCCGAGATCGCGTTCGACCTGCGCGAGCGCCGTGCAGATGGCGTCCGGCTGCCCGGCGTCGCAAGCGTACGCACGGGCGTTGCCGATCTCCTGTGCGAGCTTTTCGGAGAAACCGGTACTGCGCGACAGCAGCGCGACGGCGTAGCCTTCCTTGGAAAACCGGTGTGCCAGCGCGGCGCCGTTGCCGGGGCCGATACCAATCACGACGCAAACGGGCGGTTTCATGAGCAAATCCTTTCAACGATGAGAGTGCGGCAATCCGCGTGTACCGCGGCCGATGGCATTGACTTTAGTCGCTAGCCACGGCGCCTGTCGGGCAGGAACTGATGGATGGCCCGGTGCGGGTTGCGCTCGGCGTCAACCGACCACGCGCGCCAGCGCCCGGTCGAACTCGCGCAACGCGCCCGCGCCATCGCCCGCAAACGACGCGCCATGCATGATCGCCAGCGCTCGCGGCTCAAGCGCGGCCAGGCGTTCGAACGTGGCGTGCGTGTCCCGGGTGTAGGGAATGGCGTGGTGGAACGGCCCCTTTTCGCCCTCTTCCAGATCGTGGGTGGCGCGCTCCACCACGCTGTCGCTCATGGGCGCGGTTTTGCCATGCTGCACCAGCAGATCGGAGCAGAACAGCGTGTGTTCCGTTTCGTCGAACAGCAGCGACGCGCCCCAGCCGTGCGGCACGTGCGGCGTGCTGAGGAAGCGGAACTGGTGCCGGCCGGTGCTGAAGACTTCATCGTCCTGCAAAACACGCGGCGGCCGGTCCGCAAAATCGTTGATGCACGTGGCCGCAAGCACCAGTCCCGCCAGCGGCGTGGCCAGCGGCGCAGCCGCCAGCCACGCATTGAGCGCGCCGCATTCATCGGCCTCGAAGTGGCTGAAACCGATCCAGCGCAAGGCCGCCGGATCGATGAGTTTTTTCGCCAGGCTCAGCACCTCGGGAAAGATCGCTTTTTGCCCAGTGTGATAGAGCAGTGGCTCTTGGTCGCGCACCAGGAAATGGTTGAACGCCAGGCCGCTCCGGTCGTTGTAGGTCGACAGGCGGAACACGTCCGTCGCGATTTCATCAATGTTTTCCATGGATTTCAAAGCGCGCCGCACGGCCGTCGGCCGGTGCGCGCATCGCCCTCGTCACGCTTGCTTTTGCAACCCGGCTTCGGCCTGGATCACGAGTTGGACATCGTCGGGAACGCCCATCTTGAGGCCCCAGTCCATGCCCCAACGGCTGCG
>SCQQ01000039.1 GCA_004299095.1 Burkholderiaceae bacterium | reverse complement strand
CGCGCGACTGGACGCCCACCGGCACGGTGTGGCTCAACCCAGCAAACCGGGCCGACGAGTTACCCACGAACCAGAGGCTCGCGGCCTGATTTACCGGACATCTTTCTTGACAAACACCGGAGGCGCCCCTGCACCTTCCTGAGCGTCGCGAGCTGCGCGTCAGCCTGGCGGTCGCCCGTGAGCCGGAGCGCAAGCGACTCGCGAAACGCCGCAAGCGTCGGTTCCGAGATGAGATACCGAAGCGCGCGCTTGAGCATCTTGATGACGTCTGTGACTGCAACTGTGCTTGTGATGCGGCCTCCCACACGTTTCGATTGCACGGCGGTGGCGAACGTGGCGCAGTAAATCGCGCGTGAGGAGTGTTTGATCACGGCGCGCGTTCAACACGAGCGCAGCACCCGCAGCTCACGGACCCTGTGAGCGGGTGTGTGGCGTGGCCGTACCCCGAGCGGTGCGCGCTCTTGCTGTTGCAGCGCCACCAGGTCTCGTCGCTCACGAGCCGCAGCTCTTGCCGTGCGTAGTCTCGCCGCGCTTTTTTGCCGCGTACGCGTACGTGGTCGAGCCGTGCCGGACAAAAACCCCGCGGTAGATGGGATTGACGAGGAGGCTGCGTGCGCGCGAGGGTCGCCAGAAACTACCCTCGGCTCTTCGGCCCTTGCACTAAGGATCCTCTGCAAAACCCGCCCATCGTCGCCTGGATGTGAGAGAGTCAGCCCATGAAACAAGCGAGCCTTGCCGCGGCGAGCGGCTTCGAACTCAAGAGCAAAGCCACGCGCAAGCGTGTGTTTCTCACGGAAATGAACCGGGTCGTGCCCTGGGCCGAACTGGTGGCACTCATCGCACCGCATGCGCCGGCGCCCGGCAGCAAAGGCGGGCGCCCACCCTTTGCAACCGAGGCGATGCTGCGCATTCACTTGCATAGCAGCAGTGGCTGGGCCTCTCGGATCCGGCGATGGAAGAGGTGCTCTACGACACGCCCCTGCTGCGCGAATTTGCCCGGCTTGATATCGGAGCGGAGCGCCTGCCCGACGAGAGCACCATCCTGCGGTTTCGCCACCTGCTTGAAGAGCACGACCTGGCCGCACAAATCTTTGGGCGTGTGAATGCCATCTTGGCCGAGCGTGGCCTGCTGCTCAAGACTGGAACAGCGGTGGACGCCACCTTGATCGCCGCGCCCAGCTCGACGAAGAACGCAAGTGGCCTGCGCGATCCGGAAATGCACCAGACCAAGAAGGGCGGGCAGTGGTATTTCGGCATGAAAGCGCACATCGGTGTGGATGCCGACTCGGGCCTCGTGCACACCCTCACCACCGCGGCCAATGCACACGACATCACCGAGGCCGCCGCGCTGCTGCACGGCGCAGAAGAGGAAGTCTTTGCCGACTCGGGCTACCGCGGCGCCGAGCGGCGAGAAGAAGTGAGTGAGCGGCATCCGACTGCGCGCTGGAACATTGCCATGATGCCCAGCCGGCTCAAGGCGGGCATTCGAGCGAAGGTCGAGCATCCGTTCCGTGTCCTCAAGTGCCAGTTTGGTTACCGCAAGGTGCGCTACCGAGGACTGGCAAAGAACACCGCGCAACTGCAAACGCTCTGTGCGCTTTCCAATTTGTGGATGGTGCGCAAGCGAATATTGCAGCGCGCTCGGGCATGAGTGCGCCCGCTGCGCGGCGGCACGCGCAAAAGCGAGCCGCAGGAGGCCAAAAAGTGAGCCACCCGACGAGAAATCAGCGCCCAAGAGCATCATTTCCAAATCTGCGCGTCAAATCGCTTTTAAATGGGTGTTGTACAGAGCTTCCCTAACAAGGAGCGCCCGAGGTATTGGACCAGGCCGCGATCTGGTGCATTGGATTCGCCGGCCACGCGGCGCGCATAGATTGCTCGCACGAGCGCGGCAATCATGTAGCCGCGCTCAAGCTGGCCCGCATGCCGCGGCCGACGCGATGCCGCAGCCCGCAGATTTCCTGCTGCGCGATTACGCCCTTGAGGCCAAGGAGCAGCGCCCAGCTGCCCGCATTGGTGTCGGCACTGTCAGCAGTGAGAAGCGCCGCGCATATAGCGACTGCGTTTTCGGCGATACGTGAAGCACGTGGGAAACGAGATACGGATGAAGATTGCATGGGGGGATTCCTCGAGAATTGAGCGCATCCTGGATGTCTGCTGCGTGCGCCAAGCCGCTTTCCGAAGAAGCAACGAAGTAACAAACTGAAGCGGCGCGCTGAGAGGGCGCGCTGCCGCGCGCACCGCCCGCTGGGCGTTGCGCCGACCGCCGTGGAGCCGCATCGGCAATCAAGCCGCTGCGCGCACAGCCTGAACGAGTTCCGGCTCGGTGGGGTTGTAGTAGCGCATTGCCATCTGGATTGACTTCCAGCCTATGACTTTGGCCAAAACCACCATGGGCATGCGGGGCGCAAAGCGCGACGCGGCCTCAGGTCTTGAAAGTGCAAGCCCGTAATGCCGGCATGCTCTCGTGCCCACGCATAGGCGGCGCCGAGCCCGTTGGAATCGAAAAAGCTGAACAGCGATCCGGCCTTGGGCAGCCCGAGCGCGTGCAGCGCGGCTTCCGCGCGTTCGGAAAGCGGCACGGAGCGCCGCTCGCCGTTCTTGGTGTGCTCAAGGCGAATCACTTCCGCGTCGAAATCGACCTGCGTGCCGCAGAGCCCAGCAATTTCGCCGCGTCGCATGCCGGTCTCGATGGCGATAATCACCGCGCACTCGAGGCCCGGGGCTTTCGAGTCGCGCGCAGCCTCGAGCAGCCGCCTCTCCTCGTCACCCTGCAAGCGCCGCTCACGTGCTTGCGCTGCAGCAGGTTTGCGCACCGGCTGTACGCAGTTTTCCACCGGTATCGACCACTCGCGCCGCGCCGTATTGAGCACCACCGAGATGAGGAGCAGCTCCTCCCGCACGGTCTTGCCGCTCACGCTTTTGAGGCGTTGATTGCGGTACGAGGTGATGTCTGCCGAGCGCAATTCCGTCAGGCGCCGCGATGCCATCGGCTGCCTGGCGAGGTGCTGCAGACGGGAGCGCTCTGCGCGCCGGCCACGCTTTTTGGGTGTCTCTTCGGTGCGGTAGCGCTCCAGGAGGTCCCGGAGCGTCAGCCGCTCCGCCTGCGAGCGGTCGACAAAGGCGCCGCGGCGCATGTCGGCTTCGACGCCCGCCGCCCAATCCTGCGCGTCCTGCTTGGTTTCAAAAGTGCGCGTGCAACTCTTCCAGCCGCCACGCCGCACCAAGGCCTGCCATTGATAGGGGCCACGTTTCCTGATACTTGCCATTTCCTTGCTCCATTGTTTGAGGCAAGGCGTGTAGGCAACGCTGTTATTCCGGACTGCGACAAAAATGCAGCAAAAACTGAATCCGGAGACAGAAATGGGTTACGAGAGCTTCGTAACCCATTGATTTCATTGGTTGCGCGAGGAGGATTTGAACCTCCGACCTTTGGGTTATGAGCCCAACGAGCTACCAGACTGCTCCATCGCGCGACGAATTGCTGATTTTAGTCTATTTCTCTGCCTTGGGTTCCTCGGCCTTGGCGTCTTCCGCGGCGCGGTCGACCAACTCCATGTAGGCCATAGGCGCGTTGTCGCCCACGCGGAAGCCCATTTTCAGGATGCGCGTATAGCCGCCCGCGCGCTCCTTGAAGCGCGGCCCGAGATCAGTGAACAATTTGCGCACACTGTCGTCATCGCGCAGCCGCGCAAACGCCACGCGACGGTTGGCGACGGTGTCTTTCTTGGCCAGTGTGATCATCGGCTCGAACACGCGGCGCAGGGTTTTGGCCTTGGGCAGGGTGGTCTTGATGGCTTCGTGCGCGATGAGCGAATTCATCATGTTGCGCAACATCGCCAGCCGATGAGCGCTGGTGCGGTTGAGTTTGCTGAGACCGAGACGGTGACGCATGGTAGTTCCTATCTGTACTTTTTAATTGAAAAGCCGCCGGACAAGGTACGGCTCTTGCGCGCTCACCGCAGGTACGGCCCCGCAGGAGCGCTGAGGGTGAATCGATCAGGACGTTCTCAGTGCTGTTCCAGATTGGCGGGCGGCCAGTTTTCCAGCTTGGCCCCCAGTGCCAGGCCGCGCGACGCCAGTACTTCCTTGATTTCGTTGAGCGACTTGCGCCCCAGGTTCGGGGTTTTCAGCAACTCGTTTTCGCTGCGCTGCACCAGGTCGCCGATGTAATAAATGTTCTCGGCCTTGAGACAGTTGGCGGAGCGCACGGTCAGTTCCAGTTCGTCCACCGGGCGCAGCAGGATCGGGTCGAACTGGCCGCCGCTGCGCTGCTGCGCCTTGTCGAACAGCTCGTCGATGGCGGTGCCTTCGAGCTGGGCAAACACCGCCAATTGCTCGACCAGGATGCGCGCCGACGCCCGCACCGCTTCCTCGACGCCGATGGCGCCGTTGGTTTCGATTTCCATCACCAGCCGGTCCAGGTCGGTGCGTTGCTCGACCCGGGCGTTCTCGACCGTGTAGCTCACGCGCTTGACGGGCGAAAACGACGCGTCCAGCACGACGCGGCCGATGGAGCGCTCCTCGGGCCCGTCGGCGTAGTGGCGCATGGTGCCCGGGACGTAGCCGCGGCCTTTTTCGATCTTGATCTGCATGTCGAGCTTGCCGCCGTGCGACAGGTTCGCGATCACGTGGTCGGGATTGATGATCTCGACGTTGTGCGAGGCTTCGATGTCGGCCGCCGTCACCACACCTTCGGTTTCCTTGCGCAGCGCGAGGGTGATTTCGTCGCGGTCGTGCAGCTTGAACACCACGCCCTTCAGATTGAGCAGCACGTTGATGACGTCTTCCTGCACGCCGTCGATGGACGAGAACTCGTGCAGCACGCCGGCAATCGTCACTTCGGTCGGTGCGTAGCCGACCATCGAAGACAGCAGCACGCGGCGCAGCGCGTTGCCCAGTGTCTGGCCGTAGCCGCGCTCGAACGGCTCCAGCGTGACCTTGGCTTTGTGATCGCCCAGAGGTTCAACGCTGATTGCTTTGGGTTTCAACAGTTGGCTTTGCATATTCGTAAATTCCCCGTGACCGTCTCGGCTTGAAGGTTCGCCCGCCGCAACGCGCTATCCGCTGTCGCCTGCAACAGCCGCGAGACCAGGCGATTCCGCTAAAAAAGAAAATTAACGCGAATACAGTTCGACGATCAGCGACTCGTTGATATCGGCGCCGAATTCATCGCGATCAGGCAGCTTCTTGAACGTGCCTTCGACCTGCTCGGTCTTCACTTCAACCCAAGCTGGGAAGCCCACTTGGCCCGCCAGTTGCAGCGCTTCCTGCACGCGCGTCTGCTTGCGTGATTTCTCGCGGACCGCCACCACGTCTCCGGCCTTGACCAACGCCGACGGAATATTCATCGGCGCGCCGTTGACCGTGACCGCGGCGTGCGAAACCAGTTGCCGCGCCTCGGCCCGCGTGGAACCGAAGCCCATGCGGTAGACCACATTGTCCAAGCGCGATTCCAGCAACAACAGCAAGTTGACGCCAGTGTTGCCGCGACGGCGCTGGGCCTCGGCGAAATAGCGGCGGAACTGCTTTTCCAGCACGCCGTACATGCGCTTGACTTTTTGCTTCTCGCGCAACTGCAAACCGTAATCGGACGTGCGATGACCCGACATGCGGCCATGCTGACCCGGCTTGGCTTCAAATTTTATTTTGTCGCTGATCGAACGCCGCGCGCTCTTCAGGAACAGGTCGGTCCCTTCACGACGGGAAAGTTTGCCCTTGGGGCCAAGATAACGTGCCACGTGTGCTTCCTTTGTCTATCGTCTCTGCCGCGGCCAGGGTGCCGCGGGAGCCGCGCTGCTTCTGAGCGCGGCAGTGGTCTTCAATGAAAAAACTAGATCCGGCGGCGCTTTTGCGGGCGGCAGCCGTTGTGCGGCACCGGTGTCACGTCGGCAATCGACGAGATGCGGATGCCCAGCGCGGCCAAGGCGCGCACCGACGATTCGCGACCGGGCCCCGGCCCCTTGATCTCGATGTCCAGGTTCTTGATGCCCTGCTCTTGCGCGGCGCGCCCGGCGTTCTCGGACGCCACCTGCGCTGCAAACGGCGTGGACTTGCGTGAACCCTTGAACCCCTGCCCGCCCGACGACGCGGTCGACAAAGCATTGCCTTGCCGATCGGTGATGGTGATGATGGTGTTGTTGAACGACGCGTGAACGTGGGCAATTCCGTCGGCCACGTTCTTGCGCACCTTGCGGCGCACCCGTTGCGTGCCTGCGGTGGTTTGTGCTTTCGCCATAGTTTTCAAACGCCTCTGTTATTTCTTCGCGATCCGTGCGGCCGCGCGACGCGGACCCTTGCGCGTGCGCGCATTGGTGCGGGTGCGCTGACCGCGTACCGGCAAGCCGCGACGATGGCGCATGCCGCGATAGCAGCCAATGTCCATCAAGCGCTTGATGTTCATCGTGGTTTCGCGCCGCAAGTCACCTTCCACCGTGAGATGGGTGACCTGAGTGCGCAGTTTTTCCTGCTCGGCCTCGGTCAGATCCTTCACGATCTTGGAATAGGCAATGCCACAGGCGTCGCAAATCTTGCGCGCGCGCGCCCGGCCAATGCCGAAAATCGCCGTCAAACCAATCTCGGTATGTTGGTGCGGCGGAATGTTGATCCCTGCAATACGTGCCATGTTCTATGCAACCTGTTTTTCGTTACGACCCGATCCTCAACCCTGGCGCTGCTTGTGACGCGGATTGGAGCAAATCACGCGCACCACGCCATGCCGCCGCACGATCTTGCAATGGCGGCACATTTTCTTTACTGAAGTAGCTACTCTCATCATCATTCCCCATCAAACCGCCGGTCCCGCTGTTCCGGCCACGCGCATCCCAATCAATTGCCAAACGTCGTCTTGAAACTGGACTTCTTCAGGAGCGAGTCGTACTGCTGACTCATGACGTAGTTCTGCAACTGCGCCATGAAGTCCATGGTGACGATCACCAGAATCAGCAAGGAAGTCCCGCCGAAATAGAACGGCACGTTGTACTTGATGATCAAAAACTCGGGCAACAGGCACACCAGCGTGACGTAAATCGCGCCCACCAACGTCAGGCGCATCAAGATCTTGTCGATGTATTTGGCGGTTTGAATCCCGGGGCGAATACCCGGAATGAACGCGCCGCTCTTCTTCAGGTTATCGGCCGTTTCGCGACTGTTGAACACCAGCGCCGTGTAGAAGAAGCAGAAGAAGATGATCGCCGACGCATACAGCATCTCGTACACCGGCTGACCGGGTGTGAGCGTGCCGGCAATATCCTTCAACCAGTTCATCCAGGTGCTGCTGCTTTCGCCCGCGCTGAACCAACCCACCGCGGTCGCCGGCAGCAAGATGATGGACGACGCAAAAATCGGCGGGATCACGCCCGACATGTTCAATTTCAGCGGCAGGTGCGAAGACTGCCCGCCATAGACTTTGTTGCCCACTTGGCGACGCGCGTAATTCACCAGAATCTTGCGCTGTCCCAGTTCGACGAACGTGACGAAATACGTCACCGCGCCCACCACCACCACGATGAACAACGCGACGATGTACGACATGGCGCCGGTATTGACCAGCTCGGTCAGGCCGCCCACGGCGGTCGGCAGACCGGCCACGATAGCCGCAAAGATCAGCAGCGAAATTCCGTTGCCCAGACCGCGTTCGGTGATCTGCTCGCCCAGCCACATCAGGAACATGGCGCCGGCGGTCAAGCTGATCACGGCCGTGATGCGAAAACCCCAGCCCGGATGGATCACCAGACCCTGCGACGCCTCCAGCGCCACCGCGATGCCGAATGACTGGAACAGCGCCAGACCCAAGGTGCCGTAGCGCGTCCACTGCGTCATCTTGCGCTGGCCCGCCTGGCCTTCCTTCTTCATCTCGTCGAACATCGGCATGACGTACGGCATCAACTGCATGATGATCGCTGCCGAGATGTACGGCATGATGCCGAGCGCAAACACGGTAAAGCGCTCGAGCGCGCCGCCCGAGAACATGTTGAACAGGTTCAGGAGGCCGCCCTGCTGCCCCTGGAACAATTGCCGGAGCTGATCCGGGTTGATTCCGGGCACGGGAATGTGCGCGCCGATGCGATAGACGACCAAGGCAAGCAGCAGAAAAATCAGTCGCCGCCGCAGGTCGCCGTACTTGCCCGACTTGGAAACTTTCGTTGCGCTCTTCGCCACCGTGAATCGTCCGTTCAAAAGCCGCCGTCAGGCGACCGAACCGCCTGCGGCTTCGATCGCCGCCTTGGCACCGGCCGTGACGGCGATACCCTTCAAGTGGATGGCCTTGGTCAACTCGCCCGTCTTCACGACTTTGACGACCTTGACGATGCCCTGCACCAGCCGCGCTTTCTGCAACACCTGCAGATCGACTTCGGGCAAGCCCAGATGCTCCAAATCGTAGAGCGTGACTTCGCGGCGAAAACGTACCGCAGCCGATTTGAAGCCGCGCTTGGGCAAGCGCCGCTGAATCGGCATTTGGCCGCCTTCAAAACCAATCTTGTGGAAGCCGCCGGTACGCGACTTCTGGCCTTTGTGACCACGCCCGGCGGTCTTGCCCAGGCCGGAGCCGATGCCACGACCGACACGCCGCCGCTCGCGCTTGGCGCCTTCGGCCGGTTTAATCGTATTGAGCTGCACTGCGTTGCTCCTCAGAGAATCTTGACCAGGTAATCAACCTTGTTGATCATTCCGCGCACTGCGGCCGTATCTTCTAGTTCACGCACGGAGCCCACCTTGCGCAAGCCCAGGCCGCGCACCGTGGCGCGATGTGACGCGCTGCAACTGATGGTGCTGCGAACCAGTTGGACTCGAACGGTTTTCTGCTGCGTTGTTGCCATTTCGCTTTCTCCCCGTGCCTCAAGCCGCGTAGATGTCTTCGACCGACTTGCCGCGCTTGGCCGCCACTTCAGCGGGCGTCATGCAGTGATCGAGCGCATCCAGCGTGGCGCGCACCATGTTGTACGGGTTGGACGTGCCATGGCTCTTGGCCACGATGTCGGTGACGCCGAGCACTTCGAACATCGCGCGCATCGGGCCGCCGGCGATTACGCCCGCGCCCTGGGACGCTGGCGCCAACATGACGGTTGCCGCGCCGTGACGCCCGGTGACGCTGTGATAGATGGTCCCGCCGTTGAGCGGCACCTTGCGCATCTTGCGACGCGCTTCGTCCATCGCCTTTTGAATGGCGGATGGCACTTCCTTGGCCTTGCCTTTGCCGACGCCGACCCGACCGTCGCCGTCACCGACCACGGTGAGGGCCGCAAAACCGAGAATCCGGCCGCCCTTGACCACCTTGGTGGTACGGTTGACCGCGATCATCTTTTCGCGCAGCCCATCTTCGGGGCCGTCGCGGTGTCCTTTAGCTTGAATCTTCGCCATCGTTCTCGTCCCGTCCGTTAAAACTTGAGACCGGCTTCACGCGCCGCCTCAGCCAGCGCCTTGACGCGGCCATGGTAGGCAAAGCCCGAGCGATCAAACGCGACCTGCTCGACGCCGGCCGCTTTGGCCCTTTCGGCCACGCGCTTGCCCACGATTTGGGCAGCCGCCACGTTGCCGCCTTTGCCGGCGCTACCGAGCGATTGCCGCACTTCCGCTTCGGCGGTCGACGCACTGGCCACAACCTTGCCGTCGGCGCCAGAAATGACCGTCGCATAGATGTGCAGATTGGTACGATGCACGGCCAGGCGTGCCACGCCCTGTCCGGCGATCCGGATGCGCGTTTGACGAGCGCGACGCAGGCGCCGATCCTTCTTGGTAATCATCATGCAAGTCCTTATTTCTTCTTCGTTTCCTTGAGAACGATCTTCTCGTTGGAATAACGAATCCCCTTGCCTTTGTACGGTTCCGGCGGTCGCACGGCACGGATCTCGGCGGCGATCTGACCGACCGCTTGCCGGTTCGAACCCTTGACCAAGATCTCGGTCGCCGACGGCGTTTCCACCTTCAGGCCCGCCGGCATTTCGATCACCACCGGGTGCGAGAAGCCAACCGATAGGTTCAACTTGCTGCCTTGCGCCTGGGCACGAAAGCCGACGCCTTGCAACTCCAGTTTTTTCTCGAAACCATGGGTCACGCCCACCACCATGTTGCGCACCAGCTGGCACATGGTGCCGCTGAGCGCATTGGCTTCGTTCGATTCGTTGGCCGGCGTGAACTTCAGATGGCCGTTCTCGGCCACCACCCGCACCGACGGATGGACCACCAGGGTCATCTCGCCGCCCTTGCCCTTGACGGACACCTGATCATCCTTGACCTGGACATTCACGCCCTCAGGGACCGCCACACCTCGTTTTGCAACCCGTGACATCTCGATTTCTCCTTAGGCCACGTAGCACAAGACTTCGCCGCCCACGCCCGTGGCGCGGGCCTTGCGGTCGGTCATCACGCCCTTGGGCGTGGTCACGATCGCCACGCCCAGCCCGTTCATCACGGAGGGGATGGATTTGGCATTCTTGTAGACGCGCAGCCCCGGACGGCTCACGCGCTCGATGCGTTCGATCACCGGTCGGCCAGCGTAATACTTGAGGGTGATTTCGAGTTGCGGTTTGCCGCCGTTTTCCTGCACCGCAAAGTCGTCGATATAACCCTCGTCCTTCAGCACCTGCGCAATCGCCACCTTCACCTTGGAAGCGGGCGTGGACACGGTCTGCTTGGCCACCATCTGCGCATTGCGGATGCGCGTCAGCAAATCGGCAATGGGATCACTCATGCTCATGACATTTCCTCCTGCCGATTACCAGCTGGCCTTGGTGACGCCGGGGATTTGCCCCTCGAACGCCAGTTCGCGGATCTTGGCGCGGCCGAGTCCAAACTGGCGGTACGTGCCGCGCGGGCGGCCGGTCAGTTCGCAACGATTGCGTTGGCGCGTCGGATTGGCGTTGCGCGGCAGCTTCTGCAGCGCCAGACGCGCCTGCGCGCGTTCGCCGTCAGCGCGCTTGAAATCCGTCGCAATCGCTTTCAGTTCCGCGTATTTCTTGGCGTACTTGGCCGCCAGCCGCTCGCGCTTGAGTTCGCGTTCAATCAAAGATTTTTTTGCCACAACAGACCCTCAACCCTTGAACGGAAAATGGAACCCCGCCAGCAGTGCCTTGCACTCCTTGTCGGTTTTCGCCGTGGTTGCAATACTGACGTTCATGCCGCGCAGCGCGTCAATCTTGTCGTACTCGATTTCCGGGAAAATGATTTGCTCCTTGATGCCCAGGTTGTAATTGCCCCGGCCATCAAAGGCGCGCGCCGACACGCCACGGAAGTCGCGCACGCGCGGCAGCGCAATCGTGATCAGGCGATCGAGAAATTCATACATGCGCGCGCCGCGCAAGGTGACCATCGCGCCCACCGGTTGACCTTCGCGAATCTTGAAACCAGCGATGGCTTTCTTGGCCTTGGTAACCACCGGCTTCTGCCCGGCGATACGGGTCAGATCGGCAACGGCGTTGTCCATGACCTTTTTGTCGGCCACCGCTTCACCGACACCCATGTTCAGAGTGATCTTGGTGAGCCGCGGCGCCTCCATGGGCGAGCGATAACCGAACTGCTTGATCAGTTCGGGTGCGATTTTTTCGCGATATTCCTGCTGCAATCGTGCCATGATTACTTCGCTGCCGCCTTGATTTGTTCGCCGCTGGATTTGTAGATGCGCACGCGCGCACCGTCGTCAAGCGTCTTGACCCCCACGCGATCTGCCTTGCCCGTGGCCGCGTTGTAAATCGCCACGTTGGACTGATGAATCGGCATGGTCTGCTCCAGCACGCCGCCCGTCACACCCTTCATCGGGTTCGGCTTGACGTGCTTCTTCACCACGTTGATGCCTTCGATCGTCAGATGATCGGCATCGACGCGCCGCGTGACCTTGCCGCGCCGACCCTTGTCGCGCCCGGCGATGACGACGATTTCGTCACCTTTGTGAATCTTGTTCATGACGTACCTCGGTCAAATCACTTCAGGGGCCAGCGAGACGATTTTCATGAATCGCTCGGTGCGCAGCTCGCGCGTGACCGGCCCAAAGATCCGCGTGCCGATGGGTTCCAGCTTGGCGTTCAACAGCACTGCGGCATTGCCATCGAACTTGATGAGCGAGCCATCGGGCCGACGCACGCCCTTGGCCGTGCGCACCACCACCGCGTTGTAGACCTCACCCTTCTTGACGCGGCCGCGCGGCGCAGCTTCCTTGACGCTCACCTTGATGACGTCGCCCACGCTGGCGTAGCGGCGCTTCGAGCCGCCCAGCACCTTGATGCACAAGACGGACTTGGCGCCCGTGTTGTCGGCAACATCGAGTCGAGATTCAGTTTGGATCATTTCAACATTTCCCAACTTGTATCCGACACGCCGGATCAGTCTTGGGCCCGAAGCCCTGCGCCAACAGCCAAACGGCGCAGAGTATTTTTAGGGAAGGAAAATTCCGCGCCATGAGCGCAGAGCCGCGTATTATGCACGTTCTCCGGCGCTCGCGTCAAGCGCTGGCCGCGGCCGCGGGTTGGGCGTACGCCACCGCGAGGCCCAAGAACGCTTCCAGCCCCGGTTCGCGCAGCCCTTCCTGCCGCAGGATACCGGCCACCGCAGGCGCCACGCGCGCGGCGTGCGCCGCGTCCAGGAACAGCAGGCGCGAACGCCGTGCCAGGATGTCCTCGACGGAGCGCGCGTATTCGAAACGCACGGCGAAGCGCACCATGGCTTCGGAGAAGCCATCAGCAAGCCAGCGGTCAGCACCCGGCAACGTGTCGAGCAACGCCGCTTCCGTGCCATACGAGTGCGGACCTTGCGCCTCGCTCAGAGGGTGTTTTTCATCCAGCCGAGCGCCAGCCGGCGCCCCGACCAGCGGAAAGCCCGCGGTTGTGCAGGCGCCACGTGCCGGCAGGCGCCCGCCCTGAATGCAGTGGGCCAGGACGTCTTCGGCCATGGCGCGGTAGGTGGTCCATTTGCCGCCCGCCACCGTCACCATCCCGGAGCGGGCGATACGCACGGTGTGCTCGCGGCTGATCGACTTGGTGTCGTGATCACCCGAGAGTTTCACCAGCGGGCGCAACCCGGCCCAGCAACTCCGGATGTCGACGCGGGTCGGTGCGCGCTTCAAATAGCGTGCCGATTCGCTCAGAATGAAATCGACTTCGCGCGCGCCAGGGTGTGGTTCGCGCGGCGCGTCGGGGCGCGGCGTATCGGTGGTGCCCAGAATCACTTTACCCAGCCATGGCACCGCAAACAGCACGCGCCCGTCGTGCGTGCTGGGCACCAGCAGGGCGTCGCGACCCGGCAGAAACTCGGCGTCGACGACGACGTGCGCGCCCTGGCTCGGCTCGACGATGGGCTGCGGGCGTTCACCGGCCGCTTGCGCATCGAGCGCACGCAAGCGGTCGACCCAGACACCGGTCGCATTGACGATGCAACCGGCTTGAATGGTTGCGGTCTGCCCCGTCTCGATATCGGCAGCCACCAGCCCGACGGCTTTGCCGCCTTCGTGCAACACCTGCTGCACTTCGCAGTAATTGACGAGCAGCGCGCCGTGCAGCGCCGCCGTGCGTGCCAGCGCGAGCGCCAAGCGCGCGTCGTCGAATTGGCCATCCCAGTACTTCACGCCACCCTTGAGGCCGCGCGGCTGCACGCCCGGCAACAGACGCTGCACCGCGCCGGCGCTGAGCCATTCGGTACGGCCCAAGCCTTCGTGGCCGGCCAGCGCGTCGTAAATCTTCAGGCCGACGCCGTAAAACGGCGTTTCCCACAATTTGTACGACGGCATCACGAACGCCAGCGGCTGCGCCAGGTGCGGCGCGCTTTGCAGGATGTGCTTGCGCTCGTGCAGCGCTTCGCGCACCAGGTGGATGTCGCCTTGCGCCAGATAACGCACGCCGCCGTGCGCGAGCTTGGTGGCGCGTGACGATGTCCCGCTGGCAAAGTCGTGTGCTTCCAGCAACACCACGCTGTAGCCGCGCAGCGCGGCATCCAGCGCCACGCCGAGCCCGGTGGCGCCGCCGCCCACTACCGCCAAGTCATGGCGTCGCGGCGTGGTCAGGCGAGACCACAGCGCTGCGCGCTCGGTTGGCAGCGGCGCCGCAGACGATTTCACTCTCGAGTCGCGCTCCCCTTCAACCGCCACCTGAACTCTCCGTGCCCAAAACTATGCATTTTAGGAAAGCGTCCAGGCGCGCGAGCGCTCCACCGCAGCACGCCAGCGCGCCAGCCGCGCCCGGCGCACGGGCTCGGACAGGCGCGGCTCGAAACGTCGATCCACGCGCCACTGGGCCGCGATCTCGGCGCCGCCCGACCAGACGCCCGTGGCCAATCCCGCTAGGTAGGCCGCGCCCAGTGCCGTGGTTTCGGTCACGCACGGCCGCACCACCGGGACGCCGAGCAAGTCCGCCTGCAGTTGCATCAACAGGTTGTTGCGGCTGGCGCCGCCGTCCACGCGCAATTCAGTCAGCGCCATGCCGGCATCGCGGCCCATGGCAGCGAACACGTCGGCCGACTGCAGCGCAATGGCTTCGAGCACCGCCCGTGCAATATGGGCCCGGGTCGTTCCGCGCGTAAGGCCGATCAGCACGCCGCGCGCTCTGGCGTCCCAGTCGGGCGCGCCCAAGCCGGTGAACGCCGGCACCAGAAACACGTCGCCAGTATCGGCCACGCTGGCGGCGAGCGGCTCGATCTCGGCGGCGCTTCGAATGATTTGCAGCCCGTCGCGCAGCCATTGCACCGTGGCGCCTGCCATGAAGACAGAACCTTCGAGGCAATAAGCGGTGCGCTTGCGCCCCACGCTTGCCGGCCCTTGCCAACCCACGGTGGTCAGCAGGCGGTTGCGGCTCGCCACCATCTCCGTGCCGGTATTCATCAACATGAAGCAGCCGGTTCCATAGGTGTTTTTCGCCATGCCCGGTGCAAAACAGGCTTGTCCGAAGGTGGCGGCCTGCTGGTCGCCCGCGACGCCGGAAATCGGAATCACCCGGCCCAACCATTCCGGGTCGGTCTCGCCCAATGTGCCGCTGGACGGGACAATGCGCGGCAGCACGGCCCGCGGGATGTGAAAAAGCCGCAACAACTCGTCGTCCCAGCCCAGCGTGCGGATATTCATGAGCAGCGTGCGCGCCGCGTTGCTGGCATCGGTGGCATGCACGCGTCCGCGTGTCAGGTTCCAGATCAGCCAGCCGTCGATGGTGCCAAACGCCAGTTCACCGGCTTCGGCACGGGCACGCGCGCCGGGCACCTGCTCCAGCATCCATTCGAGTTTGGTGGCGGAGAAATACGCGTCCAGCACCAGCCCGGTCTTGCGCTGGATCAGGTCGGCCTTGCCGGCTTGGCGCAGGGCCTCGCAACGGGCGGCAGTACGCCGGTCTTGCCAGACGATCGCGGGCGCGACCGGGCGGCCGGTCGAACGCTCCCACAGCACCGTGGTTTCGCGCTGATTGGTGATACCGAGCGCTTTCACGTCGCCCACGGAAACGCCCGCGCCGCGCTTCAACGTCCGCAACTGATCGAGGCATGCGCGCGCCACCGCGAGCTGCGTGGTCCAGATGTCGCCCGCGTCGTGCTCGACCCAGCCGGGACGCGGGAAATGCTGGGCAAACTCGCGCTGCGCCAAGCACACCACCGTGCCGTGCGCATCGAACACGATGGCGCGGCTGCTGGTGGTCCCCTGGTCGAGCGCCAAAACACAGGGCGGTGTGAAGCGCTTCATGTGCGCAAGCGTAGCGGATAAAGCGGCCACCCTCGAATGCGGCGCGAGACGACCGGATCGCCGGACCGCATCCCAACCCTGCAAACGCGGATTGGCACGGCGGGTATAGCCGGCCTTCACGGTCGCCGCCCGACCGGAGGGTCGAACGTCGCCCATCGCGCCCCAGGAATTTCGGGGATGCGCCATGCACTCGCACCAACCCACGCTGCTTCGAGCCCCGCACGCAGCGCCGGTCATCGGTTCAACGCGTTGGAAACTGCACAATCCGACCATCAGCCGCCGCCACGGTGCGACGCCATCGAAACCCGGAATTCCCATGACCCGATCCACCCTGCAACCCTCGACCCGTATTGCCTTCATCGGCGCCGGCAACATGGCCAGCGCGCTCGCGAGCGGCCTGATTCGCCATGGCGTCCCACCAGCCCAATTGCTGGCGGTCGACCCCGCCGAAGAAGCACGCAACCGGTTGCACGATCGCCTGGGCGTGACGGTGCTGGCCGCACCCGATGCCACGCTCGGCCAATCCGACCTGGTAGTCTGGGCCGTCAAGCCGCAAAGCTTTCGCGCTGCCGCGCAACTCGCGGCGCCCCACGTCGGCCAAACCGCGCAGTTGTCCATCATGGCCGGCATCCGCCTGCACGATCTGGTCGACGCCACGCACGCAAATCACATCGTGCGCTGCATGCCGAACACGCCCGCGCTGATCGGGCACGGCATGACCGCGCTGTTCGCCCCCGCCGACGTGAGTGCCGCCGACAGGAACCTGGCCGAAGCCGTGATGCGCTGCGCTGGCGACACGATCTGGGTAGAGCGCGAGGAACATCTGGACGCCGTCACGGCGCTCTCCGGCTCGGGACCGGCCTACGTCTTCTACTTCCTGGAAGCCATGCAACAAGCCGGCACCGAACTCGGCTTGACGGCCGCGCAAGCGCGCCAGTTGGCGCAACAGACGTTTGCGGGCAGCGCCGCCCTGGCCGCCGGCAGCGAGGAGTCACTCGGTACGCTGCGCCAACGCGTCACTAGCAAGGGCGGCACCACATTTGCGGCATTGACATCGATGGAGCAGTCCGGTATCCAAAGCGCTTTCGTGCAAGCCATGCACGCAGCCTGCACGCGCGCCAAGGAACTCGGCGACGAATTCGGGCGCGTCTGACTGATCAGCGTGCGAACGCCAGCGACAGCAGGATCCCGACAAACAACGTGAAGCTGAGCCAGTGGTTCTTGTTGAAGGCGCGAAAACAGCCGTCGCGCGTGCGGCCGCGAATCAGCATGAAGTGCCACAGCACCTGTGCCACGGCCAGCGCAAAAGCCAGGTAGAGAATGGGTGAAGCGGCCACGCTGGCGCTCACGCCAAACCAGATCGCCAGGTACACGATGTAGAACGCCATGATGGCGGTCACGTCCCAGCGGCCGAGCGTGATGGCCGAGGTCTTGATGCCGATCTTCAGGTCATCGTCGCGATCGACCATGGCGTATTCGGTGTCGTAACACAGCACCCAAAAGAGATTGCCGACAAGCAACAGCCACGCCGCGGCCGGAATGCGCCCCTGCACCGCCGCGTAGGCCATCGGGATGCCAAAGCTGAAGGCCACGCCCAGTACCGCCTGCGGCATGGCGAACCAGCGCTTGCTGTACGGGTAAATGATGGCGATCGCCAGCGCCGGGAAGGACCACAGCACCGCCGTCCGGTTGGTCGTCAGCACCAGCGCAAAAGCCGCCAGCGCCAGCACGGCGCCGAGCGTGAGTGCTTCCGGCACCGTCACCAGGCCACTGGTAATGGGGCGTTCGGTGGTGCGCTTGACATGCCGATCGAATTCACGGTCGGCCACATCGTTGATGCAACACCCGGCCGAGCGCATCAGCACCGTTCCAAGGACGAAGACCCCGAGTAAATGCCAGCCCGGGAAGCCGCGCGCCGCCAGCCACAGCGCCGCGAGCGACGGCCACAGCAACAGCAACCAGCCGATGGGACGATTCCAGCGAATCAGGTCCAGATAGAGCGAAAGCTTGCTGCGGGGAAAGTTCGGTTGAACGGCGGACGTCATCGGAACCAAGGTATCAATGAATGAACGGGGGTTCCGATTGTGGCAAAAGCACCCGACCAACGCCTCGATCGCGCGACAGGGACGAAATGCGTCCATGAACCCGCAATCGGGCATGCACAAAAAAGGCCATGACACATGTCATGGCCTTTTGCTTCAATGCCAACCATCAATGGCCAGCATCCGTCCGCTGCGCGAGATCAGTTCGCCTTGTCGGGGAACTGCTTGGCGATCCCGTCGGAGAGCGCATCCGCGATCATGTTCATGTGGTGCTCCATTTCGGTCCAGGATTTTTCCTGTTCCGCTTTGGGCGCGTTCGACATGATCTGATCGATTTGTTGCTTGTGGTCACCCACGTGCATCAAAAGCGCCTTGTTGAGGCCGTCGACCGTCCAATTGTTGGGGTTCGCACCGGCCAGGAACTTGGCGATCGCCATGCCGTTGGCGGCCAAATCGCTCATCGCTTTTTCTTCGCCCTTGGTGTTCTTGGCCTTGGTCGCCGTGGTCAGCGCGTCCACGCCACCCACGTGGCCTGCCAACAATTTGAAGATGCCTTCGCCGGCATCCTTGCCGTAGAAACCAGCCACCGCGTTGGCGATGTCATGGCCATTCTTGACTTCGGCGTCCTGGGCCTTTTTCTCCGCGGCCTTGTTGCCTGCGTGAACCGCCATCGCATATTCGCGTGTGGCGACGATGTGGCCGTGCCACAGCGCGCGCATGGCTGCGTGCAATTTGGGTGCGGCTGGCGCCGCCGCGGCTGCTGGCGCGGCTGCCGGAGCAGGCGTGCTGCTTTCCGCCAGCGCGGCCGGAGCCGTTCCGGCAAAAGCCAATCCCAGCGCGATAGCGCATGCCATTGAAATGGTTTTCGTTTTCATGACGGTCAAGGCTCCGATCAATGGAACGACGCGAGTTTCACGTCATGCATGCCCAGGGCTTGCGCGACGTCGAACATGGCCTGATTCAGGAGCTTGTGCGTCGTGCCGTCGGCTTCCATGCCGAATTTGGCATCGATATCCGCCATCACCGTGTTGTGCAGCTTGTGCGAAATCGCGTGGTCGAACAGATAACCCGACCAGAACACGCCGTCCGGCGCGGTGCCGGCTTGCACCAGCGCCTTGGCCAGCGCGGCACCTTCCACGTCCGCCGGCGCGGGCAGTTTCACGCCTTCTTCGGTGGCGCGTTTCAAGCCATCGGTGATCGCGAACGTCATGCCGCCGAGAAAGGTCTTGACTTCCTTTTCACCGTACTGCTTCGTGAGCTTGGCCACTTCCTTGTTCACGGTGTCCTGGCCCAGCATCGATACCAGTGCCGTGGAGAATTCGAAGTGCTCCGCGCCACCGCCCGCTTTCACGAGTGCGGCGGTCGCGGCCAAAGCGGGTTCGCCCTTGTAAATGGCGCCACCAAACCAATTCATGCCAGCCCCCTGGTTGCTGGCAACCATCGCACTCATCGATTCAGGCGTTGAGCCTGCGGCCAGTGCGATGGGAGCGGTTCCCGCCAAAGCCATACCCAGCGCGACTGCGCACGCAATTGAAACCGGTTTCATGAAAATCTCCCTATCACTTGCGGCCGGATATCGGTCGTTTTCTGCACAAAAAACTGCGTTACGCATCGGTGCAGGCAGCTCGCAACTGTGGATGATCGACTACAAATCAAGCCCGGTTGCGGGTGCGCTGGAGGCCTCGAACGCCACGCGAAAAACCTTGTTCCGCGCAGTATTCTTCAGGCCTCGTGACCCCATGCATAACTCCGTCCCGGCCGCACGACGTCACGTCAGCGATCGGTTGCAGATTGGATGCGGGTGGTGCACTTTTTGTTACACCGTCCGGTCAATCAGGGCCATCCGGCCCTGTGCAACCGATCGGACGGGGCACCCCCGCGTTCACGCTTTCAGATAGTCGCTGCGCCCACCCAACCAACGACTCACGTGGCGCGCCGCCAAATCGGGATGGCGTGCCAGCATCAGCGGCGCCACGTGGCGCGCCCAATCGAGCAAGGCGCGGTCCAGCGTAAGGTCGGCAAAGCGCAGCAGCGGCGCTCCCGATTGACGCGCGCCCAGAAATTCCCCAGGACCGCGGATTTCCAGGTCACGGCGCGCGATTTCAAAACCATCGCCGGTTTCCGCCATGGCCTTCAGGCGCGCGCGCGCCGTATCCGACAGGTGCCCGCCTTCGGGCAGGGCAAACAACAGCACGCACACCGACGCCACGGTGCCGCGGCCGACACGGCCGCGCAACTGGTGCAGTTGCGACAAGCCAAAGCGCTCGGCGTGCTCAACCACCATGAGACTCGCGTTGGGAACGTCCACGCCGACTTCGATCACGGTGGTGCTCACCAGCAAATCAATCGCGCCGGCGATGAAGCCGTCCATGACGGCCTTTTTCTCGGCCGCCGGCAGGCGCGCGTGCAGTAGGCCCACGCGCACCGCGGGCAGCGCCGCGCCCAGTTCTTCATACGCCTGGGTCGCGTAGCGCAAATCCAGCGCTTCGCTTTCCTCGATCAGCGGGCACACCCAGTACGCCTGCCGGCCAGCCGCAACCCAATGGCCCACGCGCGTCACCAGCTCGTCGCGCCGGCGCTCGGACACCAGCTTGGTGACGACCGGCGTGCGCCCGGGCGGCAGTTCGTCCAGCGTGGAAACGTCCAGGTCAGCGTAATAGCTCATCGCCAGCGTGCGCGGGATGGGGGTGGCGCTCATCATCAGCAGGTGCGGCTCTTCTTCGGAACCGGCTTCGACCTGCTTCTGCCGCAAGCTGAGGCGCTGCGCCACGCCGAAGCGGTGCTGCTCGTCGATGACTGCCAGCCCCAGCCGGCGGAAGCGCACCTGCTGCTGGATGACGGCGTGCGTGCCGATGACGAGCGCGGCCCGGCCGCTTTCGATGGCCGCAAGCGCTTCGGCCCGCGCCTTGCTTTTTTGCCCGCCGATCAGCCACGCCACCCGCAGCCCGCGCGGCGCGAGCAGCGGCATGAGCCAATCGGCCAGCTTGGTGAAATGCTGGCGCGCCAGGATTTCCGTGGGCGCCATCAACGCGCACTGCCAGCCGGCGTCGATCGCGATGCACGCGGCCAGCGTGGCCACCACGGTTTTGCCGGAGCCGACATCGCCCTGCAGCAAGCGGTGCATCGGGCGGTCGCGCGCCAGATCGGCGGCAATTTCGGCACCCACGCGCTGCTGGGCGTGCGTGAGCTGAAACGGCAGCGCGGCCAGCAACTGCTCCGGCAATCCGGCACGCCGCGTGGCCAGCGGTGGCGCGCGCAAGGCCGCACGCTCTTCGCGCGCCTTGAACTGCGACAGTTGTTGCGCCAACAACTCCTCGGCTTTCAGGCGTTGCCAGGCCGGGTGGCTGTGGTCTTCGAATTGCGCAAGCGATGCGCCGGGCGCCGGTTGGTGCAGGAAGTGCAGCGCGCGGCGCAAATCCCACGCGGCGAGCGCGCCCTGTCTGGCCAGAAATTCGGTCGGGATGGTCTCGCTCAAGTCCGCGGTTTCCAGACTGGCCGCAATCACCCTGCGCAAATACGCTTGCGGCAGCCCGGCCGCGGTCGGATAAACAGGCGTGAGCGCATCCGCGAGCGGGGCACCGGCGGCGTGGATCGTCGGATGCACGATCGCGAGACCGCCAAAGCCGCCGCGCAGCTCGCCGCGCACGCGCACGCGCTGGCCGACCGCCATCTGCTTCAGTTGCGACGGATAGAAATGAAAAAAGCGCAGCAGGCAGCGCTCGCCACCGTCTTCCACCGTGACCAGCAACTGCCGGCGGCCGCGGTACGCCACTTCCTGGTGCACCACCGTCGCCTCGAACTGCACCGGCTCGGGCTGGATCGCTCGCGCCAGGTCCGCCAACGGCACCAGGCGCGTTTCATCCTCGTAGCGCAGCGGCAAATGCAGCGCCAGATCGATGGGGCGCGTGAGTCCGAGCTTGCGCATGGCTTTTTGCGGTGCGGACGGCGATCGCGCGACATCGGGCATGGGACAATTCTGCCTTTTCGCCCTCCGCAGGGGCCTGTCCAGCCCGTCCGCATGTCCGCACGCACGTTCACCACCAGCGATTTCGATTTCGACCTTCCCCCCGAACTGATTGCCCAATATCCTGCGCCCGAGCGCAGCGCTTCGCGCCTGCTGGACGCGAGCGGCGCCGAGCCGGTCGATCGTACGTTTCATGATTTCCCCGCGTTGCTGACCGAGCGCGATCTGCTGGTCTTCAACGACACCAAGGTGGTGAAAGCGCGCCTGTTCGGCGCCAAGCCCACCGGCGGCAAGCTGGAACTGCTGGTCGAACGCGTGCTGGCCGACGGCAGCGTGGCGGCGCACATGAAAGCCAGCAAGAAACCGGC
>SCQQ01000038.1 GCA_004299095.1 Burkholderiaceae bacterium | reverse complement strand
CCGAAACGGTTGTGGAAAACCCGGGTGCCGACCGAAAGGGGCGCGCCGGACGACGACGGAATCGCCATGTCCTCCGCCAGCGACGGCGCGTGCGCGGCGCGCGCCCAGCCCGAATCCATGCGCACGCCGTAGTCCGGGATCGCCGCGTAGCCGCTGCTGCGCGGCGTGAGCCACTTCAGCGTTTCCTGCGGCAACTCGTCCAGAAAACGGCTCGGGACGTTGTAGCGCGTCTGGCCATGCAGCAGGCGCGCCTGCGCGTGGCTCAGGTAGAGGCGCTTGCGCGCGCGCGTGATCGCCACGTACATCAGGCGGCGTTCTTCCTCGATGCCGCCGGCATCGCTCAACGCGTTTTCATGCGGGAACAAGCCCTCTTCCAGCCCGGTGATGAAGACCGCGTCGAACTCCAGCCCCTTGCTGGCGTGCACGGTCATGAGCTGCACCGCCTCCTGCCCGGCGTGCGCCTGGTTGTCGCCCGATTCCAGCGCGGCGTAGGTGAGGAACGCCGCCAGCGGGCTCAGCGTTTCGCCGGTGTCCTGATCGACCACGGTGCGCGCGTCGGGCAACGGCGTGTTCTCCACGGGCCAGTCCAAGTCGATACCTTGGCTCACCGGGCTTTGCGTGATCGGCGCGCCCTGCTCGTCCAGCGGCAGCGCCACGGCGTCGCGGCCGAAGCCCTCTTGCGTGACGAAGCTTTCGGCCGCGTTCACCAGCTCTTCCAAGTTCTCGACCCGGTCCTGGCCTTCCCTGTCGTTGCGGTAGTGCGCGATCAGGCCGCTCGCATCCAGTACCTGCTTGATGATTTCGCGCAGCGTGTGGCCTTGCGTCCGCTCGCGCAACACGTCGACCATGGCGACGAAGCCGGTCAATTTGGCAGCGCTGCGGCCGCTCAGGCGGGTTGCCGCGGCATACAGCGACGTGCCGGCACTCCGCGCCGCGTCTTGCAGGGTCTCGATGGTGCGCGCACCGATGCCACGCGGCGGGAAGTTCACCACGCGCAGGAAGCTGGTGTCGTCGTCGCGGTTCTCCAGCAAGTGCAGATAAGCGATGGCGTGCTTGATTTCAGCGCGCTCGAAAAAGCGCAGACCGCCGTACACGCGGTACGGCACGCCGGCGTTGAACAACTGCGTCTCCAGCGCGCGGCTTTGCGCGTTGCTGCGGTACAGCACCGCAAGCTCCGAGCGCCGATAGCCCTCTTCCTTCACCAGGCGCTGCAGCTCGTCGACCAGCCACTCGGCTTCGGCCAGGTCGCTCACTGCCTCGAACACGCGCACCGGCTCGCCCGCGCCGCGCTCGGTGCGCAGGTTCTTGCCGAGGCGGTGCGCGTTGTGGCTGATCAGGACATTGGCCGCATCCAGGATGTTGGAAAAACTGCGGTAGTTCTGCTCCAGCTTGATCTGGTGCGCGACCTGGAACTCGCGCACGAAGTCGGCCATGTTGTCGACGCGCGCGCCGCGGAAGGCGTAAATGCTCTGGTCGTCGTCGCCCACCGCCAGCACGGCGCCGCCGCCTTCGGCCGGCAAGCCGGCGATCACCTTGATCCAGGCGTATTGCAGCCGGTTGGTATCCTGAAATTCATCAATCAGGATGTGGCGAAAGCGCCCGCGGTAATGCATGCGCAGCGCCTCGTTGTCGCGCAAAAGCTCGAAGCTGCGCAGCATCAGCTCGCCGAAATCGACCACGCCTTCGCGCTGGCACTGGTCGTCATACAACTGGTAGATCTCGACCTTGCGCGCAGTGACGGCGTCGGGCGCCGAGACGTCGTGCGGCCGCAGCCCGCCTTCCTTGCAGCCGGCGATGAACCACTGCAATTGGCGCGGCGGAAAGCGTTCCTCATCCACCTGGTACTGCTTGCACAGGTGCTTGATCGTGGCGAGTTGGTCCTGCGTGTCCAGGATCTGGAAGGTTCGCGGCAGATTCACCAGCTTGTGGTGCGCGCGCAGCAGCCGGTTGGCCAGGCCGTGGAAAGTGCCGATCCACATGCCGCGCACGTTCAGCGGCAGCATGGCCGCCACGCGCGTCAGCATTTCCTTCGCCGCCTTGTTGGTAAACGTGACCGCCAGGATGCCGCCCGGCGACACCTGCCCCGTTTGCAGCAGCCAGGCGATGCGCGTGGTCAGCACCCGAGTCTTGCCCGAACCCGCGCCGGCCAAGATCAGTGCGTTCTCGGGCGGCAGGGTGACGGCCGCTTTCTGCTCGGGGTTGAGGCCCGCGAGCAGCGGCAGGTCGCGGGTCGGCTGGGCGCTATCGAAATTCACCCGGCCATTGTAGGAATGGCCCCGATCACTCGGCCCCCGGCTGCCGCAGCAAGTGCTTCTGGAGCTTGCCCGACGCCGTGCGCGGCAGCGTGCCGCGCACTTCGAATGCGCGCGGGATCTTGTAGCGCGCGAGCTTCGGTTCCAGGTACGCCGTCATCGCCGCTTCGTCCAGCGCGCGGCCGGGCTTCATCACCAGCACGGCGCACACGGTCTCGCCCCACTCCGGATGCGGGCGGCCGATCACGGCCACGTCCTGCACGTCGGGGTGCACCGAGAGCACGTCCTCCACTTCCTTGGAATAGACGTTTTCGCCGCCGGTGATGATCATGTCTTTCAGCCGATCGACGATGTACAGATAGCCGTCCTCGTCGATGCGCGCCATGTCGCCGCTGCGGTACCAGCCGTTGACGTCGAAGGCCGCCTGGGTCGCTTCCGGGTCGTCCAGGTAGCCCTGCATCATGCCGACCGTGCGCAAATGGATTTCGCCGATTTCGCCCGCGCTGCAGCGGCTGCCGTCCTCGCGCCGCAATTCCATTTCGACGCCCAGCGTGCCGCAGCGGCCGATGGAGCCGGCCTTGGCCAGCGCTTCGTCCGGATACAGCACCATGCCCTGCGGCCCCGATTCAGTCATGCCGTAGACCTGCATGAAGCGGTCGCTCTTGTAGCTCGCGGCCAGCTTGCGCGCCATTTCCTCACCCAGCGGGCCGCCGCCGTAGGTCCAGAGACGCATGGCGCTCAGGTCATACGCGGACACGTCGGGCACGGCCGTAAGCGGCGCCAGGAACGCGATCGGCGCGCCAAACGTGAAGGTGATGCGCTCGGCCGCCATGATTTCCAGGAACGCCTTGGGCGCGTACTCGCGCAGCAGCACCGCGGTGGCGCCCACCATGAGCGTGCCCAGCAGCCAGTTGTTGAGCGGCGACGAGTGCCAGATCGGCATGGCGATCAGCGTGCGGTCGCTGGGCGTGAGCGACACCGCCGCCACGCTGCATAGCGCCGTGCGGTAGATGCCGGCGTGGGTGTGCAGACAGCCCTTGGGCCGGCCGGTGGTGCCCGAGGTGTAGAGCACTTCGGCCAGCGTAGCGTCATGCGGCGCGGTGCTTTTGTCCGCATATGGCCGGGCCTTGGCCTGCAGCGCATCGAAATGCGGCATGCCGACCTGTTCGCTGCCGGTGGTGAGCCATTGGGTGTCGCCTTTGATTTCCCGCGACATGGGCGCCAGCACGCCATCGGCGATGCACAGCGTGACGCGCGCATGGTGCAGGATGTATGCCACTTCCGGCGCGCGCAACTTGTGGTTCACCGGCACCACAGTGGCCCCCAGGCGCCAGATGCCGAACAGCGCGAAGACGAACCCGGGCGTGTTGTAGCAAAAGAGCGCCACACGATCGCCCGGCCGCACGCCCAGGCCCTGCAGCACGGTGGCCGCGCGCCGGCTTTCATGGGCCAGATCGGCATAGCTCCACTCGTGACCGGTAGCGCGCAGCGCGATTGCGCTGCCGCGCGTCTGGGCCTGTTGGTCAAGGACCGATATGAAATCCATCATCACGTACTCCTTGGTCTCAGTCGGCGCCAGCCCGTAGAAACAACGCCTGGTCGGGTTCCACTACGCCCTGGTGATTGTGCCTTGCGCGACGGCTACCAGCTTTTCCTGGTCGCGGTCGCGAGCAAAAACTCGACACTCGCAAACAGCCTGACGTTTACCAGACGAAAGCACGGAAGACCGCGCAACCAAGACTTGGCCGATTGCCGGCCGGACGTAATTTATTTTGTATTCGGACGTGACCGCATCTCCGAGAACCGAGCCCCCTGCGTAAGTCAGGCAGTTGTCCGCCAGATAACTGACGACCCCTCCATGCGCGAAACCATGCTGCTGCTTGAACTCGTCTTTCATTCTGAGCGTCAATTCTGCGTGGCCGGGCTCGAACCGCGTCAGTTCGGTGCCCAGGAGAACGCTAAACGGTTGCCTGGAAAGGATCTTTCTTCCGAAGTCGAATAAATTGTCCATGGCTTCTCCCTCCGACGAGGCGCCTTCGTTCGATTGCGAATTCGGTCGCCGCATGAAGTCATTGCCTTCTTCGCGCTGCGTCGCCGGCGTGTGCCCCGGCCGTCTCACGACCGGAGCGAGCGTGGAATCGATCAATCCGCCCAAGCCTCGCGCAGGAGCGCGGCCGCGTCGTCACTGCCACAGTCCACGCCCAGCACCGCGCCCCAGTCCGGGTCGAAGCGACTGGCGATGAATGCTGCTGCGGCCTCGTCCGAGGCGTCGCGCAGCATCAGGCACCCCTGTACCGTCAGTGCCAGACTTTGCGTGAAGCGTCGACCCTGACGCTCAAGCCGTTCGGCTGGCTGAGCGATGGCATCGCGCAATTTCCGCACTCGTGCCGCAAGGACGGGCTCCTGCGACGCAATCTCACCCAAATGGTCAAGCAACGCGTGCGCGCCATCCGGGTGGCGCGCAACGGCGCGCAGCACGTCCAGACACATGACGTTGCCTGAACCTTCCCAGATTGAATTGACCGGCGCCTCACGAAACAAACGGCCCATCGGCAAAGTTTCGATGTAGCCGTTGCCGCCAAGCACCTCCATCGCCTCGCCCGTGAAGGCCACGGCACGCTTGCAGTTCCAGAACTTGGCCGCCGGCGTCACGACGCGCTTCCAGGCCGCGTCGATTCCATCGTCAGAACCGTAGCGGCCGGCCAAGTCCATGGCCAGCAGCAGCGCTGCCTCGACCTCCAACGCCATGTCAGCGAGCAAAACCGCCATCACGGGCTGTTCGGCGAGCGCACGGCCAAACGCGTAACGGCCGCGGGCATAGTGCAGCGCCTGCACGAACGCCTGGCGCATGAAACCGGCGCTAGAGAGCGCACAGTCGAGGCGCGTATAACTCGCCATCTCGATCGTGGTGGCGATGCCGCGCCCTGGCTCACCGACGCGCACGCCCCAGGCATCGTGAAACTCGACTTCGCCGCTGCTGTTGGAGCGGTTGCCGACCTTGTCCTTCAAACGCAGGATGTGGATGCCGTTCTTCGTGCCGTCAGGACGCCAGCGCGGCACGAAAAAGCAGGTCTGGCCGTCTTCCTCGCTGCGCGCCAACACCAAGTGGCCATCGGACATCGGCGCAGAGAAAAACCATTTGTGGCCATTGATTAGGAATTCGTCGCCCCAGGTTCCGTTGCCGTTTGGCGCCGCACGGGTGCTATTGGTGCGCAAGTCGCTGCCACCCTGGCGCTCGGTCATGCCCATGCCGACATTGATCGAACGCTTTTCTGTCAGCGGGATATCACGTGCGTCGTAGTCGGTCGATGCCAGCAGCGGCTCGATCTCAGCCCAAAGGTCAGGGTTGCGCCTGAGCAGCGGAATGCTGGCGTTGGTCATCGTGGTTGGGCAGTTCGAACCCGATTCGACTTGGCTATGCAGGTAGCGCGACGCGCCATAGCCGACCCACGCCGAAGCACGCGTATCAAACATTGGCAAGTTGACGATGCCGTTGCGGCGTGCAATCGCCATCATCCGGTGCCAGGCCGGGTGAAAGCGCACCTCGTCGATACGATCACCCAAAGCCGAATAGATGCGTAGCTCGGGCGGGAAACGGTTGGCCTCCTCCGCCACGTGCAAGACCTCGGCGCTGCCATATTCAGCACCTTGGCGCACCAGTTCGTCGTCGCGCCAGCCGGCGCCCCCGCGTTCGACCGCACGGCGCAGCGCCGGGTCGCTGGTGTACAAGTTGTAATCTTCCAATACCGGGACCTGGTTGTTGGGGTAGATGTCAGCCATGACGATTTCCTTGTATGTTGGTCGGACGGGGATCGCGACACGCAGTCGCAAGCTGTGCGCAGCGGTGTGTCGCCACCTGAAAAAATTCTAGGTAGCAATCTCCCTCAGGATGTTCGGATTCGCTCAGACATGAAACCCAAGCCCAGTCGGCCCGATCATGCTGAGCGCCGTCGACCTCGGCAGTCGCGATCCAATCAAACCGCGCGCGCACTGCGCGAAGCTTTTGTTCAGCTTTTGGTCGAACGCGGCTACGCCGCCATCACGGTGCGTGAGATCACCGGTGTGGCCGGGACCGCGCTGGGTAGCTTCTACGACTACTTCGCCGGCAAAGAAGACTTGGCACGCGTGAGCCTGCACCTGCGCTCCAAGATGTTGGTACAAACCCTGCGCGGAGTCACCACGCGCCACCGTGGCGAATCGCTGGTCGATATGGCCAGCGCGATCGTCGACGCGCTGCTGGCGATGCATCGCGAACATCCCGAGGAATGGGCTGCGCACTACCTCCTGGAACGCCGCTTCTCCGGTCTCGATGCCTATCGAAAGATGTACGCGCGTTTCGTTGACGCTTGGACCGAAGCCATCACCGCTACCCGCGATTGGCCAGTCGGCCAGCCGGCACGCGATGCCGCAGGCGTGTGCCAAGCCCTGTTATATGGCCTGGTCACGCACGCCTACCTGACGCGCTCAAACGCCCCAAGCAGACCCGATGCAAACATCCTGCGACGGCAAGTAATCACTGCAATTGCCGCTTACTTACAGGTCGCGCGTGACGAAGCCGCGCGTCACTGATCTCACCCCCCTACAATGGATCACCGGGCCCAAGTTTTCTGGCTCGGTTTTTCTTGCGCGCGCCGCGCAGGAGCCGCGCGCCGGCCAAGCGCCCATTTCTGCCCACCTGATGGAGCTTGGAACTCATGGAAATCTTCGATTACGACCAGGTGCTGCTGCTGCCGCGCAAGTGCCGCGTGAAAAGCCGCAGCGAGTGCGACACGCACGCCGACTTCGGTGGCCACCGCTTCAAGCTGCCGGTGGTGCCCGCCAACATGAAAACCGTGGTTGACGAGGGCTTGTGCATCTGGCTCGCGGAACACGGCTATTTCTACGTGATGCACCGCTTCGACCTGGACAGCGTGGCGTTCGTGCGCGACATGAAGGCACGCAAGCTGCTGGCCAGCATTTCGGTGGGCGTGCAGCCGCGTGACTACGCTGCGGTCGACGATCTCAAGGCACAGAACCTGGCGCCCGACTACGTCACCATCGACATCGCCCACGGCCACGCCGACACGGTGCGCGACATGATCGGGCACATCAAGGCGCAACTGCCCGGCACTTTCGTGATCGCCGGCAACGTGGCCACGCCCGAAGGCGTGATCGACCTGGAAAACTGGGGCGCCGACGCGACCAAGGTGGGCGTGGGGCCGGGCAAGGTGTGCATCACCAAACTCAAGACCGGCTTCGGCACCGGCGGCTGGCAGCTCTCGGCGCTGAAATGGTGCGCGCGCGTGGCCAGCAAGCCCATCATCGCCGACGGCGGCATCCGCAGCCACGGCGACATCGCCAAGAGCATCCGCTTCGGCGCGTCGATGGTGATGATCGGCTCGCTCTTCGCCGGGCACGAGGAATCGCCCGGCCCCACGGTCGAAATGAACGGCGAGCGCTTCAAGGAGTACTACGGCTCGGCCAGCGACTTCAACAAGGGTGAGTACCGCTACGTCGAAGGCAAGCGCATCCTGGAGCCGATCAAGGGCCATCTGGCCGACACGCTGGTCGAAATGGAGCAAGACTTGCAAAGCTCGATCAGCTACGCCGGCGGCACGCAGTTGAGCGACATCCGCAAAGTCAATTACGTGATCCTCGGCGGCCACAACGCGGCCGAGCACTTGCTGATGTAGTTCCGCAGGCCGCGCGCAACTCCGCGGCGCGGAGGGATCACAAGGCGCTGTGCAGCGCATTCAGCGCCAGCACCAATCCGCTCAGGATCAGCGGCCCACAAATGCGGGTGCGCAGCACATTGGCCGGCAGGCGCTGCGCCGATAGGCGCTCCAGGACGACGACATTTCGGTTTCGAGAGTCGTCTCGACGTTTTTTTGGCCAAGCGTGTCCCTTCGATCCTGCTCTCGGAATCATCATCCAGGAACAAAAGACGGCGGCCTCCAGACGAGCTCCCATCGACGCACCGGCACGGTACCGATTCAACCGACGAGGTCACGGAGAAGTCGGAACGGTGCAGACTTGACATCGTCGGTCGACGCCGATGCCGCGCAATCTGGCATCCGCCCCATGCTTGCTGCCAAAATTCACGACCGTGATGTCCAACGAACCCAATCCCGCATCCCCAACGCCTCCCCCTGCCGAGGCGGAAGCCGCGATCATCGCGCCCGTCCGCCGCAGCCTGTTGCACCGCGCAGCGCGCTGGGTTGCCTGGGTCGTCATCGCCGTGCTGCTCATCTGGGGCGTACTGTGGCTGGCCGTGCCGCCACTCGCCCGCTGGCAAGGCCAGAAGATCGCGAGCCAGGAGCTGGGTCGGCCGGTCACGATTGGGAAAATCGATTTCAAGCCGTGGTCGCTGGAACTCACGGTCCATGACCTCGCCGTCGGCGGCTTGGCTGGACAGCCGGACCAGTTCACGGTGCAGCGGATCTACGTGAACGCGTCGATCCAGTCACTGTGGAAGCTGGGGCCCGTGCTGGACGCGGTGCAGTTCGACGACCCGGTGCTGCGCCTCACGCGCCTGGACGGCAGCCATTACGACATCGACGACATCGTCACCCGGCTGAACGGCCAGCCGAAGCCGTCCAAGCCCTCGAAGCCGCTGAATTTCGCGATCTACAACATCGTGCTGCAGGGCGGCCGCGTCGATCTGGACGACCGCGTGGTCAACCGGGTGCAAAAGCTGCGTGACCTGCGGCTGGCGCTGCCGTTCATCAGCGACCTGCCCGCGGCGCGTGAAGTCAAGGTGCAGCCGCAACTGGCGTTCACGTTGAACGGCAGCCACTTCGAATCGCAGGCCGAGGCGCTGCCGTTCGACCCGTCGCAACACACCGAGGCGAGTTTCAAGCTGGCGCAGTTTGACTTGGAGCCTTACCTGGGTTACTTGCCGGCCGACCTGCCGTTGAAACTGCAGGCAGGCGTGGTGGACGCGAACCTGCAACTGACGTTCGAGCAAACACCGAAACCCGCGCTGCATTTGAGCGGAACGCTTGGCGTGAGCAAGCTAAAGGCCGCGGATGCAAAAGGCACCGAAGCGTTGACGTTCGGCGCGCTCAAGGTGCAACTGGCCGACGTGCAGCCGCTCGCGCAGCAAATTCACCTGGCGTCGATCGAACTCGACGATCCGAGCGTCGACGTCCGGCGCGATGCGTCTGGGGCGATCAACCTGCTGCCGCAAAACATCGCGGAAAAGAAACCCAAGGGCGAACATGCCAAGGCGTCAGAAGCGGCAACCAAGCCCGGCGACACGGCGCCGGACGCGAGCACGGCGGGCGCACCCAAGCTCGCCCTGCTGATCGACAAACTGGCGGTACGCGGCGGCAGCGTGGCCTGGCGCGATGCCGAGGCCGCAGGCAAAACCGGGCCGCCCGCCGTCATCCGCGTGGGTCAATTGGAACTGGCTGCGGAATCCGTCGCGTATCCGTTGGACAAACCGTTCAAGCTGAGCGGCTCGGCTGCGCTGGATTCCGACACATCCGCCGCGCCTGCCCCAGCGCAAGTCGAGGCAAAAGGCGCAAAAGGCCACGCGCCGGCCGAGAAACCCGCCAACGGAAAGATCGAAACGACAGCAGCGCCCGCGCGAGCCACGTTGAAATTTGACGGGCAAGTGAGCCCGACGCAGGGCGAGGTCGCGATCCACACCGCCGGCCTCCCCCTCGCGCTGGCCGCACCGTACCTGGCTGCCTACCTGGAACCGCACCTGAGCGGCACCTTGGGCGCCGATGCCCGGGTGCAATGGGCGCCGGCCAAAGAGAAAGCGCAATCGCCCGCGTGGACGGTCACGGCCGAGCACGTGCAACTCGATTCCCTGCGGCTCTCTGGAGCGGGCGCCGCACCCCGCTCACCGCGCAATCGATCCGCCCGGCCGGACGAACTGGCCGGCATCGGGCAACTGCAACTCGCCAACGTCAAGGTCGATCCACAAGCCCAAGCGGTGACCGTTGGGCGCATCGGCATCAAGGATCCGCGCATCGTGGTCGAGCGCGACGCGCACCAACACTGGATGTTCGAGCGCTGGCTGCGCGAGCCGAAAGACGCCGAGCCAGCGGCCGCCAAACTCAAAACGTCGTCCCACGGACACGGGAAAGCAACGCCTCGTTGGGTCGTCCGGGTGAATGCGCTGACGCTGGACGGCGGCACCGTCGGCTGGATCGACGAGGCCACCTCCCGGCCGGTGCGCGCCGAAGTCACCGACCTGCAGGTGAACGCCAGCAAGCTCGACCTCGACGGCAAGCGGCCGATGGAGCTGGACGTGAGCGCGCGCATCGGGACCGGCCGCCGCGCCGACGGCGAACCCGGAAAGTTCGCTTGGCGCGGTGACGTTGCGTGGGCGCCGGTTGCCGCCACCGGAACGGTGGACGCCGTGCGCCTGCCGCTACAAGCGTTCGAACCATACCTGCACGATGCCCTGAACGTGCAGATCGCGCGCGCCGAAGGCAGCTTCAAGGGCCACGTGGCCTACGCAGAGACCGAGCACGGCCCGCGGGTGCAAGTGAAAGGCGACGCCCGCTTGGACGAGCTGCGCACCCTCACGCGCCCCGGTACGGCGGTAAGCGCGGAGTCCGCTCACACCAAGC
>SCQQ01000006.1 GCA_004299095.1 Burkholderiaceae bacterium | reverse complement strand
GGTTGGTGACGGTGGCGATCATGGAGAGCTTCTGGCGTGTGCCGCCTACGGTGGGCAGCACGGGTGTCTTGCCCCTGGGAGCGAAGCTGCGCCCGCGCACGTCGGTGTTCACCAGTGCCGACTCATCGCACCAGTGGATTTCGGCCCCTTCGGCACGGGCGCGCTGCTCGATACCGGGGTATTCGCCTTGCAGCCACGCCTGCACCGCCTCAAGCTTTTGCTCGTAGGCGCGCTTGAGCGGCTTTTGCGGCGTGAAACCCCAGCGGGCGAGGTATTTGCCCACGCTGCGCGACTGCAGGCGAATACCGTACTCGCGCTCGATGAGTTCAGCCACAGCAGGACGGCTCCACAGAAAGGAGTCCATCTTCAATTGCTCGGGACGGTGATCAATGATCAGGCGCTGGATCGCTTGTTCCTGAGCGTCGGTGAGTACGCGCCCATCGCCGCGCAGGCGCCCGCGAGGCGCGGGCTTGATGGCGGCCCACCGGCGCCATGGTGAATGCCGTCAACATCGACAACCAGGCAGGGGCTGAGATCACCTCCGCGGGCATCACCAGCGTGAGTGCGAGCGGCACACTCACCAACCATGGCCTGATCGATGGCAGCGACACGCGGATCGATGCGGGTGCGGTGAACAACATCGGGACCGGCCGTATTTACGGCGATCACGTGTCAGTGTCCGCGGGCACCGTCGACAACGGTGCCGAAGGAGGCATTGCCGCCACCATCGCTTCGCGCGGCGACCTCGATATCGGTGCGGGCATCGTCGACAACGCGGGCGGCGCCACGCTCATGAGCCTGGGCGACATGCGCGTCGGCGGCGCCCTCGATGCGAACCGCGAGGCGACGGGACAGGCGCGGGCCATCAACAACGCCGGGTCGGCGAGCCACCCTGACGGCGGCATCAATGCCGGCGGCAATCTGACCCTTACGGCGCTGACCATCAACAACACCAACCCGGACCTGCTGATCGCACGCAATGTGCCGATATCCAAAACGAACGAACCAGACATGTACGGATACCCGGGGACGGATCCACTGCCGCAAAGCGGCTTTGTCTGGGGAGATCAGGCGAAAGGTGGTTCGCATTTGATCTTGGCGGCACATCCGGACCGCTATTTCACTGTTTACCCGCCGGCGTACGTTCCTGAGCATTCGGCGTGCACCGGAACTGGAGAAACCATGGAATGCGCGGCAGTGCCGACTGCTCTGGAACCGCGCAACTCCTCGCGCTTCGCGGAATTTGGCGTCGCGCCGCCGCCGCAAACGGCAGTCGCGCTGCCCGACCCCCGTGCTTACGGCGCGCAGGGCCCGTACGATGCGGGAGGCAACGACTGGTCCGCGGGTCAAATCTATTACACGTGGCCGTCGGGTGCCGACCGCCCGGGGTATGACGCAGCCATGACGGCGTACGACGCCGATCAGGCGGCCCATACCCATGCGGCCATCGCGCTGAACGACGCAGTCAACGCGGCCAATGCCGAGAACCTTCGTGAGCTGGATAACTCGGTCTCGCACGGCAACAATTTCGTTGCGTATACCGGCGTCACGCAGCAGGTGAGCGAGGACCAGCTCCTACGAACCGGTCCGGGTCGCATCACGGCCGGGGGCGACATCGCAATTGCCGGTCAGCTCAACAACATCGACAGTATCGTGATTGCCGGCGGAACCATTGCGGTTCAGGGGCCGGGCCCGAACAACCAGAGCACCCAGGGGACGCGCACCACGACCACCGCTGGCACGGCGCAGGAATACCACGTCAAGTACCACAGCGGCGGTGTGTTCGGCGACGAGTCGTGGAGTCATGATCCGCAGGGTGGCGCGACGGGCTACGCAAGCACCACCTACCAAACCATCGCGCTCGCCCCTTCCGTTTACCTGCAGCACGCCAACTCGGGCGCAACCGGCAACGTGCGCGCCAACGGCAATACCGGCCAGAACGTTGCCGCATCCGGCTCCGGCGCATCCGGCTTCGGCCAAGGCTTCGATGCAGGCAGTGGCGCCAGCGGTGCTTCCGCTTCGCAGGCCGGTCCCTTTGCGGGTGGCGTTGGTGGGATTGTCCCTGTGGTAGCCGAATACCCCGGCCACGCCGCAAGCGGCGCCGCGCTCACGGTGCGCACGCTCGAGAGCGGCCCGCACCTGCCCGCGAGCAGCCTCTACGTCCTGAACGCGGACAACCCGAACGCACCCCTCGTCGAAACCGACCCGGCGTTCACTCAGCGCGGGCAGTGGCTTTCTTTGGACTACATGCTGAACGGCCTGGGGCTCGACCCGGCCACCCTGCAGCGGCGCCTGGGCGACGGCTTCTACGAGCAGCAGCTCATTCAGCAGCAAGTGGGGCAACTGACGGCGCAGCGCTTCATCGGTGACTACACCAGCAACGACGCCGAATACCGTGCCCTCATGGATGCCGGCATCACCTACGCCGAGGCGCACCAGTTGCGCCCGGGCATTGCACTCACGGCCGAGCAGATCGCCGCGCTCACGAGCGACATCGTCTGGCTCGTGAACGAAACCGTCACCCTGCCTGACGGCAGCGCGCAAACGGTCCTCGCGCCCAAGCTCTACGTGCTCGCGCAGCCGGGGGAGCGTGTCGCCTGCGATCTGACCCGCGGTGTTGTCGAGCGCCTGTGACGTGACCGTGGTGCCGGCGGCGGCCGCGATGACGCCGCTCTGGTTGTCGAGCGCCCCGGTGATGATGGTTGCCGCGCCGGCGCTGGAGCCGATGGCGCCGCCTTGGCCATTGGCGAGACTTGCGCTTGCGAGCGTGACGCCTGCATCTCCGAGCACTTTGCCGCCGGTGTTGGTGAGATCGCCGCCGGCCGTGGCGTGCAGCATTCCGGCCGCGAGCAACGTGCCCGCGCTGTTGTCGAGGGCGCCGGCGCTCGCAACGTCGAGCGCTGCGCCCGACTGGATGCGACCCTCGGCATTGGCCAGCGACTGCGCGCTCACGCTGCTGTCTGACTGGCTGGTGATGGCGCCGTGATCGTTGGTGAGTGCCCCGGCGCCGAGGTCGAGGCGGCCGTTGCTTGCGATTTCGCCTTGGGTATTGGTGAGCGCGCCGCTCGTGGCCAGGCGCAGCGTGCCATCGCCCGCCTGCGCGACGTGGCCTTGCGTGTTGTCCAGGCTCTCGGCCTGCAGACTCAGAAGCTTCGCGGCGGCAATCGTCCCGCTCTGGTTGCCGAGAGCGCCTGTAGTGAGTGCGACGTTGCCTGCGCTGGAAGCGATCAAGCCATTTTTATCGTTGGCGAGATCGCCGCTCTTGAGCGCGACGTCGCCCGCGGACTGCAGGCGACCGGTGGTGTTGGCAACCGTACCGGTGGTGGTCACGGCCAGGGCGCTTTGACCGCTCACGCCGCCTTGGGTGTTGGCCAGGCTCGCGGCTTGCACGCTGGCCTTGCCGCTTGCGGCCATCGTGCCGCCGGTGTTGTCGATTGCGCCGGTGGCCTGCACGGCCAGATCCGCGTCCGGCGCCGCGCTGCTGCCCGCCTGCAGCGTGCCGCCACGGTTGGAAATCGAATCGGCGCTGACTCCCACGTTGCCCTGGCCCGCCGCGGTGCCGTCATCATTGATGAAGGCACCAGCGTTCAGGGTGAGCGAGCCGCCGCTCACGATCTCGCCTTGGGCATTGGCAACCGCGCCGCTTGCGGCGATTCGCATCGCGCCGGCGCTGGCCTGAGCGATGCGCCCCGCGCCGTTGTCGAGCGACCCGGCTTGAACCGTGACGGTTTTGCCTGCGTCGGTACGCACGCTGTGGATGTCACCTGATCGGTTGTCGAGCGCTTGGGCCACCGCGAGCGCCACGCCGCCCGCGTTGCTTGTTATTTGTCCGCCCGTACTGTTGTCAAGCGACTGTGCTGCAAGCACGACGTCACCTTGTGCGCTCAGCACGCCGCCGGCGTTGGCGAGGCTCCGCCGCACGGCCGCCGTGAAGCTGCCTGTCGTGCCGATCTGGCCCGCGCGGTTGTCGAGCGACTGGGTATCGAGCGCCAGGTCGCTTTGACTGAAGAAGCGCCCGCCCTGGTTGATAAACGCGATTTGCGCACCATTGAATTGCTGCACCTGCGCCTGGCCACCGCTGTTGTCGAGGGCGCCGGCCGCGTCCAGGCCGCGCACGTTGAGCGTCCCGCTGTTGGCCAGGGTTTGCGTGATGTCGACATCCGTGGCGCCGCTCGCAAGCAGCGCGCCGCTGTTGCGGATCGTCTGCGTGGCCTGGATTCGGCCCGCAGGCAGCACATCGGCGGCCGGCACGGCACCCGCCACGCTGCTGCCGCCCGTGGCGCTGCTGGGGGCGCCGCCGCCCGCGCCCGCGGTGCCGGTGGTCGTGCCGCCAGAGCTCCCCGTGCTGCTTGCGACTGGCAGCGGCGCACCGAGGACCGCGCCCATCCCGGTGTTGGCGAGATCCGCGGTTCGGACTGTGAGGTCCTGCGCGCCGGTCTGCTGAATCGTCCCGGCGTTCCGCAGAGTTTGCGTGCTGATTTGCAGGCGCTGCGCGGTGATGACGCCGCCCGTCCGGTTGTCCAGGGCGATGGCACTCGCCACGAACTGCCGCGCGGCGTTGATCTGGCCGCTGTTGCTGCTCTCGGCGCCGCCGTCAGTCAAGTTGACGTCGTGCCGGCTCGCGATGGTGCCACTGTTGGTTAAACCCTTGACGGCCAGCATCACGTCTTGCTCGGCGCCGTTGGCCGCTAGCGTGCCACTGTTGCTGAGTTTGCCGTCGACACTCAAGGTGAGCGGTCCGCTGCCCGCGGCGATCGCGCCCGCGTTGTTTACGCCCAGGCCTGCCTCGGTGCCGACCAAGTAAATCTTGCCAGCGTACATGCCGCCAAGCTGCCCCATGTCGACCGCAAACGACGGCGCCGCGTCCTGCGTCGCGCCACTCGCCGCGGTCACGCTCTGGCCGTCGGCGCTCACTTGGTTGACACCGGTGACGACGCGCAGGTTGTCCGCCCAGATGCCGGCGTTAACGTCCACGGCACGCGCGAGCAGTTGCGCGTAATCGGTGCCGCTCAGGTCCAGCCCGCGCCCGTCCACGCTGATCTGTCCACCTTGCACGCTGTAGCCCGCAAGCGCCCCGCCTGCGCCGAATTGCGGCGTGCCCGTGGCGAGCGTCACGCCACTGGCGTTGATGAAGCCACCGCCGTTCACCGCGATGCCAGCGGGATTGGCGACGACCACGCCGGCGCGCTGGCCGGCCACCTCGGTGTAGCCGTTCAGCAGGCTCGCTTTGCTGCTGTCGACCTGATTGACGATCACGTTCGCGGAGCCGGTCGCCAGCCACGGGTTGCCCTGCACCCAGCCGCCGAGCTGCGTGGGCGTTTCCTTGCGACTGTTGTTGAGGACGGCGCCGCCCGCCTGTACGTCGAACTGGCTGTAGCGGTTCATGGAAACGCCAGCGGCATTGGGCGTCTGGATGTTGACGAGCGACACGCCATTCGCGCTTTGCAACACGGTGGCCTGCTGCGTGCCGGGCGCGGCCGAGTTGGCGACGATTTGCGCTTGCGTCCCGCCCGCTATCGCCAATACGCCGGATACGGCGAGCAGCGTGAAGACGCCCCTCGGTTCGCTCCGCGCGGGCTCGTGCCTGGCGCCCGCAGTTTTGCTCGCGCTGCTGGCCGTTTCGGCCACGGCCATGGGCTGGCCGCGGCGGCGATTGAAGACGATGCGATAGGCGTGCCGGTTCATTTTTGTTCCTCGGTACTCGGTGCGATCGGTTCAGGGAGGACGGGTCAGAAGGTCCAGTTCAGACTGAAGCCCGCGCTCCAGCGGGCGGTGGTGAAGTACTGCGGCTTGGAAACAGGCCTGCCCACAAACAGGTCGTACTGAACGCCCGAGAAGCGGCCGCGCAAGCCGACCACGGCGCCCGCCAGATGCCGGCCAACCAGATCGGCGGCACTGGGTCCGCCTACCTGGCCGTAATCGACGCCGGCATAGAGCTCCTGGCCGGTGTTGCCCACGAACCAGCCCAAGTCGTTGCGCCACACCCAGCCGCGTTCGGCCGCGAGCTGGCGTTCGCCGTCGAAACCGCGCACGGTGTAGCGACCACCGATGGCGAACTGA
>SCQQ01000037.1 GCA_004299095.1 Burkholderiaceae bacterium | reverse complement strand
ACGTTGGGGTAGCGCACCGGCGGCGCGGCCGAGGCGAAATACACCTTGCGGGCGCCGGCTTCGCGCGCCATCTGCACGATCTGGCGCGAGGTGGTGCCGCGCACGATGGAATCGTCCACCAGCAGCACGTTTTTCTTGCGGAATTCGAGCTTGATCGGATTCAGCTTGCGCCGTACCGAGCGCACGCGCTCGCCCTGCCCCGGCATGATGAAGGTGCGGCCGACGTAGCGGTTCTTCACCAGCCCTTCGCGGAACGGCACGCCGAGCGCCGCGGCCAGCGTGGAGCCCGCAGTGCGCGAGGTGTCGGGAATGGGAATGACCGAGTCGATGTCGTGATCGGGCCACTCGCGCAGGATCTTGGCGGCCAGCTTCTCGCCCATGCGCAGGCGCGCCTTGTAGACCGACACGTCCTCGATCATGGAATCGGGCCGCGCCAGATAAACGTATTCAAAGATGCACGGTGCGTGCACCGCGCCTTCGGCGCAGCGGCGCGAACTGAGCTGGCCGTCAAAGCCCACGAACACCGCTTCGCCCGGCGCCACGTCGCGCAGGCACTTGAAACCCAGCAGGTCGAACGCCACCGATTCCGAAGCGCAGGCGTATTCCTTGCCGGCCGGCGTCTCGCGCTCCCCGAGCACCAGCGGACGGATACCGTGCGGATCGCGGAACGCCAGCAGGCCGTAGCCCAGGATCAACGCCACGCAGGCGTAGCCGCCCTTGACACGGGCATGCAGCGCGGCCACCGCATCGAACAGCCCGTCGGGTGTAAAGCCGGCACCGTCGCGGCGCTGCAGCTCGTGCGCCAGGATGTTCAACAGGATCTCGGAGTCCGAGCCGGTGTTGATGTGGCGCCGATCGTTCTCGAACATGTCGCGCCGCAGCGCGTCGGTATTGATCAGGTTGCCGTTGTGCGCCAGCGCGATGCCGTACGGCGAATTCACGTAGAACGGCTGCGCCTCTTCGGAATCTTCGGCGCCTGCGGTCGGGTAGCGGCAGTGGCCGATGCCCGCCTGGCCGCGCAATTGCTGCATGTCGCGCGCGCCGAAAACGTCGCGCACCAGTCCCGGCGCACGCCGCATGTGCAGGGCGCGGCCGTCCCACGTGGCGATGCCGGCCGCGTCCTGGCCGCGGTGCTGCAGCACCGTGAGCGCGTCGTAAAGCGCCGTCGCCACTTCGGTTTTGCCAGCAATGCCGATGACTCCGCACATGGTGTTTCCGTGACCTGAAGATGAAATGGCCATACCGGCCGGATGGCGCGCCGGTGTGCGCCGAGAACCGGCATGCGCATCGGTGGGATCGATTCGACCGCCCCGGACGCGATTTTCCTCCAAGCGCAGCGGCGCGTTCGGCGCAGGCCGCGGACGCGGCGCGCCGCGTCGGACGCGCCCGCACCCCATGCGATACTGCAACGCGCGTGGCACGGGGCGGCTCACTCGCCCGGAGCACCCCTGAAGCCCTTCCACGATGGACCCGATTTATCTCCTGCTGCTCCCGTTCGCCGGTAGCGTCGTGGCCGCGCTACTGCCGACGCACGCGCGCACCACGGCCGCGGTGTGGGCCGCGCTGGTGAGCGCCGCCGCGCTGGCCTGGGTGATCACGCTCTACCCGGCAATCCAGGCGGGCGAGGTGGTGCGCTCCACGCATCCCTGGATGCCGTCGGCCGGCATCAACTTCGTCATCCGCATCGACGGCTTTGCCTGGCTGTTCGCTCTGCTGGTGACCGGCATCGGCACGCTGGTGGCGATTTACGCGCGCTACTACATGTCGAAAGACGACCCGGTGCCGCGCTTTTTCTCGTTCTTCCTGGCGTTCATGGGCGCCATGCTGGGCATCGTGCTCTCCGGCAACCTGATCCAGATGGTATTTTTCTGGGAGCTCACGAGCCTGTTCAGCTTCCTGCTGATCGGCTACTGGCACCACCGCAAGGACGCGCGCCGCGGCGCGCGCATGGCGCTCACCATCACCAGCGCGGGCGGCCTGGCGCTGCTCGCGGGCATGCTGATCCTGGGGCACATCGTCGGCAGCTATGACCTCGACGTGGTACTGGCCGCGGGCCGGCGCATTCGCACGCATCCGCTCTATTCGACCGTGCTGGTGCTCACGCTGCTGGGCGCTTTCACCAAGAGCGCACAGTTCCCGTTCCATTTCTGGCTGCCGCGCGCCATGGCGGCGCCCACGCCGGTGTCTGCCTACCTGCACTCGGCCACGATGGTGAAGGCCGGCATTTTTCTGCTGGCGCGGCTCTGGCCGGTGCTGGCCGGCACGCCCGAATGGTTCTGGATCGTGTCCGGAGCGGGCCTGATCACGCTCCTCATCGGCGCGGGCACGGCAATGTTCCAGAACGATCTGAAAGGACTGCTGGCGTATTCCACCCTCAGCCACCTCGGCCTGATCACGCTGCTGCTCGGGCTCGATGGGCGCCTGGCAGCGGTGGCGGCGGTGTTCCACATCATCAACCACGCCACCTTCAAGGCCTCGCTCTTCATGGCGGCCGGCATCGTCGACCACGAAACCGGCACGCGCGATCTGCGCCGCCTCTCGGGCCTGCTGCACGCCATGCCGATCACCGGCACGCTGGTGTTCGTCGCCAGCGCCGCGATGGCGGGCGTGCCGCTCTTGAACGGCTTCCTGTCCAAGGAAATGTTCTTTGCCGAGACCGTGCAACTCACCGCGGCGCCCTGGGCCACCTACGGGCTGCCGATCGCCGCCACCGTGGCCGGCGTGTTCACCGTGGTGTATTCGCTGCGCTTCGCGGTCGGCACCTTCCTCGGGCGGCCGGCGCGCGACTTGCCGCTCAAACCGCACGAACCGGTGACGTGGATGCGCCTGCCGATCGACGTGCTGGTGGCGCTCTGCCTGCTGGTCGGCATCGTGCCGCAGTGGTCGGTGGGCGCGCTGCTGCGCACCGCAGCGGCGCCGGTGGTGGGCGGCCAGTTGCCGACCTTCAGCCTGGCGATCTGGCACGGCATCACGCCACCGCTGCTGATGAGTTTCGTGGCGCTGGCAGGTGGCGCGTTGCTGTACACGCTGTTTCGCCAAATCGGCGCCACCAGCCCGACGCAAGCGCTCGGGCTGGACCGCTGGCTGAACGGCGAATATCTCTACCGCAACCTGCTGCTCGCGCTGGACCGCTCCAGCCGCTTGGCGATGCGCACGCTGTCCACTTATCGGCTGCAGCCACAACTCCTCATCCTCACGCTGTTTGCCCTGGTGGTGGCGGCCGTTTCGCTCTGGACCGGGGGCATTTCCTGGGGCCACCGCCAGCGCCTGCCGGCCAACGTGCCGTTCGCGCTGCTGTGGACGCTGGGCTGCCTCTGCGCCGTCGCCGCGGCGCGCCTCGCCAAGTTCCACCGCCTGGCGGCGCTCATCCTGCTGAGCGGCGTGGGGCTGTGCGTGAGCCTCACGTTCGTCTGGTTCTCCGCGCCCGATCTGGCGCTCACGCAACTGGCGGTGGAAGTGGTCACCACCGTCCTGTTCCTGCTGGGCTTGCGCTGGCTGCCCAAGCGACTCGCCGTCCCGGACCCGCGCGAGAGCGTTCGCGCCAAGGCGCGCCGCTTGCGCGATCTGCTGGTGGCCGTGGCCGCGGGCGGCGGCCTAGCGATGCTGGCGTATGCGCTGATGACGCGCGCCGCGCCGCAAAGCATCGCGCCTTTTTTCATCGACCGCGCGCTCAGCGAAGGCGGCGGCAGCAACATCGTCAACGTCATGCTGGTCGATTTCCGCGGCTTCGATACGCTGGGCGAAATCACGGTGCTGGCCATCGTCGCGCTCACCATCTACGCCCTGCTGCGACGCTTTCGCCCGCCACGCGGCGTCGACGTGATGCCGCTGCAGCAGCGCGTGGTGATGTCCGATCTGGCAACCGACCTGGTCGATGCCCGGGGCGCCGACCCGGCTGCCGGCTACCTGCTGGTGTCCGCCACGCTGGTGCGCCTGCTGCTGCCGGCAGCGGCGCTGGTGGCCGCCTACCTGTTCTTTCGCGGCCACAACGAGCCGGGCGGCGGCTTCGTCGCCGGGCTGGTGCTGTCGATTGCCTTCCTCACGCAATACATCGTGTCCGGCACGCAATGGGTCGAAGCGCACTTCCAGTTGCGCGTGATGCGCTGGATTGCCGTGGGCTTGCTGGTGGTGATCGCCACCGGCGGCGGCGCAGTCTGGCTGGGCTACCCGTTCCTGACTTCGCACACCGCCCACCTGATCCTGCCCGTGGTGGGTGGAATCCACCTGGCCAGCGCCCTGTTCTTCGACATCGGCGTTTTCAGCGTGGTGGTGGGCTCGACCTTGTTGATCCTGACGGCGCTGGCGCACCAATCGCTGCGCACGCACCGCAGGGGACCCGCAAGCACCGTGACCTCCAGCACAGGGCCGAGGAAAGTCGAATGACGCCGATGGCCTCGCACTTCCGATCCGCCACGCACTCGCGGCCGCCCAGCCGCGCCCGCCTGGACGCCGCGCGCCCCACCGGCATGCGGGAGAACTGAGCCCATGGAAGTCATCCTCGCCATCGTCATCGGCATCCTCGGCGGCTCGGGGGTGTGGCTGATCCTGCGGCCGCGCACGTTCCAGGTGCTGGTCGGCCTGTCGCTGCTGTCCTACGCCGTCAACCTGTTCATTTTTGCCATGGGCAGCCTGCTGATCGACCGCGAGCCCATCGTGCGACCCGGCGTGGTCGCCAATTTGCAAAACTACACCGACCCGATGCCGCAGGCACTGGTGCTCACGGCCATCGTCATCGGCTTTGCCACGTCGGCGCTGTTCCTGGTGCTGCTGCTCGCGGCCCGCAGCCTGTCGGGCACCGACCACGTGGACGGCGAAAAAGCGCGCGAGCGCCCGCCGGCCGGCAGGATGTCGCCATGACGCTTGACGCCGAAATCGCGGCGCTCATGCCGCACCTGATCGCGGCACCCATCCTGCTGCCCATGGCCACCGCGGCCGCATTGCTGCTGCTGGGCGATCGGCGCACCCTGAAAGCGTGGGTGAGCGTGCTGTCGTGCGGGCTGGGCGTGGTGATTTCGATTGCACTGGTGTACTGGGTGCAGCACATCGGCCAGCCGCAGGCAGTGGGTGTGTACCTGCCCTCCAACTGGCCGGTGCCCTACGGCATCGTGCTGGTACTGGACCGCCTCTCGGCCATGATGCTGCTGCTCACCAGCGTACTCGGTCTGGCCGCCATCCTGTCGGCGGTGGCGCGCTGGGATCGGGCGGGGGTGCAATTCCATCCGCTGTTCCAGTTGCAACTCATGGGCCTGGCGGGCGCGTTCCTGACGGGCGACCTGTTCAACCTGTTCGTCTGCTTCGAGATCATGCTGGCCGCGTCCTATGGCCTGCTGCTGCACGGCTCGGGCTGGGCACGGGTGCGTTCCGGCCTGCACTATCTGGCGGTGAACCTGCTCGCCTCGGTTTTCATCCTGATCGGGATCGCCATCCTGTACGGCATCACCGGCACGCTGAACCTGGCCGACATGGCGATCATCGTGCCCACCATTCCCGAAGGCGACCGCGGCCTGCTGCACGCCGGCGCAGCGATCCTGGCGGTGGCCTTCCTGGTCAAGGCGGGCGCGTGGCCGCTGGGGTTCTGGCTGGCGCCGGCGTATTCCAGCGCGGCCGCGCCGGCGGCGGCGCTGTTCGCCATCCTGACCAAGCTTGGCGCCTACGCGGTGCTGCGCGTCTGGACGCTGCTGTTTTCGTCCGACGCCGGCAGCTCCGCCCTGTTCGGCAGCCCGGTACTGGTCACTATCGGCCTGCTCACCTTGGCCTTCGGCACCCTTGGCGTGATGGCCACGCAACACCTGGGCCGCATTGCCGCGTTCTGCGCCATCGTGTCGTCGGGCACGTGGATTGCGGCGCTTGGCTTCGGCCAGGCCTCGGTGACCGGTGGCGCGCTCTATTACATCCTCGGCTCCACGCTGGCGGTGAGCGCGTTTTTCCTGCTGACCGAGCTCATCAATCGCGCGCGCGATACCGACGAGCAGCTCACGCTGGTCACCGATTTCCATTTCGGCGAGAGCCTGCGCGCGCTGGAAGAGGAACGCGCCGTCAACCTGGACGCCGACGAGCGGCCGCTGATCGGGCTGCCCATTCCCGCGGCCGTCGCCTTCCTCGGCCTGGCTTTCATGGTGTGCGGCCTGACCATCGCCGGATTGCCGCCGTTTTCCGGCTTCGTCGGCAAAGTGGTCATCCTGTCGGCGCTGCTCAATCCGCTGAACCTCGGGCCGCACGCGCAGGTCTCGCCGCAAGCCTGGATGCTGCTTGCTTTGCTGATGGTGAGCGGCCTGTTCGTGATCATCGCGTTCTCGCGCGCCGGCGCGCGCTACATCTGGACGCCGGTGGGCCGCGCCATTCCGCGCCTGCGCATCATCGAAACGCTGCCGATCGCGGCGCTGCTGATCCTGGTGAGCGTGCTGGTCTGGCGTGCCGACCCGGTGCTGCGCTACGTCAACGCCGCGGCGCGCGCGCTGCACAACCCGACGGACTACATCGGCACGGTCATGGCGGCCGAACCCAAGCCGTCGCCCGTCGCCACCGGCAGGGGGGGCTTGCGCCAACCATGATCCCAAACCTGGCGGCCGATCGCTTGCGATTACCTTGAAACTTGCATGAATACTTGCTTCTACCGCTTCGATCACGCGCGCCCTGAAGCCGATCATCGCTATGAGCCCGGCAGCGCCGCGCTCATTCAACTGCCGGATCTGGGATGAAACGCCTGCTGCCCTCGCCCCTCGTCACGCTCGCGCTGATCGCCGCGTGGCTCATCCTGAACCAGTCGCTCAGCGCCGGCCACGTCATCTTGGCCGTGGTTCTGGGCGTCGCGCTGCCGGCGTTGCTCGCACCACTGCGGCCGTCGGCCACGCGCATCCGCCACCCTTGGGCGATCGCGCGGCTCATCGCCGTAGTGGCGCATGACGTCGTCGCCTCGAACTGGATGGTTTTCCGCACCGTGGTGTTCGGCCGCGGCGCGCCGCCGGCAAGCCGTTTCGTGCGCGTTCCGCTCGATTTGCGCGACCCGGCCGGCATCACGGCGCTCGCGGTCATCACCACCACCATTCCCGGCACCGTCTGGTGCGAACTGGCGCGCGACCACAGCGCCTTTCTGCTGCACGTCTGGGACGCACCCGACGAAGCGCAGTTCGCAGCCGACTACAAAAAACGCTACGAGCGCCCTCTGATGGAGATTTTTGAATCATGAGCCCTCTCCTCTCCATCGTTGCGCTCGTCACCCTGAGCGCCTACGGCGTCGCCGCGCTGCTTGCGCTCTGGCGCGCCCTGCGCGGCCCGTCGGCGCAGGACCGCATCCTCGCGTTCGACCTGATCACCATGCTCGGCATGCTGACGGCACTTGTAATCGGCCTGCTCTACGCCAGCACCGTCTACTTCGAAGCCGCGCTGCTGATCGCGCTGTTCGGCTTCGTCGGCTCCGCGGCGATGGCGAAGTTCTTGTTGCGCGGGGAGGTGATTGAATGAGCGAAGGACGAGGGACCCCGCGCAGCGGGGATCTGCCCGCGAATTCAATCGACAAGCCGACGGCACAGTGTTTACAGCGGCCCTATATCTGCGGAGGCTTGCAGAGTGAGCTCAGTGGCGAGGGGCCCCGCGACGCGGGGATCGACATGCGAACTCGATCGGCAAGCCGACAGCCCGACGCGTCGGCGAAAACGTCAACTCCGGAGGTTTGCAGAATGAGCGAAGAACGAGGGGCCCTGCGCGGCGAGGATCTGCCCGCGAATTCAATCGACAAGCCGACGGCACAGTGTTTACAGCGGCCCCATATCTGCGGAGGCTTGCAGAGTGAGCCCAGTGGCGATGGCCCTGCAAGGCGGAGACCGACATGCGAACCCGATCGGCAAGCCGACCACTCAATGCCTATGTTTGAACGACGATTTCGGAGGCTTGTGGAGTGACGCCAATCCCGTTCTGGATCGAAGCCATCGTGGCGCTGCTGCTGCTCCTCAGCGCCGCCTGCGCCCTGGCGGCTGCCTGGGGCCTGGTGCGCATGCCACATTTCTTCCTGCGCATGCACCCGACGGCGCTGGCCTACACCGGCGCGTCCTGGAGCGTCTGTCTGGCGTGCGTGCTCTATTTCTCGGTGCACGGCGGCGGGCTGCAACTGCGCGCCTGGATCATCATCGTCCTGCTGGCGATCACCGCGCCCATCACCACTGTGCTGCTGAGCCGCGCGGCGCTGTTCCGCGCACGGACGCAAGGCCTGCGCACCGAAGTACCGCCATCGCTGCTGCCGGCGCGGCGTGATGATTGGAAACGCTGAGCAGGCTGTGGCGAAACGTGTTCAGGCTACCGCGGGTCACGGAAGGTTCCGAGCACCCCCTCAGTGCGCCTGCTCCCAGTTCGGCCCCACGCCGACCGAGGCCAGCAGCGGCACCTTGAGCTGCGCCACGCCCGCCATCAGGCGCGGCACTTCGGTCCTGGCCCAGTCGACTTCGTCGTCGGGCACTTCCAGCACCAGCTCGTCGTGCACCTGCAGCACCATGCGGCTGGCGCGCTGGCCCTGCTCGATGGCCTGCTGCACCGCCACCATGCTTTTCTTGATGAGGTCGGCGGCCGTGCCTTGCATGGGCGCGTTGATGGCCGAGCGCTCGGCGCCGGCGCGGCGCGGACCGTTGGGTGAATTGATTTCCGGCAGGTACAGGCGCCGGCCGAACACGGTCTGCACGTAGCCCTGTTTCTTCGCCAGCGCCCGCGTTTCTTCCATGTAGCGGTGCACGCCGGGGTAGCGCTGGAAGTAACGGTCGATGTAGTTCTTCGCCGCCGCGTTGTCGATCCCGAGGTTGCGCGCCAGGCCGTAGCTGCTCATGCCGTAGATCAGGCCGAAGTTGATCACCTTGGCGTAGCGCCGCTGCTCGCTGCTCACCTGCTCGGGCGCCACGCCGAACACTTCGCTCGCGGTGGCGCGGTGCACGTCGACGTTGTCGTGAAAGGCCTTCATCAGTGCCGCGTCGTCGGACAGGTGCGCCATGATGCGCAGCTCGATCTGGCTGTAGTCGCAGCTCAGCACCACGTGCTCCGGCGGCGCGATGAAGGCTTCGCGAATGCGCCGGCCTTCGGGCGTGCGCACGGGAATGTTCTGCAGGTTCGGATCGGCGCTCGCCAGCCGCCCGGTCACCGCCACCGCCTGCGCGAAGTGCGTGTGCACGCGGCCTTGCGGGTCGACCAGTTGCGGCAGCTTGTCGGTGTACGTGCCTTTCAGCTTCGAGAGGCCGCGGTGCTCCAGGATGCGCGCGGGCAGCGGATAGTCTTCGGCGAGCTTCTCCAGCACCTCCTCGTTGGTGCTGGGCTGACCCGTGGCGGTTTTCTTGACGACCGGCAGGCCCAGCTTGCCGAAGAAGATTTCGCCGATCTGCTTGGGGCTGCCGAGGTTGAACGGCTGGCCCGCGAGCTTGTAGGCCTCCTGCTCCAGCGCAAAAATGCGCTTGCCGAGCTCGTCGCTCTGGTGGCGCAGCAGGTCGCCGTCGATCAGCACGCCGTGGCGCTCGATCTGGAACAGCACTTCGCTGCATTGCACTTCGAGCTCGTAGATCGCGCGCTGCGCCGGATCGGCCTGCAGGCGCGGCCACAGCACGCGGTGCACAGCCAGCGTCTGCTCGGAATCTTCGGCCGAATAGCGCGTGGCTTCTTCCACCGGAACCTGCGCGAACGGGATCTGGTGCGCACCCTTGCCGCACACGTCTTCGTACTGGATGCCGCCGCGCCCCAGGTGGCGCTCGGCCAGGCTTGCGAGGTTGTGCGGCCGGTTCACTTCCAGCACGTAGCTCTGCAGCATGGTGTCGTGCGCGTAGCCGCGCACCGTGACGCCGTGGTTGGCCATCACGTGCCGGTCGTACTTGATGTGCTGGCCAACCTTCTTGTGCGCCGCATCTTCGAACCACGGTTTCAGGCGCTCGAGGACCTCGCTCAGCGGCAACTGCGCGCCGGCATCAGGCCCGGTGTGCGCCAGCGGGATGTAGCACGCTGCCGACGGCGCCACGCTGAAGGAAATGCCGACCAGGCGGGCCTGCATGTCGTCGAGCGACGTGGTTTCGGTATCGAACGCAGTGAGGTCGGCGGCCTGAATCTGCGCGAACCAGCGCTCGAATGCCGCCCAATCCTGCACGCACTCCGACTTCAGCTCGCCGGTCGCAGCCGGCACCGCCGGCGTTTCGACGGCGGTGGCCGCGCCCGGCGCAACACGTTCGGCCATCGCTGGAGCTTCCAGGCTCTTGACCAGCGACTTGAACCCGTACTGCCGGTAAAAGTCGGCCAATTCAACCGTCTTGGGGGGCTGGAAAGCCAGTGCGTCGAGCTGCGGGAACCCCGGGATGTCGGCTGCCAGATCGCAATCGGTGCGGATCTCGAGCAGCCGGCGCGCGGTCGGCAGCCAATCGAGCGCCGCGCGCAAATTGTTGCCAACGGCACCCGCGATCTCGCCCGCATGCGCCACGATCTGATCGAGTGAACCGTACTGGCTCAGCCACTTGGCCGCGGTTTTCGGGCCGACCTTGTTGACGCCCGGCACGTTGTCGATGCTGTCGCCCACCAGGTTCTGGAAATCCAGCATCAATGCGGGCGGCACGCCAAATTCAGCCTGCACGCCCGCGACGTCGCGGCGCTTGCCGTTCATGGTGTCGATCATGGTGATGCGATCGGTCACCAACTGCGCCAAGTCCTTGTCGCCACTGGAGATCACCACGTCCAGGCCGTGTTCGGCGCCAGCGCGGGCGAGCGTGCCGATCACGTCGTCGGCTTCCACGCCGGGCACGCGCAACACGTTCCAGCCGAGCAGCGCCGACACTTCGAAAATCGGATCGAGTTGCCGCACCAGATCGTCCGGCATGGGCGTGCGATTGGCCTTGTAATCGGCATAAATCGCGTCGCGGAAAGTCGGACCGTGCGCGTCGTAGACGCAGGCCGCGTAACGCGCTTCCGGATGCTGCTTGCGCAGCGCCGAGAGCATGTTGATCATGCCGCGAACGGCGCCGGTGGGTTGGCTGCTGCGGTCGGCCGGATCCGCACGCAAATCCGGCATGGCGTGAAACGCGCGGTAGAAATAACTGGAGCCGTCAACCAGCAACAGATGGGGCGTGGTGGCTTGTGCTTCTGGCATGGCGCCATTGTGCACGGCACCCCTGCCGGCGCAATGGCGTTGCACGGACTGGCGCCAGCACCCGACAGCCCAGCCGACCCACGCCTAAAATCGATGCCATGCGCGCACCTTCCATTCTTTTCGTCCTGACTGCAGCCCTGGCCTGTTCCATGAGCGCCCAGGCGCAAGTCGCGAAACCCTCCGCCAACGTTCCGCAAGCAGTCCAGGATTTGCCGAATGCTCCCGGACCTGCCGTCCTCACCACCCACAACGGGTCCGAGACCGAACAAATCATTCCCGGCGATCGCAATGGGCAACAAATCGAACGCATCGAAGTGAAAGACAAGGGCGCGACCATCAACGAGTTGCGCGTCGGCGGACAAACCCAAAGCATCACCGTGCAGCCCAACGCTCCGGTGCCCTCGTACGACGTGCAGCCAGCCGACGCGCCGGATAACGCCCGTCTGCCCAGCCAGGGCCCCGGCAGCACCGGGCCGCGCACCTGGAAACTCTTCGGCTTCTGATCCGGGCCGCACGTCAATTCGCAAGGCCGCGCGCCTTTCCCTACCGTTTCCGACGTTTGCATGGCGGTCTACACCGAGGTCTCCGAAGACCAGGCGCAAGCGCTGCTGCGCACGCTGGGGCTGGGCACGCTCACCGCGCTCAGGGGCATCGAAGGCGGCATCGAAAACACCAATTACTTCGTCACCACTCCGCAAGGCGAATGGGTGCTGACGCTGTTCGAGCGCCTGAGCGCCAGCCAGTTGCCGTTCTACTTGCGCTTCATGAAGCATCTGGCGCAGCGCGGCGTGGCCGTGCCCGATCCGCAAGCGAGCGCCGATGGCGCGCTGATGCACACGCTGTGCGGCAAGCCGGCTGCCGTGGTCAACCGCCTGCAGGGCGCGAGCGAACTGGCGCCTACTGCGGTGCATTGCCGCGCCGTCGGCCGCGCGCTGGCTCGCGCCCACCTGGCGGCGCGTGATTTCAACGGCACCCAGCCCAATTTGCGCGGCTTGCCCTGGTGGAACGCGACCGCGCCCGAGGTGCTGCCCCATCTCGATCCTGCCCAAGCCGCCTTGCTGCAAAGCGAGTTGTCACGACAGAACGCGCTGGCCGCAAGCCCGGTCTACGCCGCCCTGCCGCGCAGCGCCGTGCATTGCGACCTGTTCCGCGACAACGTGATGTTCGGCGGCACGCACGCGCAGCCGCTGCTCACCGGGTTTTTCGACTACTACTTTGCCGGCGTGGACACCTGGGCCTTCGATCTGGCGGTGGCGCTGAACGATTGGACCATCGACCTCGCCAGCGGCCAGAGCGAACCGGAGCGCCAGCAGGCGTTTCTCGACGCCTACCAATCGGTGCGCCCGCTCACCGACGCGGAACAGGCGCTGCTGCCGGCGATGCGGCGCGCCGGCGCCCTGCGCTTCTGGATCTCGCGCCTGTGGGACTTCTACAAGCCGCGCGCCGCCCATCTGCTGAAACCGCACGACCCACGTCATTTCGAACGCGTGCTGCGCGCCCGGATCGAACTCACCGCATGAAACTGCACGTCGTCCCCGCCCGCAGCGGCGCCCGTTGGGTGCGCGACGGCATGCGCACGTTCGCGCGCCAGCCGCTCATCATGGGTGGGCTGTTTTTCATGTTCGTGATCGCCATTTCGCTGCCGACCATCGTGCCGGTACTGGGCTTCGTGTTCGCGCTCGGGCTGGTACCAACCGCCACCGTCGGCTTCATGGTCGGCGCCAGCGAAGTGGAAGCCGGGCGCCTGCCCAAACCGCTGGTGCTCTTCACCGCGCTGCGCCAAGGACCGGTGCAAACGCGCCGCATGGTCACGCTGGGCGCGATTTACGCGGCGGCCGTGATGGCCGTGATGGGGCTCTCGTTCCTGATCGACGGCGGCGAATTCGCCAGCCTCTACATGGGCCACTCCAGCATGACTCCGGCGATGGCCGCGGACCCGCGCTTCCGCCTGGCCATGTGGATGACGCTGGCGCTTTACGTTCCGATCTCGGTGGCGTTCTGGTTCGCGCCGCCGCTGGTCCACTGGCACGCGGTCACCCCGGTCAAAAGCCTGTTCTTCAGCATCGTCGCGGTGTGGCGCAACCTGCGCGCCTTCATGGTCTACGGCATGTTGTGGACCGCATTTTCCGCGCTCGGCAGCGCCGTGCTGCTGGTCGTCATGGCCATCTCCGGCAGCAGCGCGCTCGCCTCGGTCAGCTTCGTGGTGTTCGGCCTGGTGCTGGCCGCGATGTTCTTTTCGTCGCTGTGGTTCACGTTTCGCGACTGCTTCCCGGCGGACGACACCCCGGCCGAGTAACCACACCGGCCGCGATACGGCGCGCAACGCGCGCGCCTGAGGCACACGCAGCCGGCGTATGCGCGCTCGGGCGACGCGCATAATTTCGACCCTTAAGAAAAGGAGACTCGAATGAATGCGCTACAAAACGCGGCTGTGCTGTTGGCACGAATCATGATTTGCTGGTGGTTCCTGCCCGAAGGGATAGAAAAAATTCTGCACTACGGCGGCATGGAGAAATACATGATGGCGCATGGCGTGCCCACGGAGTTGCTGCCTGTGGCCATCGTCACGGAAATCGCCTGTGCGGTGTTCCTCTTGATCGGCTGGAAGGCGCGCTGGTTCGCGCTCTGGCTCGCGATCTACACCTTCCTGGCCGTCCTGCTGTTCCACGTGCCGCCGGCGGATCACGTCGACAAGATCGTGCAAATGGCCGAGCTGGTCGATGGCGCGGGCTTCCTCGTGCTCTGGGCACACGGCGCGGGTGAATGGAGCCTGGACGGCATCCTCGGGCGGCGACGCAAGGGGCCGCTGACGGACGGAATGCAACCGGCATCCTGATCCCATCGCGCGGGCCGTCACCCGCAGCCACACCTTGAAGCCGGTCGGCGGCGGCGCGCGAACACAGGTGGTCATGGCCGCTCGCGCGGCCCAAGGCGCGGGGGACGACAGCAGCCGGCACTGCGCCCTCTGCCGCGCGGGAGGAACTTGCGACTGCGCCGGTACGCCGGCCCGCGCGGCATGGCGCTCACCTTGATACATTTCGAGGCCGGTCTTCGCCCTCTTCCTCCGCATGCGCTCCCGCCCTCCATTCGCCGTGGGCGTCGCTCTCTGCGCCACCTTCTTTTTCGCTTTCACGTTCGTTTTCAACCGCGACCTGGTGGCGGGCGGCGGGCACTGGGAGTGGGCCATCATCCTGCGCTACGTGATCACCTTGCCGCTCCTGGCACTTGCGCTGCCGTGGAAAGGCGGACTGGGCGAATTGCCGGCCGAGTTGCGCGCACATCCGCGGCCCTGGATCATTTGGAGCTGCGTGGCGTTTGCGCTTTTCGGCATTCCGCTTACTTGGGCCGCCAACAGCGGGCCTTCGTGGCTGGTGGCGGGCAGTTTTCAAACCACCGTGCTGGCCGGGCCATTGATGGCGCCTTTCATTTACCGCGATGAACGCGCGCGCTGGTCACGGCGCACGCTCGCCATCGGCGCGCTGATCGTCGCCGGCGTGTTTGCGCTGCAGTGGGGTTACGCCGGCGGCGCGCTCCGCCTGGGCGACTGGATCGCCGCCGGCGCGGTGATTTTTGCGGCGTTCGTCTATCCGCTCGGCAACCGCATGCTGCTGCTGCACCTGGAGACCAGTCCGCATCGAGTCGGCGCGGTGCAGCGCGTTTTCGGCATGACGCTGTGCACGCTGCCGATCTGGATCGTGTTTGCGGCCATCACCTGGATCACCATCGGACCGCCCACGCCGCGTGAAATCCTGTTGGGCGGCGGCGTCGCGCTTTTTTCGGGCACGATCGCCACCGTGTTGTTCTACGCCGCCACCGATATGGTGCACGCCCGGCCGGCCGCCCTGGCGGCAGTCGAGGCCATGCAATCGGCCGAGTTGCTGTTCGCCACGCTGCTGGGCGTGCTGCTGATCGGCGAGGCGTGGCCGCAGGGCTGGTCAGCGCTGGGGAGCGTCGCCATCGTGGCCGGGATCGCGTTGTCCGGCTGGTCCAGTGACCGCGACTCCCCCAAGGCAATGGCCGCAGAGCCCCGGACGCCTTGAGTCCGTGTCGTGCCACCCAGCGCGGGCCTCTTGCCCGAGAACCGCGACGCACGATGCGAAGACACGGCCTCCCCGCTCGCGCATCGCCGCACCGGAGCAACGGCACGGGCCGTAACATGCGCGCTCCATGAATCCCCCGTCAAAACGCTGGCACGCCCGGATGCGGTTGGGTTTCGCGCCGCAGGGCACGACCCGCAGCGTGTTGTGCGAGCGCACGCATGAAGGCCCCATGCGGGTGTTGCGGCCGCTCTACCCCGAGGGCCCGTCGATCTGCCACGTGGCCGTGCTGCATCCGCCCTCGGGAATCGCGGGCGGAGACGCGATTGATCTGGCCTTTTCGGTCGAGGCCGGCGCGCACGCCACGCTCACGACCCCGGGCGCCACCCGCTGGTACAAGGCCAACGGCAATCACGCACGGCAAAGCGTGCACATCACCGTCGCCGGCGGCGCCCGGTTCGAGTGGCTGCCGCTGGAAAACATCTTCTTCGAACAGGCGGATGCCGCGCTGGATACCGAAATCGACGTGCAACCCGGCGCGCGTGCCATGGGCTGGGAGATCTCGCAGCTGGGCTCGATTGCCCAACAGCCCCACTGGGCACAGGGAAAGGCACGCACGCAGACCGCGCTCCGGCACGACGGACGTCTGATCTGGATCGAGCAAGGCACCGTGGGCGCCGCCGATGCGATCCGCCGCCGCGTGACCGGACTGGACGGCTTGCCGGTGTTCGCCACCCTGTGGTGCTTTGGCCCCGAAACAACGCGCGAAGCAAATGAAGCGCTGACCGCAATGATGCCGTGGGGGTGCCGCTTGCGCGCCGCGGCGACGACGATCCCGGCCGGTGGACGCGACGCTCTCTACCTCGTGCGCGCCCTCGGTCTGCACACCGAGGAAGTGCGAGAATTGTTCGTCCGCGCATGGATGCATCTGCGCCGCCAGGTGTTTCAGGTGGACGCCGCGCCGCTGCGGCTCTGGAGCACCTGAAAGAAGAGGCTGATTCGAGCGGCAATGACCGCTTGCTTTGAAAGAGATTCGCCATCATGGAGCTGACGCCGCGCGAACAAGACAAACTGCTGATCTTCACGGCAGCGCTGGTGGCCGAGCGCCGGCGCGCGCGCGGGCTCAAGCTCAACCACCCGGAGGCCGTGGCTTTCATCACGGCCGCACTGATGGAAGGCGCGCGCGACGGCAAAACCGTGGCGCAGCTCATGAGCGACGGCACCCGGATCCTCGGCCGCGAAGACGTCATGGAAGGCGTCCCGGAAATGATCCCGGACATCCAGGTGGAAGCCACGTTCCCCGACGGCACCAAACTCGTGACCGTGCACAACCCCATACTTTGATTGCTTGAGAGGAGGACAAAATGACTGGCAAATCCAAGGCTTTGCGCGCCTGCGCGCTGGGTGTGGCGCTCGCCACCCTGACGGCAGCCGCCTGGGCGCATCCGGGACATATCGGGCACCTGCACGGCGAGGCTCTGGCCACCGGACTGATGCACCCGCTCACGGGCTTCGATCACCTGTTTGCCATGCTGGCAGTGGGTATCTGGGCCGCGCTCACCCATGACAACGTGCGCGATGCCCTGTGGTCGCCCATCAGCTTTGCGGCGCTGCTCTTCATCGGCGCGCTGGCCGGCATTTCCGGTCTGACGCTACCGCTCATGGAGCCGCTCATCATGGCCTCGCTGCTGGTGCTGGGCCTGCTGGTGGCCGCGCGCTTGCGCCTGCCGCAGTGGGCCGGCGCCACGCTGGTTGGCTTCTTCGCTTTCTTCCACGGGCTCGCGCACGGCAGCGAGTTGCCCGGCAGCACGGAGACTGCCTGGTCTTTCATCGCCGGTTTCATGATCACGACGGCGCTCCTGCACGTCGCAGGCATGCTGTTCGGTTTCCAGATCAAGCGGCGCGACCGCTGGATTGCGCGGGTGGCGGGCGGCGGCATCGCGGCCTACGGTGCGGCGCTGCTGCTGGGCGCCTGAACGGAAGGCAGCCATGATCCCCGGTGAATCTTTCGCCGAACCCGGCGAGATCGAGCTCAATCACGGGCGCCAGACGATCACGCTGGCGGTGGTGAACACCGGCGACCGGCCGATCCAGGTCGGTTCGCACTACCACTTTGCCGAGACCAACGGCGCGCTCCAGTTCGACCGGACGGCGGCGCGCGGCTACCGCCTGAACATCACCGCCGGCAACGCGGTGCGCTTCGAGCCCGGGCAGCGGCGTACCGTGGAACTCGTCGCGCTCGGCGGCGCGAGAAGCGTCTACGGCTTCCACGGCGCGGTCATGGGGCCGCTCGACGCACCCGCTGCAGGCCCGACGCCATGACCCGCATTTCGCGCCAGGCGTACGTCGAGACGTTCGGCCCCACGGTGACGGGCGGCGCAGGCGACCGCGTGCGCCTTGCGGACACCGAACTCATCGCCGAGGTCGAGAAGGACTACGCCATTTACGGCGAAGAAGTGAAATTCGGCGGTGGCAAGGTGATCCGCGACGGCATGGGCCAAAGCCAGCGTCCGGCCGCGGAATGCGCCGACACGGTGATCACCAACGCGCTCATCATCGACGCAGTGCTCGGCATCGTCAAAGCCGACATCGGCATCAAGGACGGGATGATCGGCGCCATCGGCAAGGCCGGCAATCCCGACATCCAGCCCGGCGTCACGATCGTGATCGGCGCGGCCACCGAGGTGATCGCGGGCGAAGGGCTGATCGTCACCGCCGGCTGCATCGACACCCACATCCACTTCATCGCGCCAGGCCAGGTGGAAACGGCGCTTTCCAACGGCACCACCACCCTGTTCGGCGGCGGCACCGGGCCGGCCACCGGCACGCTGGCGGTCACCAGCAGTCCCGGCCCCTGGCACATCGGCGCCATGCTGCAAGCGTTGGACGCTTTCCCGGTGAATACGGGTCTGCTGGGCAAGGGCAATTCCAGCTCGCGCGAGGCGCTGCTCGAGCAGGTGCGCGCGGGTGCGGCGTGCCTCAAGGTGCACGAGGACTGGGGTGCCACGCCGCAGGCGCTCGACACCGCGCTCTCGGTTGCCGAAGAAACGGATATCCAGGTGGCGCTGCACAGCGACACGCTGAACGAATCCGGCTTCGTCGAAGACACGTTTGCCGCCTTCAAGGGCCGCACCATCCACTCCTTCCACACCGAAGGCGCAGGCGGCGGCCACGCGCCCGACATCATCCGCGCGGCCGGCTTGCCCAACGTGCTGCCGGCATCCACCAACCCGACGATGCCGTTCACCAGGAACACCATTGACGAGCACCTCGACATGCTCATGGTGTGCCACCATCTGGATCCTTCCATTGCCGAGGACTTGGCGTTTGCCGAAAGCCGCATCCGGCGCGAAACCATCGCCGCCGAAGACGTGCTGCACGACCTGGGCGCCATTTCCATCATGAGCTCCGACTCGCAGGCCATGGGGCGCGTGGGCGAGGTGGTGCTGCGCACCTGGCAGACGGCGCACAAGATGAAGGTGCAGCGCGGGCCGCTGGCCGGCGACAGCGCGCGCAACGACAACGAACGCATCAAGCGCTACATCGCCAAATACACCATCAACCCGGCGCTGGCGCAGGGCATCGCGCACCTCGTCGGCTCGGTCGAAGTGGGCAAGCTCGCCGACCTGGTGCTGTGGAAGCCGGCCTTCTTCGGCGTCAAACCTAACATTGTGCTCAAGGGCGGCATGGCGGTCTGGGCCAGCATGGGCGATCCGGGCGCGTCGATTTCCACGCCGCAGCCGGTGCGCCTGCGCGCCATGTGGGGCAGCTACGGCAAGGCGGTGGGCAAATCGATTTCGTTCGTCTCGCAGGCGGCGCTCGGCAACCCGGCCTTCCGCGATCTGCGCCTCGACAAGCGGGTCGAAGCCGTGCACGGCTGCCGCAGCGTCACCAAGCACGACCTGGTCCGCAACAACTGGCTGCCGGACATCCGCGTCGATCCGCAAACCTACGACGTCTACGCCAACGGCGAACTGCTCACCTGCGAACCCGCCGCGACGCTGCCCATGGCGCAGCGCTATTTCCTGTTCTGAAGCATGCACATCGTCCGCACTTTCCAGCGTGCCGCCGCCGTCCAGCCCGGCAGCGAGCTGACCACCGTCGCTCTGACCCTGGCGCAGCGGCGCCGCAGCCGCCAGCGCCTGACGCTGGTCAACGGGGAAGAGTTGGCGCTGGCGCTCGAGGAACGGGACACCGTCCTGCACGCCGGTGACGAACTCGTCGCCGACGACGGCGCGCGCTTCCGGGTCCAGGCTGCACCGGAAAACGTACTGCGCGTCACGGCGGAGACGCACACGCAACTGACGCGTGCGGCCTATCACCTGGGCAACCGGCACGTGCTGCTGGAAGTCGGCACGGACTACCTGCAGCTCGAGTTCGACGCCGTCCTGGTGGACATGCTGCGGCAACTGGATGGCGTGCGGGTCGAGCGCGTGAACGCACCGTTCGAGCCCGAAACCGGCGCCTACGGCGGCGGCCACCACCACGGCCACGACGCCACCTTCGCCGAAGATTACGCCCTCGCACAAGCGGCCTACCACGCACACGACGCGGGGCATGCGTCCGCCCATGCCGACGGCGGCGCCCACCCCCGCGCGCACTGCCACACCGACGACAGCGGCTCTGCGCCATGAAGGCGCGCACCGCCCGGGGCATGAGCCTGGAACGCCTGGCCGCGCTGCAGCAACTCTCCTCGCCCGCGCTGCCCATTGGCGGCTTCAGTTATTCCCAAGGGCTGGAATCCGCGGTGGAACTCGGTCTGGTGCACGACCCGGATTCCGCGTGCGGCTGGATCGATGCGCAACTGCACACCGCCATGATCGAGGCCGAAGCGCCCATCTGGTGCCTGCTCTACCGCGCCTGGGAGCGGGTTGACGCCGCAGCGCTCGCGCGCTGGAGCGGCTGGTTCCAGGCCTCGCGCGAGAATCGCGAAATCCGCGAAGAAACACGGCAAATGGGGAAGTCGCTCGCAAGCCTCGCGGCCGAGCTGGGGTGGGGCAGTCCGGCGCAACACACGCTCCTGCAGCGGGTGGAACCCATGACGCTGCCGTTGGTCCACAGCATGGTGTGTGCCGCGTGGCAGATTCCGCTCGATGCGGGTCTGGCGGCGTACCTGCTCACGTGGCTGGAAAACCAGACCACGGCCGCCATCAAAAGCATTCCGATCGGCCAGGTGGCCGCGCAGCGCATCCTGCAGGGGCTGCGGCCCAAGCTGCCAGCACTCGTGGCCGAAGCCGAGCGCCGCAGTACGGCGCAGCCCCCGGATTTGATGACCCTCGCGCCGCAGTACGGCATCATCGCCGCGCGCCACGAGAGCCAGTTTTCGCGCCTGTTCCGCTCCTGAAACGGGTTTTCATCGAGTCCGACCACCATGACCCAGCTTGCATCCCTGCCCCAGCGCCACAAGAAACTGCCACCCCTGCGCGTCGGCGTCGCCGGACCCGTGGGCGCGGGCAAGACCACCCTGCTCGAAATGCTGTGCAAGGCGATGTACCCCGAATACGACCTCATCGCCATCACCAACGACATCTACACCAAGGAAGACCAGCGCCTGCTCACGCTCTCGGGCGCCCTCCCCGCCGATCGCATCATGGGCGTCGAGACCGGCGGCTGCCCGCACACCGCGATTCGTGAAGACACGTCGCTCAACAGCGCCGCCATCGACACCATGCTGCAGAAATTTCCCGATGCGGACATCGTCTTCCTGGAATCGGGGGGCGACAACCTCGCGGCCACGTTCAGCCCCGAACTCGCCGACCTGACGCTCTACGTCATCGACGTGGCCGAAGGCGAAAAGATCCCACGCAAGGGCGGCCCCGGCATCACCAAGTCGGACCTCTTCATCATCAACAAGACCGACCTCGCGCCCTATGTCGGTGCCAACCTCGACGTGATGCGCGCCGACACCGTCCGCATGCGCGGCGGCAAGCCGTTCGTCATGTGCAACCTGCGAGCGAAAAAAGGGCTGCCCGAAGTCATCGATTTCTTGAAGAAAGAAGGGTTGCTGGGGATTGCGGCCTGAAGCCGGAACGTCAAAGCGCCGCCCGCCCCGTTTCCAGGAAGGCTGCTGCTCCGCAGCGCAACCCATGATCGTCGTCCTCGTCCCCATCCTGATTGCCGTCGTGATTTACGGCGGCTACAAGCTCTATTTGCTGGAGGCCGCGCTGCTTGGCGTAATCGCTGCAGCCGTCACGTTCGCGCTGGCCACCGCGGCGCTCGCGGCACTCGGTGTCTACGGCTGGCACCGGCACCGGGTGCTGCATGGCCATCGCGTCGACGGCCGGCGCATCCTCGAACTCTCGGGCGACTGGGGGCGGCTGGCCTTGAACGCCGAGGAAAAGCGCGGCCGGCTGACCTTGAAGGGCCAGGACGTGCGTTTCATTTTTGGCGACATTGCCGGCGTGGCGCGCGACGCCCAGGGCCATTCGCACGCGTTGATGCTGCGGCTGCGCGACAACGCCGGGTCGCCGTGGCGCGTTCCCATGGCGAGTGACCGGCAGGCGCGCGACTGGCAGGAAATCCTGAATCTGGCGGCCCACAAGAAGCTTTGACGCGCGCTGGCCAGTGCATCGCTCGACCCTGCTTGAAGAGTATGGACCTCATGGCGTTTCTGTAGTGCCCGAAGCAGGCACTGGCCCCCGCCTGCGCGGCGATGACGGGAACAGGTAACGCGCCGCCTTTATTTCCGACGGCCGTGTGATTACTCCACCACCGTCAGCTTGGCGACCGAAAGCGCCAGCCATTTGGTGCCGTGGCGGGTGAACGCCACTTGCGCGCGGGCATCGTCTTCGGTGCCCTCGACGGCGCGCACCACGCCCTCGCCGAAACGGTTGTGGAAAACCCGGGTGCCGACCGAAAGGGGCGCGCCGGACGACGACGGAATCGCCATGTCCTCCGCCAGCGACGGCGCGTGCGCGGCGCGCGCCCAGCCCGAATCCATG
>SCQQ01000036.1 GCA_004299095.1 Burkholderiaceae bacterium | reverse complement strand
CCTACCGCTACGACAAGCACCACCTGGTGCCGTTCGGCGAATTCATTCCAACCGGGTTCCGCTGGTTCATCGATTTGATGCACATCCCGCTCGGCAGCTTCAGCCGCGGCGCGGTGGACCAGCCGTCGTTCGATTGGCAAGGCCAGCGCCTCGCACCCAACATCTGCTACGAGGATTTGTTCGGCGAGGAACTGGCCAAGCGCTTTGCCGATCCGGCGCGCGCGCCCACCGCCTTCGTCAACGCCAGCAATCTGGCCTGGTTCGGCGACACCGTGGCGCTCGACCAGCACCTCTCGATCGAGCGCATGCGCACGCTCGAATTCGACCGGCCGCTCATCAGCGCCACCAACACCGGCGCCACTGCCATCATCGACCGCCACGGCGTGGTCACGAAGGAGCTGCCGCGTGCCACCCGCGGCGTGCTGCGCGGCGAATTCGAGGGCAACACGCACATCACGCCGTACGCCACGTGGGCGGCGCGCTGGGGCCTGGCACCGCTGTGGATCCTGTGCCTGCTGTTGGCGGCCTGGGGTGTCTGGCGGCTGCGCGCCGTGGCGAACGGCGACAATCGGGAACTTCAAAAACCACAGACGCTCGGGCACAATTGAACCCATGGCTGACGCTTTTTCCTATGATCAGTTGATCGCTTCGGGCGAAGGCCGCCTGTTCGGGCCCGAGGTGGGGCGACTGCCGCTTCCGCCCATGCTGATGTTCGATCGCATCACGTCCATCGACGAAGCGCCCGGCCCGCACGGCGTGGGCCGCGTCGAAGCCGAACTCGACGTGCGCCCCGACTTGTGGTTCTTCGCGTGCCACTTCCGCGGCGATCCGGTGATGCCCGGTTGCCTCGGACTGGACGCCATGTGGCAGTTGATCGGCTTCTATCTCACTTGGCTGCGCCTGCCGGGGCACGGTCGCGCGCTCGGCGCGGGCGAAGTCAAATTCACCGGCGAAGTCGGACCTGACGTGAAGCTGGTGCGCTACGAAATCGACATCAAGCGCGTGGTCAAGCGCAAGCTCAATATGGCCATTGGCAACGGCCGCCTGTTCGCCGACGGCAAGGAAATCTACGTCGCCCACGATTTGCGCGTGGGCCTGTTCTCAAAGGTGGGTGGTTCCGCATGAAACGTCGAGTCGTCATTACCGGAGCCGGAATCGTTTCCTGCATTGGTAACGATCTGGCGACCGTCGAGCAATCGCTGCGCGCGGGTCGAAGCGGCATCCGCGCGATTCCCGAATTTGCTGAAAAAGGCCTGCGCAGCCAGGTGGGCGGCGCGCCGCAAATCGACCTGGAAGCACGCATCGACCGCAAGCAACTGCGCTTCATGGGCGGTGCGGCGGCGTACGCCCACATCGCGCTGGAAGAGGCCATCAAGCAAGCCGGCTTGTCGCCTACGGAAATCAGCCACCCGCGCACCGGGCTCATCATGGGCTCGGGCGGCGGCTCGCCGGCCAACCAGATCGAAGCAGCCGACACGCTGCGCAGCCGTGGCATCCGGCGCGTGGGGCCGTACCAGGTCACGCGCTGCATGGGCTCCACCGTATCGGCGTGCTTGGCCACGTCCTTTGGCATCAAGGGTCTCAACTATTCCATCACGTCGGCTTGCAGCACGTCGGCGCACTGCATCGGCGTGGCTGCGCAGCAGATTGCGTGGGACATGCAGGACGTGGTGTTCGCGGGCGGCGGCGAAGAACTGTCGTGGGGGCTGGCGATGCTGTTCGACGGCATGGGCGCACTCTCGACCAAGCGCAACGACCAGCCGGCAAGGGCCTCGCGACCCTACGACTCGGATCGTGACGGTTTCGTCATCGCCGGTGGCGGCGGCGCGCTGGTGCTGGAAGCACTGGAGCATGCCCGGGCGCGCGGCGCGCTCATCCTGGGCGAACTGGTGGGTTTCGGCGCCACCAGCGACGGCGTCGACATGGTGGCGCCATCCGGCGACGGCGCCGTGGCCTGCATGCGCCAAGCCATCGAGGGGCTCGACGGCCCCATTGACTACATCAACACCCACGGCACATCGACTCCCGTGGGCGACGTGCCCGAACTGAACGCCATGCGCAGCGTGTTCGGCGCCGAAGGCGATGCCGCGGCACCGCCGTTTTCTTCGACCAAATCGCTCACCGGTCACTCGCAAGGCGCCACCGGGGTGCAAGAGGCCATCTACTGCCTCATCATGCTGCAGAAAGGCTTCATCGCCGGTTCCGTCAACGTCGAAACGCCCGATCCGGCTGTCGGCGGCCTGCCGCTGGTCACCGCCACGCGCGATGCCGATCTGCACCAGGCGCTGTCCAACAGCTTCGGCTTTGGCGGCACCAACGCGTGCCTGGTGCTGCGGCGCTGGGAATGACGCGCCGCGCCGCGCAATGACCGCGCACTGGCGCGCGCATGAGCGATGACTTCGCCGCTGCGCGGCCCAATGACGACGCCTGAATTCAAACCGTCATGGCGCGCCAGCGCCGTCATCGAAGCGGACCGCAGGCCCGCGCGGTCGTGCGCGCGCAGCGTGCGGTCATGCGGTACGGGCTTCGCCCGCACCGCTCCGACTAAACTGCCGGGTTCCGCAAAATCGGCGACGTCATGCTCACGTTTCAACAAATCATTTTCAAGCTGCAGCAGTATTGGGATGCGCAGGGTTGCGCGCTCCTGCAGCCGTACGACATGGAAGTCGGCGCCGGCACGTCGCACACCGCCACGTTCCTGCGCGCCATCGGTCCGGAGCCGTGGAAAGCCGCGTATGTGCAGCCGAGCCGTCGGCCGAAGGACGGGCGCTACGGCGAAAACCCGAACCGGCTGCAGCACTACTACCAGTTTCAGGTGGTGCTGAAACCCGCGCCTGAGAACATCCTCGATCTGTATCTGGAGAGCCTGAAGGTGCTCGGTTTCGACCTGCAGAAAAACGACGTGCGCTTCGTCGAGGACGACTGGGAAAACCCGACGCTCGGCGCCTGGGGCCTGGGCTGGGAAGTGTGGCTGAACGGCATGGAAGTGACGCAGTTCACGTACTTTCAGCAAGCCGGCGGCATCGAATGCCGACCGTCGATGGGCGAGATCACGTACGGCCTGGAGCGCCTGGCGATGTACTTGCAAGGCGTGGACAACGTCTTCGACCTGATTTGGACACAGGGCACGCCGCCGCCGGGCCGCTCCCAAGGCGGCGTAGCCCCCTCGGGGGGCAGCGACCCCAGCGCAGCGGGCGAGCGTGGGGGCCTCTTGACTTATGGCGACGTCTACCACCAGAACGAGGCCGAGCAATCGGCCTACAACTTCGAGCATTCCGACGTGCCGTTCCTGCTCTCGGCCTTCCAGTCGTATGAAAAGGAAGCACAACTGCTGGTGGAAAAACAACTGGCGCTGCCCGCCTACGAACAGGTGCTGAAAGCCGGCCACACCTTCAATCTGCTGGATGCGCGCGGCGCCATTTCGGTGACCGAGCGCGCCGCCTACATCGGCCGCATTCGCGCCCTGGCGCGCGCCGTGGCGCACAGCTATTACGACAGCCGCGAGCGCCTCGGCTTCCCATTGGCGCCGCGCGAATGGGTCGCGGAACTCGAAAAGAAGGCGGCCTGAACCATGGCGGATACCCAAAACCTGCTGGTCGAGCTGTTCGTCGAAGAGCTGCCGCCAAAAGCCCTGCGCACGCTCGGCACCGCGTTTGCGGACACCCTCGCGGCCGATTTGCGCTCGCAGGGCGTCGCCGATGGCCACTCGGAAATCACGCCGTACGCCACGCCGCGGCGCCTGGCGGTGCATCTCACGCACGTGGCCGCGAAAGCCGGCGACCAGGCGGTGCGCACCAAGCTCATGCCGGTCAAGGTCGGGCTGGATGCCGCCGGCAATCCGACGCCGCCGCTGCTGAAAAAGCTGCGGGCGCTGGGCCAGGACGCTTCGGTCGTGCCGCACCTCGCGCGCGCGCTGGATGGCAAGAACGAAACACTCTTCTACGAGCACGTGGCCGCCGGCCAAACGCTGCAGCACGCGCTGCAGCACGCGCTCGCGGGCGCGATTGCCAAGCTGCCCATCCCGAAAGTGATGACCTACCAGTTGCAACACGGCACCGCGCAGCCGGGTTGGGACAGCGTGCAATTCGTGCGCCCGGCACACGGCCTGGTGGCGCTGCACGGCGCCGAGGTGGTGGCGGTAACCGCGCTCGGCCTCAGTGCGGGCCGCACGACCCACGGCCACCGCTTCGAAGCCGAGCACGATCCGATCGAAATCCCGAACGCCGATGCCTACGCCGAAACGCTGCGCCGGCACGGCGCGGTGATCGCGTCCTACGCCGAACGCCGCGCGTTGATCGCGGCGCAATTGAAAGCGGTCGCGGCGCGCGCGGGCGTCGGCCTCGCGCCCATTCAGGACGATGCGCTGCTGGACGAGGTAACGGCGCTGGTGGAGCGTCCGAATGCCCTCCTGTGCCAGTTCGAGCACAAATTCCTGGGCGTGCCGCAGGAATGCCTGATCCTGACGATGAAGGCGAATCAGAAATACTTCCCGCTGCTGGATGCCGCGGGCAAGCTCACGAACCAGTTCATCGTCGTGAGCAACGTCACGCCGGCGGATCCGAGCGCCATCGTTTCGGGCAACGAGCGCGTGGTGCGGCCGCGCCTCGCGGACGCCCAGTTCTTCTACGACCAGGACCGCAAGCAAACGCTGGCAAGCCGCGTGCCGGGCCTGGCCAAGGTGGTCTATCACAACGAGCTCGGCACGCAAGCCGAGCGCAGCGAGCGCGTGCGCGCCATCGCGCGCGCCATCGCCGCGCACCTGGGCGACGCGGAACTGGCGCAGCAGTCCGACCGGGCGGCCGCGCTCGCCAAGGCCGACCTGCTGACCGGCATGGTGGGCGAATTCCCCGAGCTGCAAGGCGTCATGGGGCGCTATTACGCGCTGCACGACGGCCTGCCCGAAGCGGTGGCCGATGCCATCGAAGACCACTACAAGCCGCGCTTCTCCGGCGACACGCTGCCGCGCGGCGACGTGGGCACGGTCGTCGCGCTCGCCGACAAGCTGGAAACGCTGGTGGGCCTGTTCGGCATCGGCGCACTGCCGAGCGGCGAGAAAGACCCGTTCGCGCTGCGCCGGCACGCGCTGGGCGTGATCCGCATGCTGGTCGAAAAACGCCTGGCCATCGCGCTCTCGGCGCTGCTGGCTGCCGCGTGGCCGGCCGACGGGCTGATTCGGGTGGTCAGCGCGGCCCAAGGCGAACGGCGACTCGATCCGCACACCCCCGATCTGGTGAAGACCTTCCTGTACGAGCGGCTCTCCGGCTACCTGCGCGACAACGGCTACTCCGCGCAGGAAGTGGACGCGGTGCTGGCATTGCGGCCGGAGCGCTTCGACCACCTGCGCGCGCAACTGGACGCGGTGCGCGCCTTCGTCCAGTTGCCGGAAGCGCCGGCGCTTGCGGCGGCGAACAAGCGCATCGGCAACATCCTGAAGAAATCGGCCGCCGCCGGCGCGGGAACCGCGGTCGATGCCGCGCTGCTGCGCGAACCCGCCGAGCAGGCACTGCACGCCGCCCTGCAACAAGTGGTACCCGAAGCGAACGCACGCTTCGACGCGGGCGACTACACCGCGTCGCTGCAGACGCTGGCGGCGCTGCGCACGCCGGTCGACGCCTTCTTCGACGGCGTGATGGTCAACGCCGAAGACCCGGCACAGCGCGCCAACCGCCTGGCGTTGCTCGAAACGCTGCACCGCGCGATGAACCGCGTGGCCGACCTGGCCCGCCTGGCCGGCTGACGCCGACCGGGATTCACGCACGATGCCGGCGGCGCGGGGCTTCAACCCGGGCTCGCAGGGGCATGCGCCGTCAGGCCCCGGAACACCACCTGCCGCAACCGATAATGGCCGCATGAAACGGGTCATCGTGGGCGATGCGGGCTGCCTCACCGCACCGGACGGCCAGGCGGCGCTGCCGGGCGCGCTCGAAGCCGTCGCACACCTCAACCAGGCCGGCTTCACGGTGATCGCGGCGAGCGACATCCCGGCGCTCGCGACCGATGGCCAGGCCATGGCCGCGGCAAACGCCCGCTACGCACGGCTGCAGCAGGCGCTGGGTGCCATGGGTGGGCGCATCGACGCCGTGTTCTTCTGCAGCGCGCTGCCGGGCGCTTTCGACACCGCCTTTGCCGGGTTGCTGCGCGACGTCGCCCTGCGCTACCAGGAGCCGCCAGGCGACCTGCAGGCGATCTTTGCCGGCTCCGGCGAAGCGCGTGCGGCGCTGGCCGCGGGCGTCGTGCTGCACCGTCTGGAACGCGCGGCCCGCACCGCCGGTGATCCGCCGCTTCCCACGAACGGTGCGGCCTACCCCGATCTGGCCAGTTGCGCGCAAGCGCTGGTGGCCGCGGCGGACCGTTCGTCCGAACCGTCCGAACGCAACGACACCCAGGCCCCCTGAACACGCCATGAATTTCCTGCGCGCGTTGGTCCATCTGCTCATCATGGCGATCACTGTCATTCCGTGGGCGACCGCGGCCGTGGTGCTGTCGCCGTTCGTCAGCCACGACCGCCTGTACCGCTTTTGCGTGGGGTGGATCGCGCTCTCGGTCAAGACCGGCACCCGGCTGCTCGGCATCCGCAACCGCGTGACGGGAATGGAAAACCTGCCGCGGGAAAAAGAGGCGCGCGTGGTGCTGCTGGTCAAGCACCAGTCGACCTGGGAAACCTTCTGCATGGCGCCGTTGCTGCTGCCACGGCCGCTCGCCTACGTGTTCAAGCGCGAGCTGATCTACATCCCATTCTTCGGCTGGGCCATGGCGAGCCTGCACATGATCCACATCGACCGCAGCCAGACCACGCGCGCATTCCGCGCCGTGGTGCAGCAGGGCCGCGCGGCGCTCGACGGCGGCTCGTGGGTCATCATGTTCCCGGAAGGGACGCGCATTCCGCGCGGCCAGAGGGGCACCTACCACCCCGCGGGCGCGCTGCTCGCGATCGAATGCAACGCGGCGGTGGTTCCGGTGGCCGTCACATCAGCCAAATGCTGGCCGCGCAAGGCGTTCGTGAAGCGCCCGGGTACGGTCGACATCTCGATCGGCCCGCCCATCGCGAGCGCCGGCCGCAAGCCGCGCGAGCTGATGCAGGACGTGGAGAACTGGATCGAAACCGAAATGCGGCGCCTCGACCCGGAAGCCTATGCGCACGCCGTGCCCCCCGCCGCCGCGGCAGGCGTTCCCGACACCCGCGCATGAGCCGCCAGGGCACGATCCGAGCTTCGACCCCAACGCCCGCGGCGCAGCATCCGCCGCGGCGCGGAGTCCCGGACGACGGCTTGGCCCACCCATCGCGCATCGTCTGGTTCGGGCGGCAGGCCGTGACGTATGCGTTGAAACGCAGCGCCCGGCGCAGCATCGGCTTCACGATCGCCGCGGACGGCCTCACGGTCCATGCGCCGCAGCGCACGGCGATCCCGGCGATCGAAGCCGCGCTGCACGAAAAAGAACGCTGGATCCTGGCGAAACTGGCGCAGGCGGGCGAGCGTGCCGTGCGCCAGCAGGCCGAACGCATCGTCTGGCGCGACGGCGCCGAACTGCCGTACCTGGGCAAAACCCTGGTCGTTCGCCTGGCGGGCGCACGGAACGGCAAACGACCGCAGCCTGCGCTCCATCACGACGATGCGGGCAGCCAGGTGCTCGAACTCGCCTTGCCGCCGAACGCGCCTGCGGCGCAGATCCAGCGCGCCACGCAGCTCTGGCTCATGGGCCGCGCACGCCGCCTGTTCACCGCGCGCCTGGACCACTTTGCGCCGCGCCTGGGCGTGCACTGGCAGCGCATGCGCCTCACGTCCGCGCGCACGCGTTGGGGCAGCGCGAGCCGGGACGCGTCCATTCGCCTGAACTGGCGCCTGATCCATTTCGATCCGCCCGTCATCGATTACGTGGTGGTGCACGAGCTCGCGCATCTGCTGGAAATGAACCACGGCGCGCGCTTCTGGGCGCACGTGGCGCGCGTGCTGCCGGACTACACCGAGCGGCGGCAGGTGCTGAAGACAGCAGTGCTGCCGAGCTGGTAGTCCAGCGCCGCAGGCACCGCACAGTGTCGGACGCGCTTGGCAGTGCGGCGCGAATTCTGCGTGAAGCCGCAGGCGTCGAGCGTGTAGCGGAATTTCCCGCTCGCGAATTGGCCACGGTGGATGCATCGGATCGGCCATGCCGTGCTGCAGTACACGGGCGACGGTGCGATGCGAACTTTTTACAATAGACTGCACCCGAGAGAGCGAATACTCTCACCACCGCACAGGAGACAACCGGTGGATTCGCAGCAGCGCCAGCATATCGACACCGTGCTCGACTTCACGAGCCGTTTAGGCGGCACGCGTGCCGCGACCGCGCTGTCCCAATACGACCCCGTCATCCGCGCCTCGTGGCAGCGCTGCATCGACGCCCACGGACTGGATCCGACACGCATGCAGGAAGCGCGTATATTGCCGTGGGGCGAGCTGCGCGAACACCAGGAACGCGTCGAAGAATTCACCCAGATCGCGCGCCACGGCCTGAGCGATCTGTATCGCCAAGTAGCCGGAATTGGCTATGTCGTGCTGTTGACCGACGGAGGCGGCGTCACTGTTGACTACCTGGGCGATCAACAGGCGGCAGCGCAATTGCGCCGCGCGGGTCTCTACTTGGGATCGGACTGGGAGGAGTCGCACGCCGGCACCTGTGCCGTGGGCACCGCGTTGAGCACCGGCAGCGCGCTTACGGTGCACCAGACCGATCACTTCGACGCCACGCACATTCCACTCACGTGCACGGCGGCGCCGATCTACGACTCGGGCGGGCAGCTCAACGCTATTCTGGATATCTCGGCGCTGGTCTCGCCCGCGCCCAAGGCCAGCCAGCAACTGGCGCTGCAACTGGTCAAGGTCTATGCCTACCACATCGAAAACGCGCACTTCATGCGCGTTCATCGCCACGACTGGATCGTTCGCCTCGCGGGCGCGCCCGCCTTCGTCGATGTCAACCCCGACTTCTTGCTGGCGCTCGACACGGCGGGGCACATCATCGGCCACAACCGACGCGCCCAGCAGATGCTGGAGCACGAACTCGATCTACCTCCCGCGGGCCCGCGAGACGCCAGCCAAGTGCTGGGCCGGTCTTTCCAGACGATTTTTGACACCCGCGTCGAGCAGCTTGGCCACTACCTGATCGCATTGCCCGCCGAACGGCGCGTCCTCACCCTCACCCGCAGTGGTCGTGCGCTGTTTGCCGGCGCCATGCCGCCGGTGCCGCGCCCCAAACCCAGTCAAGGCAACAGCGCGCCAGAGCCTATCCTTATCCCAGCTCCGCTGGCGGCGCTGAGCGGCGGTGATCCAGTGCTCACGCACCAGTTGCAACGCGCTGCGCGACTGGTCGACGCGCCCATCAACCTGCTAATCCATGGCGAAACCGGTACCGGCAAGGAATACTTTGCCAAAGCGCTGCACGCCGCCAGCGCTCGGCACAGGCGCCCTTTCGTCGCCGTGAACTGCGCCGCCATTCCCGAGACACTGATCGAAAGCGAGCTGTTCGGACACCTGCCGGGCAGTTTCTCGGGCGCTGGCCTCAAGCCTAAACGCGGCCTGATCCAGGAGGCCGACGGTGGCACGCTGTTCCTCGATGAAATCGGCGACATGCCACTCGGGCTGCAGACGCGCCTTCTGCGCGTGCTGGCCGAGCACGAAGTGCTGGCCATCGGTGCCGCACACCCGGTGCCGGTCGACCTGCACGTCATCTCGGCCACCCACCATGCGTTAATGGAGGCCGTGCGCGAAGGGCGTTTCCGTGAGGATCTGTACTACCGCTTGAACGGCGCTCTCATCACCTTGCCGCCCTTACGTCAGCGCACCGATCTCGACTGGCTGATCGACAAGTTCTTGGGGGGTAGGGTGCAGATCGAGCCGGCCGCACGGGCGTTGCTCGTCGCCCATTCCTGGCCCGGCAACCTGCGCGAACTTGCCAACGTGCTCGAATATGCGCGCGCAGTGTGTGGCCACGACGTCATCGAGCGAAGCGACCTGCCCGACGACTTCTGCGACACCGACGCGCCGCACCGATCGGACGACACGGCAGACCTAGCTCGCGCAATGACGCCGCAGCGCGCCGAATCCAGCCCGCATTCGAACGATTTGGACCATCCGCAGCCAGATGCGATGCTGCTGATGCAAACCCTGCGCGCCGCCGGCTGGAACGTGAGCGCTGTCGCGCGCCGGCTGGGCGTGAGCCGCATGACGGTCTATCGGCGCATGGAGCGGCTTGGGATACGGTCGCCGAATCGGAAGGACACGGCGGAACGGAAACGCTGAAGGTGTGGCGCTTTGCGGAGCCAGATCGATCGCATGCCGCCGGGGCTTGCGACTTCTTTTTTGCAAACGCAGCACCGGAAATGGCACGCCGCCTGCGCGTTGCAACATCTGCACCCGTGACATCTGTCACATGCTGCCTGTCATGCAGCTTCTGATGCGCTCCATTTCTTAGGGTAATCCCTACCTTTTGTCCCGCTCCGGCCGTTGGCACGTTTTTTGCTTACATTCGAAGTAAAGACCACAAACAGCACGATGTATCACAAAGGAGACGCATATGACTGGCACCACTGCCGACATCGGAACGATAGAGACGACAACCACGCTGAGCGGTAAGACCGCGCTCGTCACCGGCAGCGGCCGAGGCATTGGCCGGGGCATCGCGCTTTCGCTGGCGCAGGCGGGGGCAGACGTCGCGGTAGCCGATCTGGACCACGGCATGGCGCAGGAAACCGCCGCGTTGGTGGAAAAAGCGGGGCGCCGCAGCGTCGCCTTGCACGTGGATGTCACGCAAACTGCCAGCGTCACCAAAATGGTGAAAGACGTCGAATCAACGCTGGGGCCGCTCGATATTGCATCCAATAATGCCGGCGTCATTGGAATCTATCCGATCGAGAAGCTGACGGCAACCGAATGGGATCGCGTGATGGCCGTCAATCTCCGCGGTGTTTTCTTGTGCACCCAAGCGGAAATCAACGTCATGCGCACGCGGCATTACGGCCGTATCGTTAACACCGCCTCGATTGCCGGAAAAGTAGGATTTCCCGGTATCTCGCATTACTCGGCGTCGAAATTCGCGGTAATCGGTTTCACGAACGCCGTTGCCAAGGAAGTCGCCACCGATGGCATTACGGTAAACGCACTATGCCCCGGCATTGTGGGTACCGCGATGTGGCGCGGGGACACGGGCCTTGCGGAGAAATGGAAAGAAGAAGCCGAAACAGAGGAGCAGTCTTGGGCGCGGCAGGTGGCTGCCTTCATTCCACAACAGCAGGCACAAACCCCTGACGACATGGGCCGGTTGGTGGTTTACTTGGCCAACGCCGAACACGTTACCGGACAAGCGATCGCCGTTGATGGCGGATTTTCGCTTTGAAAACGAAATCTGTCCGGTATGAGAAACACGGGCGCTCCGTGGCGGGCGCCATACGGCAGAGACCTCCAAGGAGGGCCGTGAATCACCGGCATCAAAGAGCCGCCCTACGGTAATTTCGTGCGTGCACGATCATCTCGCGACAAAAGATTTATTGCTTGGAAACTTCAGCGGCCAGTCACGCGCCGCCAGTGAATCATCAAAGGAGACTCTAATGCTTGACAGCACTGCAAACACCAAGATCCAGCATGCCATAGGCGCTCTCGACAAGGCGCTGGCCACAGGCGACATCGACGGCGCGCTGAAACTGTTCAACGACGACTGCTACTGGCGCGATTTCGTCAGCTTCACCTGGAACCTGAAGACGCTGGCCGGCAAGGACGAAATCCGCGCCATGCTGAAAGCGCGGCTGGCGGACGTGAAACCGAGCGGATGGAAGATGCCCGAGGACGAAGTCGCCAGCAGCGCCGATGGCCTCACTGAAGGTTTCATCCAGTTCGAGACTGCCGTGGCACGCGGCGAGGGCTACATCAAGCTGAAGGACGGCAAGATCTGGGTCCTGCTCACCACCATGAAGGAACTCAAGGGCCACGAGGAGCCCGCCGGCCCGACGCGGCCCCTGGGCGCGCTGCACGGCATGCACCTGGGCGATGCCTCGTGGCTGGAAGATCGCGAGAAGGAAAAAGCCGAGCTCGGCATCAAGACCCAGCCCTACGTCCTCATCGTGGGCGGCGCGCAGGCGGGCATCATCCTCGGCGCGCGCCTGCGGCAGCTCGGCGTGCCCACGCTCATCATCGAGAAGCACGGGCGCCCGGGCGACAACTGGCGCAGCCGCTACAAGTCGCTGTGCACGCACGACCCGGTCTGGTACGACCACCTGCCCTACATCAAATTTCCGCAGAACTGGCCGATCTTCATGCCCAAGGACAAGATCGCCGGCTGGCTCGACATGTTCGCCGACGTCATGGAGCTGGACTACTGGGGGCACACCGAAGCCAGGAAAGCCACCTATGACGAAAAGACCAGAACCTGGACCGTGAAGGTGGTGCGCGACGGCAAGGAAATCACGCTGAAACCGAAACAACTGGTGCTGGCCACCGGCATGTCGGGCAAGCCTAACAAGCCGAAATTCCCTGGCCAAGACAAGTTCAAGGGCATCCAGAAGCATTCTTCCGAATACGGCGGCGACGTGGATGCGCTCAAAGGCAAGCGCGTGGTCGTGATCGGCTCCAACAACTCGGCCCACGACATCTGCGGCGCGCTGGCCGAAAACGGCATCGACGTGACCATGGTGCAGCGTTCCAGCACGCACGTATCGCGCTCGCAATCGCTGATGAAGCACGCGCTCGGACCGCTCTATTCCGAGGAAGCGGTGGCCGCGGGACTTACGACCGAAAAAGCCGACCTGCTGTTCGCAGCGATTCCCTACGCGCTCATGTGCGAGTCACTGAAACCTTCGACTGAGGCCATCAAGAAGGACGACGCCAAGTTCTACGAAGGCCTCAAGAAGCGCGGCTTCATGATGAATTTCGGCCCCGGCGACGGCGGCCTGTTCGCGCTCTACCTGTTCCGCGCCTCGGGCTACTACATCGACATCGGCGCCTCGCAGCTCATCATCGACGGCAAGATCAAACTCGCGAGCGGCTCTCAAGTCAAGGAATTGACCGAGCACGGCGTGCTGCTGGAAGATGGCCGCGAGCTGCCCGCCGACGTGGTGGTCTACGCCACCGGCTATGCGTCCATGAACAGCTTCGCCGCCGACCTGATTTCCAAGGAAGTCGCGAACAAGGTCGGAAAGTGCTGGGGCGTGGGGTCGAACACGCCGCTGGATCCCGGCCCCTGGGAAGGCGAGCAGCGCAACATGTGGAAGCCGACGCAGCAGGAAGGCCTGTGGTTTGAGGGCGGCAACCTGGCGCAGTCGCGCTTCTATTCGCAGTACATGGCGCTGCAGCTCAAGGCGCGCCAGGAAGGCATCCCGACGCCGGTGTACGGGCTGCAGGACGTGCACCACCGGGAATTCGCGCGCGGGTGACACGCCAACACCTAAAACGAGGTTTAGGGACAGCATGTGCGGCAAGCACAGTGGTAGCCGACGCCGCCTGCTGAGCCTCCCAAAGTCTCTCGTATCTCGCGCTGGGGGGCGACCGGCGGCGCAGACACGACCCTGTCTTACCGGTCACGCGATGGGGTAAACATGAAAGCAGCACGTTACTACGGTCAACGGGATATCCGCATCGAAAATATCCCCGAGCCTGACCTACGTCCGGGGACGGTGGCTATTGATGTCGCATGGTGCGGAATTTGCGGCACCGACCTGCACGAGTACGCGGAGGGTCCGATCTTCGTGCCACCAGCAGGGCATCCGCACCCAATTTCGGGGGAATCGGCACCGATAACGCTGGGCCACGAATTCTCGGGAACCATCGTGGATCTGGGAGACGGGGTCACCGATCTCGAAATCGGTCAGAGCGTGGTGGTGGAACCCTACATCGTTGCTGACGATGTCGACACAGGTCCCGGCCAGCGTTACCAGCTTTCCAAGAACGTCAACTTCATCGGCCTTGGCGGCTGCGGCGGCGGCTTGTCTGAAAAAATCGTGGTCAAGCGCCGTTGGGTGCACCCCGTGGGGGACATGCCGCTGGATCAGGCCGCTCTGATCGAGCCCCTCTCGGTCTCGCGCCACGCAGTGGTGCGCTCGGGTGCACGACCGGGGCAAACGGCCATTGTCGGTGGCGCGGGCCCCATCGGCCTGCTCACGCTCTCAGTGCTGAAAGCCTACGGCCTCAAGGTGTTCATTTCCGAGCTCTCCGCGGCGCGCAAGGCCAAAGCGACGGCGGCAGGCGCGGATGGTGTCTTCGATCCGCGCGAGGGCAGCGTGGCAGAGATGGTGCGCGATCAGACGCAAGGGCGCGGCGCGGACGTCGCCTTTGAATGTTCGTCCGTTCCGGCGGTGCTCGACATGCTGGTTGATGCGGTGCGTCCGGGCGGTGTGCTCGTGAACGTGTCGATCTGGGGGCACAAGCCCGCAGTGGACATGCCCAGGCTCGTGCTCAAGGAAATCGACTTGCGGGGTACGCTCGCTTACGCCAACGATCATCCGGACACCATCGCGCTGGTACGGCAAGGCAAGGTGAATCTGAAGCAATTCATCACGTCGCGCATCGCACTCGACAAACTGGTACAGGACGGGATCGAAGAGCTGATCCACAACAACGAGCACCAAGTGAAGATCATCGTAAACCCGCGCGCATAGCGATTCACTTTACGCATCCCTCATGGTGCTGATCAATCCGTATCGGCTTGATGGGGCGCCTTCAGTCAGCGCACCCGGTCTTTTCGGACCGCCCCGCCGGCGCCCGCCCGTCAATAGCCATCGAACTCGTCCGACTGGATGGCGCCGGGGTCCACGCCCAGGTCTTCCAGCATGTCCAGCATCGCGAGCGTCATGGCGGGCGGGCCGGCAAGGTAATAGACGGGCTCCGAGAGCGCCGCGATGTGGCGCTGGAGCAATTCCGGGCCGATCGGCCCGCGCTCGCCCGGCCACGGCGCGGCCGAGCGCTCCGGCTCGGTCACGGTCGCGATCAGGCGCAAGCGCGGATTGGCCCGCTGCAGCGCGCGCAGCTCGGGCAGGAAAGCGGCCTCCGCGGGCGTGTGGTTGGCGTAGAACAGGTACAGCGCGTGCGGCAGCGCATCGTGCGCCGCCTGCCGCGCCATCGCCAGGAACGGCGTGATGCCGATGCCGCCGGCGATGAACACGGCCGGACGGGCGCCGTCCTCGTGCAGCACCAGGTCGCCGTCGGCCTCGCCCAGCCGCAGCGTCGTGCCCGGCGCCGCCGCCTCCAGCACGCGCTTGAACGCGGTGTTGCGCGAGCGCATGGCGAACATCAGCTCGGCCTCGTGCGGCGCGCTGGCGATCGTGAATTCGCGCGTGTCGCCCTCGGCGTCGGTCTCCGGCGGATCGACCAGCGTGAGCAGCGCCGATTGGCCGGCGCGGTAGGCGTAGCCGGGGGGCCGCGTGAAGTGGAACGCCACGGTGCCCGCAGCCACGGTCTCGCGCCGCAGCAAATGGACTTCATGGCCGTCCGCGTCGGGTTCCTTGAGCGGGAGTACGGCGGCCCCGGTCCGCGCCACGGCCGCCGGTTGGATTGCTGCCATCAGGCCGTCTCGAAGCTGAATTCGCTCTGCGTCGACTGCCGGCCGCGGAACTGCAGTCCGAAGCGCGTGTCGGTGACGCGGTGCCGCACCACCCGGCCGGGATACGACGGGCTGCCGTACAGGTCGCCCAGGCGGCTGTGGTTGAGCGTGGTCGGCGTGCCGTCGCGCGAGGTGAAACCCTGCACCGCGCCCTCGACCACGCCGGCCACGCTGAAGCTGCCGCTGCCCTTGTCCACGTCGAACGCGATCGCTGCCCGGGTCACGCCCACGACCTCCTGCACCAGGCCGGCCAGGTCCGCGAGCGGACCGCCCTCCTGGCCGGTGAAGGCGCGGACGAGCGCATCCTGCTGCGCCGCGCTGGCCTGCTCGTCGACGATCACGGCCAGCCGCACCTTGCGGTCGGACACCTTGTCCTTGTGGTGGCCGAGGATGGCGAGGTTGAGGCCTGACACATCCAGGCCGCCGATGTCGCCGCGGTCGAAGTGGAACACCCAGCTGAAGCCGCAGTTGTTGCCGTCCGCCGGCTCGTCCACCGAGCACGGGCACAGCGTCTTGCAACTGCACACTTCGGACATGCGCCCGTTCAATTGATAACCCATCGTCAGCTTCTCCTCATCACATGCGCCGGCAACGATCCGGCAGGAACGAAAACACGGCCGCCGCAGCGGGCGCCAGCTCGCCGCTCCAGGGTCTCCAAAGCACGGCCGAAAACGGACGCGCCACCGCCGCCGATCCAGCACCCGGTCGCGCACCCGTTCACGGCGCACCCACGCCGCACAGCGGATAGAGCGGCGCGTAAACACCCCAGCCCCAGAGCGCGTCGCCGAAAAGCGCGACGCCTCCCGCGGCCAGCAGCAGGCCGAAGCCCAGCGGCCGCGCCAGGCGCCGGCCCCAGCGCGTGGCCTTTTCCGCCCCCATCACGGCGGTGAGCAGCAGCATGGCGACCACGTTGCCGACGCCGGTGCCGAACATGATCAGCATCAGCGCCCAGCAACAGCCCAGGCACGAGACGCCGTGGCGCAGCCCGAGCGCCCAGGCGCCGCGCACGCCGCGGCGGTAGCGCGAGAAGATGAACGTCATCGGATCGCGGCACATGGCCAGGCAGCGGTCCTTGAGCGGGCTGAGTTGGAACGCGCCCGCGAGCGCCAGCACCGCCGCCAGCAGCCAATAGGGATGGGCGTAGATCCAGCGCCAGCCACCACCCACCGCGGCGGCCTGGAGCGCGGTGGCGGCAACGACCGCCGCCAGCGCGAACGCCATCCACACGGCGACGTAGGCGCCAAGGAAAGCCGCCATGGCCGCGCGCGGCCGCGGCGCCCGCGCGCTCACGGCGGCGAAGGTGCGCACCATGGGAAGCGCCGTGGGCAGCATCATGGCGGCGATCATCTCCAGCCACGCGCCGCCCACCAGCAGCAGCGCGAACGCCAGCGTCGGTGCCGAGCCGCCGGCCACCAGCAGGTGATGGTGGTGGCCGCCCGCGAGCAGCGCGAACCAGCCCAGCGCCACGATGAGCCACACCGCCAGCGCCGGGTCGCGCCCGCGCATGCCATGGAACGCCGCGGACCACACCCGCGCAAGCCGCGCCGGGGTACCACGGCTGCCCGCCGCCGATCCCGGGACGGGGGAACGGCCGATCGCTCCGGCCGAAGGCGCGGCCACGTCGCCGGCCAGGCCCGAATGCCCCGCCATCACGCCGTGCCTTGCGCGACCTGCAGCGCGGTCGTCACCGGCGTGGCGTGACTGAACAGGTCGAGTACCGGGCAATGCAGGTCGACGGCCGCCTGCAGCTCGCGGTAGCGCTGCGCCGGCTCCGGCCCGCTGAGCTTGACCTGGAGGCGCACGCCCGAGAAGCCGGGACGCACGCCTTCGTCCAGCCCGAGAAAGCCGCGGATGTCCAGGTCGCCGTCGGCGTGGATAGCGACGTCGTCCAGCGCGATGCCAAGCTTCTTGGCCCAGACGCGATACGTCACCGCCTGGCAGGCAATCAGGCCCGAGAGCGCCAGCTCGGCCGGGTTGGCGCCCAGGTCCTGGCCGCCCAGCGCTTCGGGCTCGTCAGCCACGACCTGGTGCTCGCGCGCCCGCAGACGCGTGGCGAGTTCGCCGAAGCCGCGCCCCTCGGACGAGAAGACGAAAGCGGTCTGGTCCGGCGCGGCGGTCGCGGCGGCGGATGAAACGGAAGTTGCGCTCATGACGGGGAAGCTCCTGTTCGGAAGGTCAGTGGAAAGGTTTGGAGAGGCAAAACGAATCGGTCGAGCAGTCGCCGCCCTGCAGCCGCACCTGGTGCGCACGATGCCCCGGGAAGGCAACGAAGAAGCGCGGGTCCAGGTCGACCACCGCAATCGCGCCGGGCGCCGGCAGCGCGACGTGGCCCAGCTTCTCGATCGGGCTCATGGGCGCTCCCGGCGTGCCCCGGGGCCGCGCTGCGGTGCGCCGATCGACGCGCGGCCCGTGCCCTGGAAATCGGCAAACGAAGATCGGCCGGTACCGTGCGCACGTCTGGCCGGTTTTTTCTGAGCCTGGCTGCGACGTTATATTACTAAACATAGTTACGTATTCGATTTTTATTTCGGCCGGATTCTAGATCGCCGGTTTTGCGGCGGCCACGAAGTACATTCGCGCTGCACAGGGTCTTTTCGGCGGCTGGATCGGCCGTGTGCCGGCCGAACCAAAACCACAGTCGGAGCTGGAACCCAACGCAGACTCGGCCAGCAGGATTTCGGCCCCCCGTGATCGACATCCAATCGGTCTCGCAGACTACCGAAGGCCCTGAAGGGCCGGCGCACGCGCTGCGCGGCGTGAACCTGACGATCCAACCCGCCCCATCTCGACGCGCAGAACCACGACCACGGCTGCAAGCTGGTGGGCGTCGCCAAGACCGTGACGTTCCCGCTCGGGATCCATTCGCGCAAAGTGAAATCGCTCAAGGCGCTGCGCGACGGCGCCCAGGTCGGCATTCCCAACGGGCCCGACCAACGGCGGCCGCGCGCTGTTGCTGCCGCAGGCGCAGGGTCTCCTCAAGCTGCGGCCCGGCGCCGGGTTGAAGGCGACGCCGCTGGACATCGTCAAGAACCCCAAGCACCTGAAGATCGTCGAGCTCGACGCCGCGCAGTTGCCGCGCTCACTCGCCGACCTGGACGCGTCGGCGATCAACAGCAACTACGCCGCATCGGCCGGGCTGAACCCGGTCAAGGACGCCATCGCGCTGGAAGCGTCCGATGGCCCTTATGTCAACGTCATCGCCGTGCGCGCCGCCGACAAGGACCAGCCCTGGGTAAAGGAGCTGGTCGCCGCCTACCGCTCGGACGCGACGCGCGCCTTCATCGTCAAGAACTTCGGCGATTCGGTGATTCCGGCGTGGTAGACCGCAAGGCCTGATTCCTCCGGCCGCCGCAGAGCCGCGCCCGGTCTCGGCCCGGCCGTCCGCTCAATACGACTTGGGCAGCCCCAGCACCTTCTCGGCGATGAAGCACAGGATGAGCTGCGGGCTCACGGGCGCCAAGCGCGGAATCCACGCTTCGCGCAGGTAGCGCTCGACGTGGTACGCCTTGGCGTAGCCCATGCCGCCATGCGTGAAGATGGCGTTCTCGCACGCGTGGTAGCAGGCTTCCGCCGCCAGGTATTTGGCGCTGTTGGCCTCGGCGCCGCAGGGCTTGCCTTGGTCGT
>SCQQ01000005.1 GCA_004299095.1 Burkholderiaceae bacterium | reverse complement strand
TGCCTCCTTCTGCAGAGGCGAGCCACTCTAGAACCCGACCGCCTGACGCCTCCCGCGCGTGGGCATCAACCGCTCAAGATAGTTGTCGCCGACCGGTCAAGATAATTGTCGTTGGCCAACGGCGATTGCTCGGGATGGCAACAAAGTTTTTTGAATGTCCCGAGCTGCCGCGAACTTCGCTTGTGGCATGAGGCGGGAGCTACTCGATCAGCAATCGGATCATCAGCGAGGTCGAGTATCAATCCGGGCTGGTGGCGATCGAAGACGGATCACTGGTGACACCGAACGAGCGGGTCAAACTCGAGACCCGGGCGTTCTGGATCCTGGCGTTTCGGCTGGGCATGCGCCGGCGTGAAATTCTCGGGTTGAAGGTGCGCGACATCGACATCAACCTGGTGCGAGCCCGCAAGAACGAAGCCCGCACATTGAAGACCGCCAATGCGGCGCGCCTTCTCACGATGTACCCGATTCCGCGGGCCGAACAAGACACGGTGTGGGCATTTGGCGTGGGACGTCCGCTTGACGCTTTCCTGTTCTTCGATACCAGTGTGCCAACCGCGGCCATGCTCGATGCGCATCCCGCGGTTGGGTTGATCAACACGCTGCTGGAGCGCGTCGCAGGTGACCGCAATTTGCATCCGCACAACCTGCGCCACAGCTTCGCCACGCTGTATGTATTGGGCGCGCTGGGCCCGGATGTTGGCCTGGAGTCCCACTCCTGCGCGCTTCCTTGGATGAAGGTGTGTGTCAAGGGTGCCGCTGCGATGGCGTCGAGCGTTGCCGGTACGCTGCATGCGCGTGCAGCGCGCGGGGCGGCACTGGGCATGATGATGGGGCACGGCTCGGAGCTCACGACGTACGAGCATTACGTCCACTCGCTCGGCCTCCTGCTTTTTGTGGCTTGCACGCACCCGGCATACGCTGGACGCACGGGTACGGAACGTGATCGACTCGCGTCCGACCGCGCGGAAATGCGAGCCCTTCTCGAGCGTACGGTGTCCTTCCGGTTGCCGGGCAACGATCTGTTCGAGGCGATACCCAAAATTGCAAGGGCCTACTGCGACGAGGTGACGGAGCTGCGCCCAAACTCACTTCAGCACGGTACGCCAGCGGTTGTACCGCAGCCCGCAGGCACGTTGTTTCCATCCCTGTCTGCGCTGCTGCAGTCGGACAAATCTGCTCCGGGCTATCCCGCAGGTCAGGCGCAGCGCGACACGGTCGCTGCGTTGCTGGCGCGCTTCGAAGTGGCTTCTGAGCGGAACCAGGACCTGTTCGCGTCTGTTCTCACGCGTTGGCTTGCAGCGAAGATGGCGAATTCCGACTGGGCGTCGATGGACGCGGAAGTAGCTCTGTCCTGGGTGAGCGATCTGGATTCGCTTGGCGTGTCGATCGGGATCGAAGTTCTCCAAGTTACTCGGGACGTCACGGGCGACGTCAAGCAAAAGCGCGCCGTTGCGCGGCCTTTCGACCGGCGGTTCTATCGGCAGAGTGCAGCGCGCTACTGGATCCGGTTTGCGGACGTGCGTGGCCCGACTCAGCGCAACCGCAAACCGAAGACGAACCAGCGGCGCTCCCATACGCAAGGCTGCATCACGTGGCTCATTGTCGTGCTGGAAGGTGTTGGATCCAAATCATCCAGCGATCGGTCTGACATGCGCTGACCGCCACGTTTTTACTTCCGCTCCATGAGGACTGTTCATGTCGGAGTTTTTCGAACACTTCGGCAGCGGGAGGCAGTGCGTTGCAGCAAGTGCACTGGTCACGGTGTTTCGCGTTACAGTAACCCACGTCGCTTTGGTGAGCGCTTTCACATCCGTATCGTGTCGCACGACCGATAGCCTTGTACTGAAATACCGTATAAACTGGCGTCGTGACAGGCAGGTTCGATCTCGGCAAAGACGCCATCCCCCTGTGTCACGATAGATGTCCGCACAGTTGAAACCCCAGCAGGGAGCGGCGGAGATCAAGCGTAATGCGCACAAGATCGCCCTCAAGGGCGAGTTGATGCGCAATAAGCAGGTGGCCTCATGACCGCTGCGCGCAGCCCGTGTAACGCCTCCGGCGTCGCGCCAAACACGGCTTGCACACCGCGGCGGCCGAACGCCCGCAAGCGACGCCCGCCGCCGTGGGCAAGCCTGCAGCAGGGATTGGACAGTTCCGCCCACCGCCTTCGGCGACAACTGAGATATCATGAATCCCCCCCACTCGCGCGCTTTCCGTGATCGTCTGCGATCACGCTGAAATCAGCGTCCGCGATCGCTGAAATACGCCATTCACGCATGTTCCGATGTCAGGCCGCTGGAACCTCGTCGGTTCGTGCCGGATCAATGAGATCGTCGAAATCAGCGGCGACACTCATCGACATACGCGTTAAATGACGCCCTGCTCGTACAGCGATGCGAGCTCGTCCTCACCAAACCCGAATTCGGAATAGACCTCACGGTTATGTTCACCGGCGGCCGGGCCGGTACGCGGCGTAGTCATCGCGCGTCCGACTATCCGCGGCACGATACATGGCGCCGGGATGCTGCCGTAGTCTGGATCGGGCAACCGGATGATTGCGTGGCGTGCTTGAAAGTGGGGATTCGCTTCAACATCGGAGATGTTGTTCACCTTGCTGAACGGTATTTCGTGCTGTTCGAGGCGGGCACGAATATCGTCGAATCGCAACTTCTCGAACCAACTGCTCAAGCTCTCGTCAAGCATGGCCATGTTCTGGATGCGGGCCGAATTGGTTGAGAAGCGGGGGTCGCTTACCCAATCCGCATGGCCAACCGCTTCGCACAAGCGTTCGAACGTGTGCTTGGACGAGGCGACAACGGAGAAGTAGATGCCATCTCGGCTCAGGTACATGTTGGATGGCGCCGTGTAGCTGGTGCGATTTCCCACTCGTGTGCGGATCTGACCCAATAGTTCATGCTCAACTGGCAACGCATCGAGGAGGCGAAGCATCGCCTCGGTTGCGGCGAGGTCCACCTCGGACCCGCTGGCATCCGGGTCTCCCCTCAGGCGTGCGACTTCGGCAGCGATGGAGAATGCACAGAACACGGCAGCCACCGCGTCACCAATCGAAAAGTTGCTGTGTAGCGGTGAGCTTTTTTCTTCACCAGTCAGACTGGTAAAGCCGCTCATGGCCTCAAAGATTCGCGCGAACCCGGGCTTGTGGCTGTACGGACCGGTTTGCCCGAAGCCTGTCAACCTGATGACGATCAGCCGCGGGTTGGCACGGTGCAGAGTTCCGATATCCAGACCCCAACGATCCAGCGTCCCGGTGCGGAAATTTTCGACCAGCACATCGAACCGCGGCAGCATCCTCAGCAGGGTTTCGCGCCCCTTCAGCTTGCGCACATCCAGTGTGATTCCCCGTTTGCCCCGATTGGTCACCTTCCACCAGAGCGGCTTTCCATCCTTGATCGGCTGCAACTGTCGCAGCGCGTCCGACGCACCTCCTGGCAGCTCAAGCTTTATCACCTCTGCGCCTTGGTCCGCGCAGAGCGTAGCCCCCAAGGGTGCCGCGAAAACAGTCGCCATATCAAGGATGCGAACGCCCTTGAGTGCGCCATCGGTGCTCGGCTTGGTCGTCAAAGTGTGCCCCCTGCTGCACAAACGAAATGCTGAGTCTCTAATCTTAGGGTCCATCAGCCGCTTGTTCAATTCAAATTTCGCCTAGCGAAATAGACGCATCAATGAGTTGACCGGCTGGACGGTTGCAACGATCATGGCGCAGACGGAGACATCGAAGCACTACAAAGTGAGCGCCATCACCCTTCGCGGTTTGGTCAATCCGCACGATCCAAGTGCTGATCGCCAGTTTTCAATGAACCTAGCGCGCGGCATCGAGGTATTGCGTGCGTTTACACCCGGAAACCCAATTCTTGGGAATCATGAACTTTCCAGTATTACGGGTCTTCCGAAGCCAACCATATCTCGATTGACGTATACGCTCAGTCTGCTGGGCTATCTCAATCACGACTCACATTTGAGGAAGTATCGGCTTGGCGCCGGTGTGCTGGCACTCGGCCATCCATTGCTCGCGAGTATGCGGGTCAGGCAACTGGCCAAACCCATCATGGCCTCGCTCGCAGCGGCGACGGGATGTAGTGTCAATCTGGGCGTAAGAGATCGGGACACCGTCGTCTACATCGATTCGGTACGCGCCGACACGGCCAATCAGTACTTGCCGGATATTGGATCATCCCGACCGCTGTTGTTGTCTTCTATTGGACGTGCACTCATCGTCTCGAGTCCTCCCGAGTTACGAACTGAAATCATCAATTACCTCAAAGTCTTGGATCCGAACGCGTTCCGCACGGCACAAGCACTTTTGTCTGACGATCAAAAGCGGTTTTCGAATGAAGGCTATTGCTACTCTCGAGGAGACTGGCATCCGGAAGTCCATGCGATCGCGGTACCGATCAGGTGCCCACGTGGTGAGTTGCCAATCGCCATGAATTGCACCCGAATCGCCATTCATGCTGATGGCGGTGACGGGCTGCGCCGAGTAGTCCCGTTTTTGAAAGACGCGGCCCACCAACTTGAGATCAGCCAAGGATTGGATACTGCGCACCCGATGTAAATGCGATTGAAAGGTAACCTAGCATGATTCGTGACCCAAATCGCTTTACCGGGATGCTCGCATCTGTACGTGATTTCGTGCGCAATGAATGTCAACCATTGGAAGAACAGGTGGATCGTGACGACGTCATTCCCGAAGCCATTGTGCAGCGTATGAGAGACGTAGGCCTCTTCGGCCATAGCATCCCGGTCGAATATGGTGGTAGCGGCCTGACAACGGAAGAATTAGCACAGATCAACATTGAGGTCTCCCAAGTATCGACGGCATTTCGTGCGCGCTTTGGCGGGAATACAGGTATCGCCTCTGAATCGCTCGTTGCAGACGGAACCGAGAGGCAGAAGCGACGCTACCTGCCACGGCTCGCAAGTGGTGAAATTACAGGTTGTTTTGCATTGACCGAATCGGAAGCAGGTTCCGATGCCACCGCGTTGAAAACCGTCGCGACAAAAGTGGTTCATGGATATAGCATCAGTGGTAGGAAGTGTTTTATTACAAACGCACCACTTGCCGATTTATTTACTGTTTTTGCACGTACTGATGATAAGGCGCGAGGGGCTACTGGGATTACGGCATTCCTGGTTGAACGCGGAACCCCCGGTATAACAACATCCAAACCCTATCGAATGATGGGTCAACGTGGGTCATCAGTTGGTGAGATTGTGCTTGATCGAGTGCAGGTCGACGAAAACACCATCGTGGGCGGCACCGAAGGTCAAGGCTTTCGGACGGCAATGAAGGCGCTGAACAAGCAGCGTATCAATCTGGCCGCGCTGTGTGTCGGCCCTGGAATTCGCTTGGTAACAGAGATGGGGAAACGCGCGTCCTCCAGAATCCAATTCAACCGTCCGATTGGAGAGTTTCAGTTGGTTCAGCGTTTGATTGCCCTGAGCAATACCGAAGTCTATGCAGCCCGCGCTCTGGTACTTGAAACGGCACGAAAGCGCGATGACGGCGCCGATGTAACCATGGAAGCTTCCATGTGCAAGTTATTTGCGTCTGAGGTGTGCGGACGCGTTGCTGACAGGGCGGTACAGATATTCGGTGGGCAAGGCTATATAGCCGACAACGTCGCTGAGCGTTTTTATCGAGATGTGCGGTTGTTCAGGCTATACGAAGGTACCAGTCAGATACATTTGTTAAATATTGCAAAGCGGACAATACATGAGTTGCGCTAGGCAGTTGTGCCATCGTGGCTAAGGTTGGAGTGCATCAGTATGACATGGAATATCCCACTCATAAAACAATTGGGCATTAAATATCCAATCTTTGGGTTTTCGCATTCCATAGACGTTGCCGTGGCTATCGCTCGTTCAGGAGGATTCCCGGTACTCGGCCTTGGTCGTGAATTACCGGAAGACATTAAGGATGTCGTAACGACGGTTGAACGCCGAATGGAAGATATGCCGTATGGTCTTGATCTCATGCTTCCATCACATATACCTGACCATGGATCGGTCGAGCAATTCCGAAAGGAACTGCCTCGCGCACAAGTTGAATTTACGGAAAAACTGCGAAAGCGCTTTAAAGTTAGGAAACCAACTAGGTGTAGCTTCTTCACGGACCAAGTCCGTTCCGAGGCTTTGTTTGCAGAGCAAATCGAGGTGACATTGGCGTCAAACTGCAATGCTGTGGTTACGGCAATTGGTCTGCGGGAAGATTTGATTCGTCGTGCGAAGCAGCGTGGCAAGTTGGCGATCTCGCTCGTGGGGTCGGTGAAGCATGCCAAAAAAGCCCTGGGCATGGGAGTCGATGTCCTCGTTGCGCAGGGCTACGACGCCGGCGGCCACACCGGCATGGTGGGAACCATGTCGCTGCTTCCGCAGATCCTTGCCGTGGCACAAGGTCGACCAGTGCTCGCGGCCGGTGGTATTGCGACGGGGGAACAGATCTTTGGCGTGATCGGGATGGGAGCGCAGGGCGGGTGGCTTGGGACTCTGTGGTTGGCATCCAAGGAGAACCACACGCCCAAGGCGCTACTTGATCGATTGATCAACGGCCAAAGCGAGGACACCGTCATAACGCGAGCACACAGCGGCAAGCCGTGTCGGGTCATTCGAAGTCCATGGATTGAGGCTTGGAGTGAACCTAGTGCCCCATCGCCACTTCCGATGCCGCTCCAGCAAGTTCTGACAGGCGATGTGTTCACGTCAATGCACGAATTCAACGACCCTGCGATCATTTATGAAGCCGCTGGTCAAAGCGTATTCGGCATAAGCAAGGCAACTACGGTAAAAGCCCAGATGGATAGGCTGATACGTGCTCTTGACGTCGCAAAAACGCGCTGCCAATCGTGGACGAGCTGTGTAGCGCAAGATTCCACTGTGATGAATTATGCTATCAAGTCTTGATGAGACAAGCCTCCGTTTCAGTCGAATGCTCTCAGTTCGTTGGGCAACGGGGACCTACCTAGTGTTTGGAGAAGTCATATGAAAAACGCAAACTCGCTACCTGAAACGTCCAGTGCGATGGCGTGGTTAGTTGTTGCATTGCTATTCTTCCTCGGTGTGATCAATTTTGCAGATAAGGCCGTGATCGGGTTTGCAGCGATCCCAATAATGCATGATCTTCATTTATCACATGAAGAATTTGGCTATATAGGGAGTATCTTTTTTTGGTTATTCTCCCTTGCTGCATTCTTGGTTGGTATTTTATCAGATAGAGTATCGTCCAAATTCTTGATTGCGGCCATGGCCATCGTCTGGGCTGGCGTTCAATTCTCCACCGTCTTCATATCAACGTTCGCACTGTTGGCGATCTCTCGTCTCGTCTTGGGCGCGGCGGAAGGGCCATCCTACAACCTATCCCTCCACTTCGCAGCGAAGTGGCTGCCAGAGACCAAACGCAGTTTTGGATTTTCGATAATTAATTCAGGGTCCGCTTTGGGCCCAGCGATTGCAGCGCCAGTCGTCGTTTGGATAATTCATGCGTATAGTTGGCGGCTGGCGTTTCTAGCCTTAGGGATATCAAGTTTGGTGTGGTTTTTGTTCTGGATTATATTGGCAAAAGAAGGATCAGACACGCACATTTCTCGTGTTGAGACGAAGCCGAATGTCAGTTTGCCAAAACACAATACCTCTTTCATGAAGCGCGTGCGGGATATTGTATCAATACGTTTTATATTGATTGCATTTTTGCTTTTCTCAACTTATTGGGGCCTCGCAGTTCAAATCGTTTGGGTGCCTGCTTATCTTGAAGAAATCCGTCATATTTCCAGAGCTCAACAGCAAGTGTATTTTGCGTTACCGTGGATCACGGGCGCTATCCTAGGTCCTATTTTCGGCTGGCTGTCTGACTACATATGGAGGAAAACGCAAAGCACGCTAAAGGCCTTTGTGTACATATTGTCGCCGTGTGCGATATTAGGTGCAGTTTGTTGGTATATCTTAATTGCCGTCGCAAAAGATTCGACGATTGTTGCACTTTGTCTCATGGGAATCGGAGGCTTGGCGAGTCCGATATTTATTTTAAGTTTCGCTTTTGTAACGAGAATCGTACCAATCAATGATAGAGGTACGGCTCTGGGCGTCATTGAAGCGCTGATGTCATTGGGCGGATTGATTGGACCGGCGATATCGGGTGATTTGATACAACGAAATATTAATAGTGGCTATTCCGAGGCGCTCGTGGTGGTGGCATGGCTGAGTGTCGTTGCCGCAGTATTATTAGGTTTAACAGAAATAATACAAGAGCGAAGGTTAACAGGCGAGTCAACACCTATTTGAACGATCATAGAAACTTATTAAACATGGAAGTGCTTTTGCAAATGTAAAGCTGTTCTGACGATACATCTAGGACCCGCTACTCAGTGATGCGATCGATATTCAGGTTTGGCATGTTGATGTGAAGGAGCTGAAAGTTGGAAATTATATCGATCGAAGCACGTCATTTGCACGTATCAAACGCGTAGTTGTTACTGTAGTGAGAGCTATGGTAAGGTTAGTGTACATTTGGTAGCAACAGTCATTCGGACAATATATTATGTTAAGTGTAGGCAACTTAAGTCGCATCAACGAAACGGAATTTGACTATGACGGATTGGATCGCCTGTTTAAGCCGCATTCGATCGGAGTTATCGGCGCGTCATCTACATCGACCAAAATAGGAGGATTGCCGATCTTGTTCTCGCTGACTAATGGATTCGGAGGCAAGATTTATCCGATAAATCCGAAGGCGAGCGAAATTCAAGGCTTGAAGGCGTATCCCGCAATCGCAGAGGTTTCAGGCAAGGTCGATGTCGCGATCATTGCCGTGCCGGCGCATATGGCCTTGCATGCTGTAGACGACGCGATCGCAGCGGGGGTGCGGGGGATCGTGCTGTTCACTTCGGGGTTCGCGGAAGTGGGTGAAGACGGAACGCGTGCGCAGGCGGAGTTGACGGCAAGGGTTCGAGCTGCCGGAGTGCGCCTGTTGGGGCCGAACTGTGTCGGGTACATGGATCTGCCGGCCCGGGTTTTTGCGACGTTCGCACCAGGGCTTCAGCAGGGTGCTCCCAAGGTGGGTCGGATCGGGCTCGTGAGCCAGAGTGGCGCATATGGAATCTATGCGTTTGCGTTGGCCCGCGAGCGCGGCATCGGATTGAGCCGCTGGATTACGACCGGCAACGAAGGTGACGTCGATTTCGCGGACGTACTCGCTTGGCTCGCACGGGACCCAGGGACTGATGTGATCCTCGGATATATGGAAGGCTGCAGAAACGGCAACAAGCTCCGAGCGGCGCTCGCACAGGCGCGCGAAGCTGGCAAGCCCGTTGTGATCACCAAGGTAGGCCGTACGCCGGTTGGGGCAACAGCAGCGGCATCGCACACCGGAGCTTTGGCGGGGACGGATGCAGTTTTCGATGCAGTGTTTCGCCAGTACGGCGCTTATCGTGTCCACTCGATCGAGGAATTTTTTGATCTAGGTTACGTCTTTGCGACAACCCGCAAGTCGACCGGTCGGCGCTTGGGGGTGCTCACGGTGTCCGGAGGCGGTGGCATTGTGATTGCAGATGCGGCTGTTGATCTTGGGTTGGAATTGCCAGCTCTCAGTACGGCCGCGCAGGAAAAGATTCACGCATTGGTCCCGTTTGCAGCGTCTCGTAATCCCGTCGACGTGACCGGGCAGATTACGAACGATGCGTCCCTACTGGAGAAAGCGATGACCGTCATGCTTGAGGACGGTAACTTCGACCTTCTAATCGTGTTTTTAGCGGCATCCGGGCGCGGCCCATTGGGTGCGGAATTTGCCAAGCAAATCGTGGAGATGCGTCAGAACCATCCTGACAAGGTTTTTTGTGCTGTCTCCATTTTTACGGATGAGGTACGTGTGTCGCTGGAACGAGCGGGATGCGTGGTTTTTCAAGATCCAACGCGTGCGCTAGGTGCATTGAGTGCACTCTCGCGTTTCCCGCGGGACTCGAGCCGAGTTGTACACGGTACGAACACGCCGGAGAACACGATTGAACTTGAGCCGCGCACGTACGGCCAGCGGGAAAGTTTGGCGTTGCTGGAAGCGGCCGGCGTACCGTGTGCGCAAAACTGGGAGGTCAAGAGTGCAGAAGCGGCCGCTACTCTTGCGGACAAGTTGAAACGACCCCTGGTGGCAAAAATATCTTCCCCTGATATTGCGCATAAATCCGATATCGGTGGGGTAATTCTGAATTTGCAAAGCGGCCAAGCAATGGCCGACGCTTACGAGCGGATCGTTGCGTCCGTTGCGCGCGCGCGCCCTGACGCACGAATTGATGGCGTACTTCTCTCACCCATGGAAACTGGAGGGATTGAATGCATTGTTGGAGTCAATCGCGATCCTGTATTCGGCCCTGTAGTCATGCTGGGTTTGGGTGGAGTCTTCGTGGAAGTATTGCGAGACGTAAGCCTACGCGTCGCTCCAATTACGGAAGCTGATGCCTTGGCCATGATCGGCGAGCTACGAGGGTGTCAGCTATTCAACGGGGTGCGCGGGCATCCGCCTGCAGACGTTCCGTCACTTGTTCGGTTGCTAGTCCGGTTGTCTGAATTTGCGATTGCTACAGGAGCCTCCCTAGACAGTCTGGATATAAATCCAGTACTCGTCAGATCTGTGGACGAAGGTGTGGTCGCGCTTGATGGTTTGATTATCGGGCGCGCTCAACAAAGTTGAATTTCTTTGACTTGAAGTCGCTTTTATGTACCAAGACCCCAAAGCGCCGACGCTGACAGAGATTGCTCGCCGAGCGTATATCTATACGTTGCCATTAGTCATCATGGAATGGACTCGTCGTTCGCTTCTGGGAAAGCACAGTACCAAGGGGGTAAATTGCTTTGACCACGTCCATCGTCTACTCAATCATCGTGATCGATATGTAACTGCACCAAACAACGACACCCTATATTCAAATGCTTGGTTAGATTTGTCCGAAGGCCCCGTGGTGATCAGTGTCCCCAGAACCAGGGACCGATATTTTTCCTTGGCGTTCATGGACATGTACACCAACAATTTCGCGATTCTCGGCACGCGTACGACTGGTACAGAAGGAGGGGAATATACCGTCGTGGGACCGGATGATGCCGCACCTGCTGGTGCATGCAATGTACTGCGCGCCCCGACGCCGAGGGTTTGGGCTCTCGGCCGCCTGTTGATTGAAGACGAGAGCGATCTGGCTGCCGCTTATGAAGTGCAACGAGGCCTTTTTATACATGGGGGTGTCAAGACGATCGATGACATTGATCCACGACCTCCGGTGTCACGCGCGGCTGACTGGCGGCGCTATTTCGCAGCATCCAATCGTCTTCTGAAGCGCGAGTCCCCGCCAGTTACAGATGCAAAGCTACTTAGCCAGATCGCACCGTTGCATATTGATCCGGAACAGACGTTTGACCCCGATGCGTTTAGCGCTGTTCAGGCATCGGAGATCGCGCTTGGTGTCGCAGCCGCACGGTCCGATTTGGCGAGAACTACAGGCCTGCTGGGGCAGGACGGCAGGGAATGGTCCTATCCGGTTGCTCAAATCGGGAATTTTGGCCAAAGTTATGAATATCGTGCGCAGATCTCGGTTGGATACTTGGCCGCGCTTCCTCGAGAAGAAGCCATGTACATGCGCGCCCACGGCGGTGGATCGCGTGGGTTGCTTGATGGAACCCGAGATTACGTCTTGCATTTTGCGGCCGGAGAAACACCGCCCGTGAATTCGTTCTGGTCACTGAGTCTGTATGAGGCAACTGATGATGGTCGCCTTTTCTTTGCCGACACTCCATTGCGCCGTTATGCGATTGGCGATCGTACATCCGGCTTGACTTTCAATCTCGATGGATCTCTCGATATCTGGATTGGCGCCCACAGCCCTAGTGTGGAGAAAGAGCTGAATTGGTTGCCTTCACCAACAACCGCGTTCTCTCTAGTTATGAGATGCTATTTGCCACAACAATCTTTGATTGATGGCAGCTATAGACTTCCGGCGGTCGAGTTGACACGCTTATGACCGACCCTTCCGTTGCATTCGTGTCGGATGAATCAAAGATCAATCACACGTAGCCGTGTGATTTGAAATATTGAAATCATGAAAACTGAAAGCCAAAGTTCGAACATGAAATTTAAATTATTCTATTGCCTGTTATGCCGAGGATCCTCCGATCAGGACGAAGCGGGAGTGAGCGTAGGTCTGGTTCCAGTGTTGACTAAATCGGATTAGAGATATGGCCCACCAACCGCATAGGCACAGGTTACAAATGTTGGTTTGCTAAGTAATATGAATTAGAAACGATCTTGTTAAAGACGGCCTGCTCCTACAACGAAGTGTGTAAATGCAAAAATAGAAAAATATTACGAACTATTGGAGTAGGTTCTCAATCGAACCATAGGGCAGAATCATGAGCAACGCAGCCATCAAAGTTGACGGCGTAAGTCACGCTTTCTCCACCCGAAGCGGTGGAACGTGGCAAGCCTTACAGTCCGTTAGCCTCGTCATCCATGAAGGCGAATTTCTCGCTATTGTGGGCCCGTCTGGGTGTGGAAAGACAACTTTACTCAATCTCATTGCGGGTCTCGAACCTATCCAGTCAGGTTCCATTTACGTTAACAATCATCCCCCTCGGCTGGATGATCCCGACTTGGGGTATTTATTCGCACGTGACGCACTGTTGCCTTGGCGCACCATAGAAGGAAATGCTGAATTGGCAATGGAATTGCGGGGTATTCCGGCATTAGAGCGACACAACCGCGCAAACGAGCTATTACATGAGGTAGGGCTCGCGAATAACGTAGATGCATATCCTGCGCAGCTTTCTCAAGGGATGCGACAGAGAGCTGCCATTGCCAGGACGCTTGCCACCGATCCAAGTGTGCTCATGCTGGATGAACCCTTCTCTGCTCTGGATGCCCAGACCAAGCTGACGCTTCAAGCGAGCTTTAGCAAACTATGGGCGCACCTCCAAGCAACCGTATTGCTAATTACTCACGATCTCTCAGAAGCCATCGCACTTGCAGATCGAGTGGTCGTGTTCACGAGTTCCCCGGGTCGAGTTAAAGATACGTTTGATGTACCAATTCCGAGACCACGAGAATTAAAAAGTCTACAGGCCAGATCCGATTATCATGAACTTTACGAGAAAATTTGGCTATCACTCAGTGCTGAAGTTAAATGGGCCTGATCACTGTAGTTTCTACCGTTAGTTCATATGAAGCCGAAAACGTCTAGACACAGAATTTACGTGCGCGCTGCTCAGGTCGCAGTTTTCGTGATCTTCTTCGGCGTGTGGGAGGTACTTGCGCGCACGAATATACTCAACCCGGAATTCACTAGTGAACCTTCAGCTATCTTCCCCGCGCTTTGGAACGGAATGTTTTTCGGAAATTTATTTGAGCTTCTGGGCGCAACACTTTATGAAACCTTCGTTGGATTCATAATTGCGGCGCTATCGGGTTTGATTATTGGCTATCTGATGGCGGAATTTCCGACGTTCAATGAAATCTCCCGACCATTTATGGATGCGATGAATTCAGTGCCTAGAATCGCGCTTGCGCCATTGTTTGTGCTTTGGTTTGGTTTGGGCCCATTGAGCCGAATTGTTCTGGTAATAACTCTATCATTTTTCATCGTAGCGTTTAATACGTACGCGGGTTTGCAAAGTGTCAGCCGCGATCATTTGCTTCTTGCGCGTGTATTAAATGCGAATCGCTGGGTGCGATTCAAGGTATTCGTGTTCCCATCTGCAGTACCAACAATCTTCGCCGGTCTGGAACTCGCATTAACTTATGCATTCTTGGGAGCGGTCGTTGGGGAGATGCTGGCCGGCAATACAGGGCTTGGTGGCTACCTTAGCCTCACGATAGGTACTTTCGATACCGCGAATTTTTTTGCGGGACTCGTCCTACTCATTATTGCGGCGCTCATTGTCTACGGAGCTGTACATAGGTTGCGAAGGCATCTGCTGCGTTGGAAAGAGATAGAGCTCCACGGAACCCGATGAGGTACTCACTGGTTACTTTGATGATCAACTGGGATTCAGCTTCATAAATACGAATGGCTGCTTTAATGGGTGTAGTGCGATCAGCCTCGTTGGTGCGGTGTGAGACTGCAGTTGAGGAAGCGGGAAGGGTAAGTTATATGAACAGGAGACATTCAATGCAAGTCGATTCAATCAAGAAAGCGATCGAAACGAACTTTGGCATGCGCCGCCGGATTGCTTTGGGGGCGCTGGCAATGATGGGGTATTCTGCTGCTACATTCGCAGCGAATCCCGCCGACGGTGCCAAGAGAGGAAAGGAGGATATACAGCCGACGGTTGTTACCGTTCAATACTATCCTGGCATTTTTGTCGACTGGGCAGCTCAGATAACACAGTATAGTGGGATTGCTGCACGTAATGGGTTGGAGTTCAAATTCGTGGCGGTGGGCGGTGGGCCAACCGCTACTGCGGGATTGGTCAGCGGCAGCTACGATTTAGGGCTGTTGGATCTGTCGCTAACAGGGGGCCTTCTTAAGCCTGGTTCCGTGCCCGTCAAGATGATTATGGGCTCAGAGTTGGCGCCATGGGCCTTGATGGCTTCGAAGAAGGCGGCGGACTTGGCGGCAGTTGCCCCGGAACAGGTTGCACAGAAGCTAGCCGGAAAGGAAGTTGGAGTCATCGCGCTCGGTTCATCGAGTTACTTCTACATGAGGGGGCTTCTAAAGGCATCCGGAGTGCCAGTGGAATCGGTCAAGATCGCCGCCGCTGGCGGGTTCCCGCAATTGGTCGCTGCCTTGCGGAACGGTGTTACCTATGTGGCGATGGAAGGCTTGGATACGATGTATGCAATGGTGCACCAAGACGGTTTGAAAGTATTGTTGAACTTCGCTGAAAAGCCAAAGGATGACTCGTTCAAGAATGCGCCAATCTTCAGGGGGATTTTGGGAGTACCTACGGGCGGCCTTTGGGCGCGCACTGAATGGATTACGAAGAACGGAGAATTAATTAAACGCATACAGCGTGCAATTGCACAAGGAACCGTGTTTGCTAAAGATCCTAAGAATATCGGGAAGCTGTCGGAGCTCATGGGGGCTCACGGGATGATTCCAAAAGATATTAAAAAAGATAATGAACTAGACTATATTTCTTCGACAATGAAATATGTTGCACCTTATTTTTCACATGAAGATGCTGATGCTCAGATGAAGTTCTGGGTCGACATGGGGCTTGTTAAGAAGTACTTGCCGCCAAACGACTGGATGGTACCTGGGATTCCGACCGACATGAATGCATTGCGTCAATTGGCTATTGATGAACCGGCGCACTAAACGAGGATGGTTAGTGATGAGGCACGGGTCACGTATCCCAACGCATACGCGATAAGAGAATTCCAATACAACCGAAGTTAACCGGAGATAGTATGTTCGATTCATTAATTGAAGAGCCTACGTCGATATCGGACCATCAAGAAGCCCGTTTTGTCAGAAAGGGTTTCGAGCGAGAAGCCGAGCGCAAACTGACCGCCTACCGAGTGCAAGCGAGCAAACCACCGAATTTCCTTGTGATTGTCATGGATGACGTCGGTTGGGGAGACTTCGGCTGTTATGGGGGCGGCGCCGCCGTCGGAGCCGCGACGCCAAATATCGATCGGTTGGCAGGGGAAAGCGTCCGCCTAACCTCGTGTTACTCGGAACCATCGTGTTCTCCGTCGCGGGCTACGCTGATGACAGGGCGATTGCCATGCCGCCATGGACTCCTTCGGCCACCGATGTATGGGGAGCGCGGAGGCCTTGAAGGAGAAGTCACGCTTGCCAGCTTGCTATCGGTGGGAGGCTATAACACTCAAGCCGTTGGGAAATGGCACATGGGTGAGGCGCGGGGCTCACAGCCACAGGATGTCGGATTCAATGACTTTTATGGATTCTTGTCAGTCTCGGATATGTACACTGAATGGCGGGATCCTTATTTTTTTCCGGAAATTGTCAATAATGCAAAACGGGAAGAATGGATAAAAAATCGGCCTTTTAATAGATGCTTTGTGCATGCAATAAGTGGACAGGAGCCGGAGCCAATTGAAGAAGTGACAATTCCCGTGCTTTCAACGCTCGACGATAAATGGTGTAAGTATTCTGAGAATTTCATTAGAGCGCAGACTGAATCTGATAAACCGTGGTTCTTATACCATTGTACTCGAGGTGCGCATTTTGATAATTATCCGTCAGAAGAATTTGCGGGAAAATCAGCCGCACGATATCCTTATAAGGATGCGATAGTAGAATTGGATAGCATCGTCGGCAGGTTGTTGCATACCTTAGATGAAACGAATCAGCGCTCTTCAACCCTTATTTTTGTGACATCCGATAACGGTCCTGAAGCAGAGACATGGCCCGACGCGGCGTACACGCCGTTCCGTTGCGCGAAGGGCTCAACTTGGGAAGGCGGAGTGCGCGTGCCAGCGTTGTTCTCCTGGAAAGGAATGATACCTTCGGGACGTGTGAGCGACGGCCTTTTCTCATTCTGCGATTTGCTTCCAACTACGTTGCGACTAAGTGGTCTTTCAGATTCATTGCCGGCAGACCGATACATTGATGGGGTCGATCAAGCTTCGTTTCTGTTATCCGATCAGGCGGAATCAAATAGGAAATTCCATTTCTATTGGCTTGGCCAAGTGTTGTCTGCGGTTCGAGGTGGTGAATACAAGTTCATGCTGAATGCAATTTCGGATGAGGAATCAGGACTTTACGGGAATGGCGGATTCACCGGTGTTGCGCAGCGATTCCCTTATGGAAGATTTTACAATTTGTATTTGGATCCTAAGGAGCAGCATTCGTTTATGGTACGGAAGCTTGCATATATTAGTGCGTTTCAAGATGCGCGCCGCCTCCATTTGAATACGTTTAAACGATTCCCGAGTAAGCTGAAGACACGCTTGAATATTTGATTGAACGAGTTGGCAGATATACTGATCGGTGAGGCGGTATTGTCGTAGCGCCTCATGCCGGAGCCATGCAGGACGTGGCCGACTACATCGCGAATTTCTACAGCCGCGAGCGACTGCATTCGTGCCGCTCGCCGGCGCAGTTCGAGCAACTGGTCATAAAGTAAGGGCAAGACAGCAGCACCGTGACCTCATTAACCCGTCGGCGTGCCCGGAAGAAATTGACCACAACATGCTTGCGCCGCGTTGCATTGGCCTGTGTGATCCCTTCTTCCAGGGTGTCCACCTCGCTTCGAAGTGGACTGGACCTTGCCGGGCTTTATTTGCGCCTGATTCTGGCAGCCCTGCCGCGTTCGCTTTGCCCCGGATATGGCGCCTGGCGTCTACGCTGCTCTGATCCGTCCGGTGGCGGCGCCGATTTTAATTTTTCAGGGCGGACTACTTAGTCAGACCTGCAAAATTGCTGCAACCCGCATGAATACTGGCTTTCAAGGGCAAACGCCGATGGCGAAATCTCCGGGTTTCTGCTGCAATTGGGCTCAGTTTCTGGGAGTTTTTGAGAAGGGACGCGCCGCATGGCCATCGACGACTTCTTTCGCGCCCGCATCGATCAGATGATTGACATGGCGCACCCGCTGGCCGTATTGGCCCGGCGCCTGCCTTGGGCGAGCTTGGAAGCGACACTGGCACCGTGCTTTGCGCGCACTGCACCGGCGGCAGGTGAGGCCGTTGCCGAAGAGGACTTGTTCGGCGCTGTGCCCGAGGGCGTCACGGTGCTGAGCAACGCAGGCCGCCCGCGCCTCGCGATGCGACTGATGATCAGTCTCTTGTACCTGAAGCACGCGTTCAACCTGAGCGACGAGGAGCTGGTTGCCCGCTGGAGCGAGAACGTGGTCTGGCAGTACTTCTCGGGGCGGGAGTACTACGAGCCCAGGCTGCCCTGCGACGCCACGCAGCTCGGACGCTTTCGAGCTGCCGCCGGTGAGGCCGGCGTCGAAGAGATCCTGAAGGCCACGATTGACACCGCAGTGACGATGAAGGCGATCAAGCCGGCGGAATTCAAGCGTGTGATCGTCGACACCACCGTGCAGCCCAAGGCGATCGCGCACCCCACCGATTCGAGACTGCTGGAAGCGGCGCGCCGCGCGCTCGTGAAAGCGGCGGGTGCCGCCGGCATCGAGCTCAAGCAGACTTTCGCCAAAGAGGGCAAGCATCTGCGCTGGAAGGCGGGGCGCTACGGGCATGCGCGCCAGTTCCGGCGGCTTGCGAAGGTCGCCCGCCGCCAGCGCACCATCGTGGGGCGCCTGCTGCGGGAGATCGAGCGCAAGGCCGCCGACATCGACATGACGGCCGAGCGGTTCGAACGCTTCAACGATTTGTTGCAGCGCTGCGAGCGCATCCGCACGCAAGGCAAGAAGAGCAAGGCGAAGCTGTACGCGCTGCATGCCCCGGAAGTGGAATGCATCGCCAAGGGCAAAGCGCGCACCCCGTACGAGTTCGGTGTCAAGGCGGCGGTGGCCGTCACGCACAAGAGCGGCCTGATGGTGGGCGCCCGTACCTTTCCCGGCAATCCGTATGACGGCCACATCCTCGCGGCCCAGATCGAGCAGACCAACATCCTCCTGCAAGCCACCGGACGCGAAGTGAAGGAAGTCTTTGCTGACCTGGGCTTTCGCGGCGTGGACCAAGACAACCCGGGCGTCGAGATCACGCACCGGGGCAAATACAAGCGCCTGACCAAGCAGCAGAGGAAGTGGCTCAGGCGCCGCTCGGCCGTGGAGCCAGCCATCGGCCACACGAAGAGCGACTGCCGCATGGATCGTTGTTGGCTGAAAGGGCAAATCGGTGACGCACTGCACGCGGTGTTGTGCGCGGCGGGCTACAACATCCGCTGGCTGCTGCGGGCGATTGCCCGTCTGGGGCTCAAAGCCCTTTATTTGCGCCTCGTTCTGGCCGCACTTTCACGGTCGTTGCGGACTGCCGCGGACGATTACCTCACGCTTGACGCCGGCCAAAGGACAGTGTTCGGCTGAAACTGAATTTTGCAGGTCTGACTACTTACGCAGAGTTACGCCCTCAAGTCTGGCCTTGTCGATTAGTTGCAGCAGTATTTTGCTTTGTCTCTCGGTTGGTAGCTTGGACGGGATTTGCATTGCGATTTTAAGGACCCCGTCCTCTTTCGACGTGAGCCATCCGTTCGCGGCGAGCGCTTTTTGGATCCGTGCCCAATCACTAGCGGGTATCGCAAGCACCTTCCGCTGTGCGTCAATGCCGTCATCGATCTGCTGAGTTTTCTTGGCGTCGCGCAGGACGACAGCGTGATCTTCCTGAGTCACGAGCAGGTCGAAGAATCCCGCCGGCAGACTCTGCTCCAGCTGAGGAACACGTGCGGCAACGAGCTTCTGCCAACACGCTTCCTTCTTGCACCACTCGGAGATGTTCGAGATGCCGGTCGGGGGCGACATGATCTCCTCATTCACCAAGGCGGCAGCGGTCGTGATCGCTCCACCGAGTACGGAGTCGGTGGCCTGGGCCGCCCACACCGCGATGAAGTCGATCTTCTGCTTCCTGCGGCGCGCGACCTCGCCCAACATCGCCAAGGCATAGGCCACGATGTTTGCGCGGTAACCACCGTTGTACCAGGGCTGCGCGGACACAAGGCGTTCGGTACTCCTGAAAACGATCGCCCGGGCGATGACCCACTTGTAGTAGAACTCGTTGAACCCGTCCTGTGACCTCTCCCACTCGGCACCGATGCGTTGCGCGTAGTGCGCGAAGTTTTTCTGTGCGCCCAGACTCACCCAATGTGGGGCATCATCCCAGACGTTCTCGAACTTGGCGAGGTCGGTCTTGGTGAACATCTGCGCCTTCGGATACTCGGCCGTGAACCTCCGTCTCTCAGCAGCCGTTAGTTTGGATTGCGCGTCGGCGTACTGCCCCCGTGTACGTTCATAGAACCACTTCGTCTCGCGTGTCGACTGGCCTGCCGTCGGGGCCCAGATCCGCCGTGAGAACCCTTCCATACGCACATGGAATGGATGGTTCGAAAAGAAGTCCGCAGCACTGACGCGGTTCTGGGTGTTCGCGTATTCCGAGATTCTCGGCACGACGGTTTCGCTTCGATCCGCGTCGACCACCGACAACTTCACTTGGACAAACACGCGCGAGAGGTCGGCGCCATCCCGCTTGCGCGTATGGAACAACGACGCTGTCGTCTGTCCTCCGTTGACGATCTGGAGATCAAGAATCCGGGATATCGCCGGGCCGCGATCGGTAACGCAATTTCCTCCGGCATCGCCGCCTTGGCATTGACCGCCTGGCGGAGCTTGGTGACGCGCACACTGACCAAGTCACGAACAGCCTGCTGTATCGCCACAAAGCGCGACACATTGATCAAGGGTGGCGACTGGCTGGGCGATCAGGACGCCATCGAGTACATGTGTCGCGACGCGATCCCCGCAGTGATCGAGTTGGAGCATTTCGGTGTCCCGTTTTCGCGCACGGAGGACGGCCACATCTACCAGCGCCCGTTCGGCGGCCATACCATCCGGCATGGCGAGGCGCTTGCGCGACGCAGCTGCGCTGCGGCCGACCGTACCGGCCACGCGATCCTGCACACGCTCTACACCCAAGGCCTGAAGCACGGCGTCAACTTTTTTGTCGAGTTCTTCGTCACCGATCTCGTCAAGGATCCGCAGAGCGGCCGGATCGTCGGTGTACTCGCCATCGACCTGAAGGAAGGCAACCTGCATTTCTTCCGCGGCCACGCCGTCATCCTGGCGACCGGCGGTTACGGGCGCGCCTACTTTTCATGCACGTCGGCCCACACCTGCACGGGCGACGGCGGCGGCATGGCGCTGCGCGCCGGCCTGGCGCTCGAAGACCTGGAGTTCGTGCAATTTCACCCCACCGGCATTTACGGCGCGGGCTGCCTGATCACCGAGGGCTCCCGCGGCGAAGGCGGCTATCTCACGAATTCCGACGGTGAGCGCTTCATGGAGCGCTACGCGCCGCACGTGAAGGACTTGGCCTCGCGCGACGTGGTGAGCCGTGCCATCACCCTGGAGATTCGGGAAGGCCGCGGCGTCGGCGAGCACAAGGATCACGTGTTCCTGAACCTCGCGCATCTTGGCGCCGACGTGCTGCGCGAGCGTCTGCCCGGCATCTCGGAGACGGCGCGCATCTTCGCCGGCGTCGACGTCACCAAGGAGCCGATACCGGTCTTGCCGACGGTGCACTACTGCATGGGCGGCATCCCGACCAACATCCAGGGCGAAGTCGTGCAGAAGGTCGGTGATGACAACGACTTTGTCGTGCCGGGGCTGTTCGCCATCGGCGAAGGCGCCTGTGTTTCGGTGCACGGCGCCAACCGGCTCGGCACCAATTCCTTGTTGGACATCGTCGTGTTCGGCCGCGCCGCTGCGCGCCGCTGCGTCGAGCTGATCAAGCCCGAAACGCCTTACCACGATCTTCCGCCCGATGTACTGGAGCCGGCGCTGACTCGGCTCGACAAACTGCGTTATGCGAAGGGCGGTACGCCGACCGCGCAACTGCGCGTGAAGATGCAGCGCACCATGCAGAACGATGCTGCCGTGTTCCGCACCGCCGAGAGCCTGGCGGAAGGCTGCAAGCGCATCGACGACGTGTACGCGCAGTTCGAGGATATCCACGTGAGCGATCACTCGCTCATCTGGAATTCGGATTTGATCGAGACCTTTGAGCTCGGCAACCTGCTCGGGCAGGCGGTCGGCACCATGCACTCGGCAGCGCAGCGACCGGAGACGCGCGGCGGGCACGCCCGCGAAGACTTCCCCGAGCGCGACGACGTGAACTGGATGAAGCACACCCTGGTGACGATCGATGACAAGGGCCGGTGCGCATTCGACTATCGACCGGTTCACACGCAGCCGCTGGACGCGGAAGTCGAGTCGGTACCGCCCGCCAAGCGCGTGTACTAAGCCGTCAGGAGTTGACGGCGCCAAAGGCTTGGAATCGTTCGTCGGCTTCGGGCATCACGCCGCGAAGCCGCGGGCCGTCATTCAGCAACCCAGCAAGGAGGTCCACATGGCCCAATTCACATTACCCAAGCTCTCGCGAGTCAAGGAAGGCAAGCATTACGCGGCCAAGCCGGATGCGAAGAAAGTACGTACTTTCCGGATTTATCGCTGGGATCCGGACGCCGGCGGCAACCCGCGCATGGATTCCTACGACGTCGACGTGAGCGGCAGCTCCATGGTCTTGGACGTCCTGCTCAAGATCAAGAACGAGATCGATCCCACGCTCACGCTGCGCCGCTCCTGCCGCGAGGGCGTGTGCGGTTCGTGCTCGATGAACATCAACGGCGAGAACACGCTCGCCTGCACCAAGTCGCTGGACGACCTGCGCAAAGGACTGGTCAACATTTACCCGTTGCCGCACATGCCGGTCGTCAAGGATCTGGTGCCGGACTTCACGCACTTCTACGCGCAGTACTTCTCCATCGAGCCGTGGCTCAAGGCGAAAAGCGCCGAAGGCTCGCGCGAGCGCCTGCAGTCGCCCGAAGACCGCAAGAAGCTGGACGGGTTGTACGAGTGCATCCTGTGCGCGTGCTGCACGGCGTCGTGCCCGAGCTACTGGTGGAACCCGGATCGCTTCCTCGGCCCGGCCATCCTGCTGCAGGCTTACCGCTGGATTTCCGATTCGCGCGACGAAGCGACGGGCGAGCGCCTGGACGATCTCAACGACCCGTTCAAGCTCTACCGCTGCCACGCGATCATGAACGGCACCAACACCTGCCCCAAGGGGCTGAACCCGGCCAAGGCGATTGCCCAGATCAAGAAGCTGATTGCCGAACGCATCATTTGACGGTCGATTCGGACGCTCCGGACGGGGAACCTGCTGCCGCGTTTTCGTCCGTCCGGGACGGAAACGATGGGCGCAAGGCTGCCATATCGCGCCGCTGTGAGAGGGCGCTACGCCGATGCGTGAAGCAAGCAACGAAATGAGCCGAGGCGCTCAGGAACAGGTTGACTCGTCGGCGTTCGCAGCCGCTCTGCGCTTGCAAGACCTGCGTGGTTCGAAGACCTGGTTTATTTGTCGATTCGATGAACTGGGTCAAGTTTTGCGGACATCGTGAGATGAAACGGAGAAAGTGCCCCCATTTGTCGAACGCAACGGCCGCGCAGTACGCCTCCGGCCTGTTGCGCTTGCCATCAAGGGGATCACCATGCGTCTTACCACCAAGGGCCATTACGCCGTCACTGCCATGCTCGACCTCGCGCTGCACGAGGCGAGCGGCCCGGTGACGCTGGCGGCGATCAGCCTGCGGCAGCACATCTCGCTGTCCTATCTCGAACAGCTGTTCAGCAAAATCAAGCGGCAGGAGTTGATTGAATCGACCCGGGGCCCGGGAGGCGGCTACTCGCTCGGCCGCGACGCCGCCAGCATCACGGTGGCCGACATCATTCTCTCGGTGGACGGGCCGGCGGATTTCAGTTGCTCCGGCGACCAGGAAAATTGCGGCGTTCACGGCACTCGTTGCCTGACGCACAAGCTCTGGGAAGCGCTCAACGCGCACATGTTGCAGTTCCTCCAATCGGTGACGCTGCAGAGCCTGGTCGAGCAGGAGCGTGCGAACGGCATCGAAGTCGAGGAGCAACCGGTCGTGCGGCGCGCGATTTCCAGGGTGGCCCCGGTCAGGCCGATTCACGTGGACGCGCCCAATTCGGTTTTTGCATGGGGCGCGATGATGGGGAAGTAGGCGCTGTGCGCGGGCGCAGCGCATGCGGGCACGCCGCCCCGAGGTTGAATTCAGCGCCAGACTTGCGCCGCGTCGTGTTGACCGGCGTGATTCTTGTTCCAAGGTATCCACCCCGCCTTGAAGCGGACATCTTCCGCGGCACGCACTTTCACGATGGATTCGCCGGACGTACGGTCGAATTGCAGCGCGCGTTGAGCAATCGACACGGCCAATTTTGGTCGCGCGTGGACATCAATACCGGAAGCGGCTAACCCAAATACCCAAACCCTCTCGCGAGGAAAACCGCCGGCAGCGGAATGATGGCCATCAGATGCGTGGCAATCATGATGTTGCGGCGCGCGCTGCGCACCTCATCGTCGGCTGGCAGGCCCTGCTGCGGAAACGCTTTCAGCCAACGCCGGTAGTGCCGCGATGGAACGACTTGCAGCGACGCGACGATGAGAAACAGCGCGATCTTCGTGTACAGGAGCCAGTCGAGCGCATAGAACTGCACGCCTTTCATGCCGAAAATGACGCGTGCAAGCCCGGCGAGCGCGACGCTTGCGGTCGCTGTCCACAGAATCGTGTCCAAGCGCACGAGGCGTTTCAGGGCCGCTTCGTTCATCCACTCGAGATGGCAGACCGCGGCCTGGCTTACCGCGAAAACGATCCAGGCAAAGATCGCGATCAGGTGGAAATAGGCGAGGAAGGACTCGAGAATCATGGTGGGGCCCGCTGCGGCAATTGCGCTCCAGCGTCGTGACGTACTGCCTGGTTTGTCGCTTGCTCAGGCGATTTCTGCGAGCGGCGCGAACCGTTTCGCCTTGAAGGCTTTCGTGCGGCCGACCCAGATGGCGTAGGCGAGCGCGAGCGCCACGTAGACGCCCATGGCGGCGAGGTATTTGAAGTTGAGGTCGGCGATCAGCAGGTAGGACTGCACGCCGAACAACCCCACCGCGAGCGCGGCCAGCACGTTGTAGCCCCAGGGCGGCAGCTTGAAGCGCGCCTTGGCGTAGAGCTCGGGGTACTTGCGCGGCAGTTGCGTGAGCGCGACCGCGGGGAAGGCGTAAATCACCATGTTGAGCCCGACGCCCATCTTGGCGATGTCTTCCAGCGTGACGCCGAGCAGCACCGGGATCACGCCCGAGAGGTAGACGATGAGCAGCAGCCAGTGCGGCGTGCCGAAGCGCCGGCTGACGTCGGCAAGGCGCCGCGGCAGGACGCCGTCCTCGCTCGCGGCGAGGAAGCTCTTGGTGACCCAGCCGAAGAGCGCGACCAGCGTCGTGCCGATGGCAAAAAGGCCGCCGCCGATGGCGAAAAAGAGGTACATGGGCTCGCTGAAAATGGCATGCGCGACCTTGGTGAGTGGCTGGTTGACGACCGCGCTCACGGGCAGCACGCCGACCGCGACGATCGCCATGAAAGCGTAGAGCACGCCCACGCCGAGCGTCGAGATGATCATCACGAGCGGGATGTCGCGCGTCGGGTTCTTCATTTCGCCGCCCAGCTCGGCAATCACTTGCGAGCCGCCGGTGGCCGAGAACAGCAGCCCCGTGGTCATGAGGAAGCCGCCCGCGCCGCGCGGAAACATCTCGGCGCTGTTGAAGACGCCAAAATCGACGTGCGGGAAGCCCGCGACGATGAAGGCGAGCAGCGCCACGATGAGGATGAACACCATCGCTTTCTGCACGACGGCCATGGGCTTGATGCCGATGAAGTTGATGCCGAACACGAACGTGAGCGCGGCAATCGACGTGGTCTTCACCGGCAGGCCCGGCATGAGCGCTTGCAGGTACTGCGTGAACGAGAGCACGTACATCGCCACCGTCACCTTGGAGAGCAGGTAGAGCAGGATGTAGAAGACGCCCACCTGCGGCGACAGCAGGCGGCTGGTGTAGCGGTAGAAGCCGCCGGTGGTGGGCGCGGCGGCGCTCAGGAAGCCGAGCGGAATCAGCGCCGTGAGCGTGAAGCAGGCGCCCACCGCCAGCACCAGCGGCACGCCGCTGCCGGTGATGCCGATCGCCACGCCCGTGAGCGACATGATGCCCGCGCCGATGATGGAGCCCACGGCGATGCCGAGCACGTCCCAGAAACCGAGGACTTTCTTGAGGTTGGATTGCATGGCGATGAATCAGTCACCTCGATTTGCCGGCCGGCTCAGCTCGTCAGGACGAATCCGACGGCAATTGCGAGCATTGCAAGCGGATAAAGGCTCGAGAGGTCGAAGAGCCCCGCCGCGTGGCGGCCGTCGAGAGTGCGTACCAGCCGCACCGCAGGGGCAATGAGCAATACGCCACCCGCAACCGCCGCGCACAGGAGGTACCGCCAATCGAGAACGAGCGGCGACATGAGGGGCAGCGTCAGACTGAGGAGGGTGGTGACGACCAACAAGGCGAGCACAAGCCACCCGGCGACAGGCAAGCCGAGCGCGAGCGGGATCGTGCGCGCGCCGACGCGCCGGTCTTCCTCGATATCGTTCCAGTCGGCCAGGATGTTCTGTCCGCCGATCTCCCACGCGACGAGCCAGGCCACCATGAGCGCGAGCCACGACCAGGAGGGGTGCTCGATCACCGCAAACACCGCGGCAACCGGCCCCGCGGACTTCACGAGCCCGCTCACCAGCGTGCGCCACCAGGTGACCTTGAAGAGCTTGACGTAAACCACCTCGAGCGCGGCGGCGACGATGAGGATCACAAGGATGCGCGGGTTGAGCCACCAGATGCAGCCGACGGCCAGTGCAAACCAGAGCGTGAACCAGGCGAGCGCCCCCTTCATGCTCACGAGGTTTTGCGCAATCGGGTAGCGCAGCGCCGAGGCTTCGACGGCGTAGCCCGGTTTCACGCCGCCGGCAACTTTCTCCCGGTCATCCTTGAAGCCGACGATGTCGTTGAGCGCGTAGATCGCCGTGTAGCCCGCCACGGCGGCAGCCAGGCACACGGCCAGCACCGGCCAGGCCGGGAAGCGGCCAAGCCAGAGCAGCGCGACGAAGCCCGGCATGGCGATGTCGAGCACGCCGTGGGTCGAACGCGACAGGGCCAGAAAGCGCTTCAGCATGGGCTGCCCTCCCTCATGCCTGTTTGCGGAAGGCCGCCATGTAGTTGACGTCCTCGCGGCCTGCTGCCACCCGGAAGCGGCGCGAGAGCGGGTTGTACATGAGGCTTGCCACGGCATCGAAATCGAGCCGAGCGGCAGCGGCCCAGGCGTACATTTCCACGGGCCTCACGAGCTTTGCATAGCTGTGCGTGCCGCGCGGCAGCAGGCCGAGGATGTACTCGCCCGCGACGATGGCGAACGCAAACGCCTTGAATGTCCGGTTGATGGTGGAGAAGACCGCGACGCCGCCCGGTTTCAGCAGCGTGGCGCAGTGCGCGATGACCTCGTCCGGATGCGGAACGTGCTCGAGCATTTCCATGCAGGTGACGAGGTCGTACTGCCCGGCGGCAACGGCTGCGAGCGCATCGGCGCCCATGAGCCGGTAGTCGATCTCGAGCGCGCCCGCGTTCGCGTGGTCGCGCGCGATCCGCAGCGACCGCTCCGACAGGTCGATGCCGGTCACCTTGGCGCCGGCCCGGGCCAGCGCTTCGCTGAGGATGCCGCCGCCGCAGCCCACGTCCGCCACACGCGGATTCCCCCGCGGGAAGCGGTCGACGATGAAAGCCAGGCGCAGCGCGTTGATCGCGTGCAGCTGGCCCATCTTGCCCTGCGGATTCCACCAGAGCTCGGCCAGGCGGTTGAAGTGGTCGATTTCCGCCGCGTCAACATTGGGCGATGGGCTCATGTCCGGTCATCCGTTCGGTGAGAGCGGCAACGGCCGCCTCGATTTCGGGAAACACGACGTCATCGGCAAAAGCGCATGCGCCGATCGCGGTCGGCAGCGGCACATGCTGATGCCCGTTGCGATGTTCGATCCGGTCGAGCAGCGCCTGCCACATGTGCGCGGGCTCGAGCAGGCGAGGCTCGGGTTGCAGGCCCAGCCGTGCGACGAGCGCCAGCACGCGCTCGCCGTCGGCCTCGGCCAGCAGTCCGCGCCGCTCGGCGATCACGGTGGAGGCGAGTACATCGAGCAGGACGGCCTCACCGTGCAGCAACGTGGCTGCGTGGCGCATCTCCAGCCCGTAGCTGAAGGTGTGGCCGAAATCCACGGCACGCGCGAGATCGTCTTCGTACAGGTTGGGTGCGAGCTCGCGCAGCATGCCGCCGACCGCGCGGTCGAGGATGGCCGCGCTCGCGCCGGCCTGGAATGCCGACGCGAGCGCATCGGCGCCGCTGCGCTCGAGCAGGTCGAACAGTCCGGCGTCGCAAATCACCGCGAGCTTGACGATTTCGCACACGCCGTTGCGCAAGTGCCGCGGCGCAAGTGTCGCGAGCAGCCGCCGGTCGAGCAGCACCCGGCGCGGCGGCTCGAAACTGCCGAGCCGGTTCTTGTGGCCGTTGAAGTTGATGCCGGTCTTGATGCCGACCGCGGCGTCGACGTAGCCCATCAGCGTCGTCGGCACCTTGATGTGAGGCAGGCCGCGGCGATAGCACGACGCCGCAAAGCCCACCACGTCCGTGAGCACGCCGCCGCCGATTGCGATCACGGGCTCGTCGCGGCGGTGGATGGGGAAAGCGTCGAGCGCCTGCAGCACCCGGCGCCATGCGGCCTCGTCCTTGTGTTCTTCGCCACCCGGCAAGGCAAGGATCCGCGCCTGCACGCCGCGGGACTGGAAATACGCCGCGACGCGCGCGCCGTGAAGCCGATGCACCTGGTCATCGATCACGACGAAGCGGCGGCTGCCACGGGATCGTCCGCCCGCAAGCAGCGCGTCGTTTTGCGGATCGAACACGTCATCCGCCTTGCGCAGCTCGTACTCGATGCGGCGCGTGGCGGCAACCCGCCATTGGCCGGGCGCATGGGCAAGGGGCAGCGCGCTCATGCAACGTTCCGCCACTGTGTCCGTTGCGCCAGCACCTCACGTGCCACCGCCTGGGCTCCGGCGAGGTCATGGTTGCGCCAGTGCCCGCACTGCGTGGCGTTCGCGTAAGGGACTGCGCTCGCGGCGAGCACGCCGTGCAGCACCGCGTCCAGCGCGTCTTCGATCACTTGCCGCCGGCCTTCCCCCAGCAGCGTCAGATAAAAACCGGTCTGGCAGCCCATGACGCCGAGGCCGACGAAGCTTTGCGGCAGCAGGCGCCGGAAGCCTTCGAGCAGGAAGTGCTCCAGGGAATGCGCTTCGCTGATCGTCAGGTATTCGTCGGCGTTGGGGCGGCGCAGGCGCAAGTCGACGCAGTAGACGATGTCGCCCGCGGCGCCGGTACGCGCGCCACGCAATTTGATGCTCGGCGCCTTGAGCACGCGGTGGTCAAGCTCGCCCACCATGGCCGGGTTCCAGCCCAGCCCCTCCAAGTCGCTGGCAACGGGCTTCGCGCTCATTCACGCCTCCTGCGGGATGGCAGCCAGATGCCGGTAGCTTGCATCGAGCGCTTGCTTCCATGAATCGACATGGTGGTACAGCTCGACCGTGCCAAAGCCATTGAAGCCGCCGTCGTTGAGTGCCTTGAAACTCGCCGGGAGGTCGAGCGTGCCGCTGCCCGGGATGTCATGGAAGTGCACGATTCCGGTCAAGGTGTTCGCGACCATTCGGCTCACGAGCGCGTCGCCGGTCGCGCCGCGCAGGAAGGCGACGATGGGCCGAGCACGTCCGAGCACGTCGAACGACAAGCCCGGTACCGAAATCAGGTAGGTAAAAATCTCGTCGTCCAGCCGCGATGCGCCCGCATAGAGGCCGGAGTAGTCAATCGGCCGCCATGCCTTGGCGATGCCTGCGGCGGCGAGCAGCGCTTCGATGCGCGCGCGCCGCGCCGCAGTCGGGGTCTCATCGCAAAAATAGAACGGGTACTCGCGATCGACCAGCAGGAAGTCGGCGGTATCGGGAAAGTAAACCAGCGTGCTCGCGAAATCCAGATCGAATGCCAGGTGCCTGGCATCCGCGACGATCTTCAGGTTCCAGCCAGCGCGCGCGTCCGATACGTGCAGGTAGCGGGTGCGTGGCGCTGCCCGGCCGAGCGCGGCAAGATAGTCTCTGTCCGAGCAGTAGGCATGGCACAGATCGACGTGCAGCGCAAACCGGCTCGATCCCACGGCGTCGACAAGCGCCACGCCTTGATCCAGCGTCTCGATGAGCATGCCGGGCTCCGGCTCGATCAGCAGGGTGATGTCTTCGTCCGCGTGGATTTCGCGCAGACATTCATGAATGGAATCGGTAAGCAGTTCCAGCGGATCGGCGCCTGGGTTTGCCAGATGCTCCGGCCGCAGAAAGCCGCTGCCAAACGTGACGAGTCTCGAGCCGAGCCGGCGCGCGACGCGCACGCCGCGCCGGATCAGGTCGATGCGTTGCTTGCGCCCGGCCAGGTCGAGCGCGCTGAGCGAAGGCTCGTGCGGCCGCTGCGGCGTGAAGAAATGGGCGGCCGTTGCCACACACGCCGGCACCAGACCGGTCTCCTTCAGCTTGCGGTCGACGGCATCGAGGTCGTCTGCGCTCAGGTTGAACGGGTTGAACTGGTCGCGGTGGAACGAAATCTCGATGCCTTCGTAGCCGGCTCGTGCCACCGCGTCGATCGCGTCCAGGAACGGCAGCCGGGTGAGGCCGAAGGTGCTGTAAGCGAGCCGGATCATGGCACCTCCGTCACACGTACTGCAGCAGCGCGTCGCGCAGCGCGAAGTAGCGGCCGACGATGAACGGGTGCTCATCCTGCATGTAGAGGCGCGACTTGGAAGTCCTGAGCTTCCGCACGCAATCGACGAGGCGGCTCAGGCTGTCGGTTTCGAACGTGAGCAGCCACTCGTAGTCGCCGAGCCCGAAACCGTAGACGCCATTGGTGAGGATGTCGGGCACGAACTCGTGGCCGATCGCGCCGTGGTCGCCAATGAGGGCCTTGCGCTCCCAAGCCGGCAGCAGGTAGTACTCGGGCGTGCGGATGAAGGGGTAGAAGCACAGGTACTTGCGCGGCGTCATGCCGACCGCGAACGAGGTCGGGTGCTCGGAAAACTCGAACGGCTTGGTCACGCCCATGAACGCGTGCGGCGTCTCGGCATGGGCGCCAAGGGCCGAGCGCCGCAGTTCCAGCTGCAAGTCCTGCAGCGGCGCGGCGTCGTCGGCGAACGTCCAGAAGAGCAGGTCGGTGTGGCCCTGGAAGCCTTGCACCACGTAAGTGCCGCGCACGCTGACCGCGGTGTGGTGCTCGAAGATCGCCGCGACTTCGTTGGCGATGGCCTCGCGGGCGGCCTTCTCCAGCCCGAACCAGGACGGCGTGAACTTGAGCGCGAGCTGCGACGTGAATTGTTCTTGCATGGGTTTCCTATCCTCTGGATTCAGTGCCAGTTGCCAACCGATGGATGAAGCGCCGCCCGGCTCATGCGGCCGTCCATTGCAGCGCCCTGATCTGCTCGACGTGGTACTGCTCGTGCAGCCAGACAAAATCCACCAGGTTCTTCAGGCTGATCAGGCCGAAGACCGGATGCACCGTGGATTTCTGCAAGAGCGTTGCTTCATGCGTTTCGTTGAAAACCCGTTGCAGGTAGCGAAAGCGCGACTCTTCCAATGCGCGGATCAGGCCGGCTTTGGTCAGCGCGGGCGTATCAGGCGTAACGGGTACACCCCAGGCTTCGGTCTCCAGCGCAAGCGTCGGGATCGCCGCACGCATCTGCGCGAGGTCGTACTCCGCTGCACGCTCGCTCGCTCCCTTGACCGCACCCAGGATGAGCTGGGCCACGCTCCGTTCGGTTTCGGCCAAATGCTGCAGGATTTGCGCAATGCTCGGGCCGCCGGCTTCCGGCAGGTGCTGCAGCGCGTCATCGGTGAGCGGCGCGATGACTTCGAGCAGCTCGCGTCGCACGCTTCCGAGTTTGGTAATCAGCATGGCTCAGTCTCCTTTGCATGGGCAGCAAGAAACGCGGGTGTCGCATCGCTTTCGATGTGCGCTGGCGCAACAGCCGCGTGCGGCAGGGCCAAGCGCGCGTGCGCGAAAGCGGCGGCAGCGGCCTCGGTGCCTTGCGTCACGCAGCTGGCAAGCCCCGCTCCGCCGTACGACGCGCCCGCGATGAAGACACCCGGGAAGCGCTCGGCCACGCGTGCCTTGAGCGCTGCGAGCCGCCCGAAATGGCCCACCGCATAGCGCGGCATGGCGTGTACCCAGCGCGTCACGAGTTCGAATTCGGGATTGGCCTTGATGCCGAGGATGCGATCGAGATCGCGCCGCACGAGCGCCGCGAGGCGTGCGTCGTCGACCGCGGCGAATTGCGCCGCCCGGGCGAAATCGACGTGGCAGCGCAGGAGCGCGTGACCTGCGGGTACCGCGTGTGGCCACTTGACATGCACGAAGCTCGCGGCCGAGATCGCGCAGCGCGCGCCCGCGGCGACCACGAGGCCGGTACCGCGCAAGCCAGATGGCAGCGCCTCGCGGCGATAGGCGAGCGCGACATTGGCCACGGTCGCGGGCTCGCGCGGGGTGAGCGCCAGGAATTCGTGCGGCATTCCGAGCACGGTCCCGGCTGCAGCGGCGGGGACAGCCAGGATGATCGCATCGGCTGCGATGGCGCCGCCGCCGCGCAGGTGCAGAACATAGCCAGCGCTTGCGGGCTCGACCGCCGCCACTTCCGTGCTCAGGCGCAGCGCCTCACGCGGCAGCTCGCGCTCGATCGCAGCGACGATTGCTTCCAACCCACCCCCGACGGTTGCGAGCGGGCCGGAATCGATCTGGTGCCTGGTGCGTTTGCCCGTTGCAGGCCGTGCCGTGGACGGAGCGCGCGCGAGCGCGCGGATCAGGCTGCCGCGGCAGCCCGCGAGCATCTCGAAGCCGGGCAGAGCGGCTTTGGCGCTCAGCTGTTCCACAGTGTCGGCGTGGATCGCTTCCAGCAGTGGCGCCGCAACGCGTTCGACGAATTCGGCGCCGAAGCGGCGTCCGAGAAAGCAAGCGACGGACTCGTCTGCGCTGTATCTTTCCGGGTAGCGGGAAATCAGGTCCACGAGCGCCTCGAACTTGCCCGCGCCCGAGAGGAGCGGCGTCGCAAGCAGCGGCGCGATCCTCGTGGGCACGCCCATCATCATTCCGGCCGGAATCGCATGGAGTTTGCGGCCCGTATAGACGTAGGTCGGCGCAGCAGGGCTGCGCACGAGCTCCGCGCCGAGGCCGACGCTTTGCAGGAGGCTCAGCATATCTTTGCTGCGCGCGGCGAACGAGTCGGGCCCCGTCTCGATCAGGAAGCCTTCGCCCCGCACCGTCCCGATCTTGCCGCCGAGCCGCGCTCCCGCTTCGAGGAGGGTGAAATCAACGGCTATTCCGTGCCGCTCTGCTTCCCGCTTGAGGTGCAAGGCAGCCGCGAGCCCTGTGATGCCGCTACCCACGACTGCGATCTTCATCTTGGTCGGCGTCATGACTGCAGCTCACGCTCGGGAACTGCCTTCTGTTCCAAGGCGTGGGTAACTGCATCCGCCAGGCAGGCAATCAAGGAATCCGACGCGTTTGGCATTGGCGGGCGCAGGTAGCGGCCACCCAGGCGCTCGACCAGCGCGCGGCATTCGATGTCGTTGTCGTAGAGCACTTCCAGGTGATCGGCCGCAAAACCGATGGGGCAGTAGAGGAACGTGCGGCACTTGAGGCGCTGCCACAAATCCTTCGTGACCGACACAATGTCCGGGCCAAGCCAGGGGTCTGGGCGCCGGCCCGCGCTCTGCCAGGCCAGCGCGTGGCGCTCGACGCCCGCAGCGTGTGCAATCCGCTCTGCGCTCTCACGGACGCGCTCGGCATAGGCGTCAGTCACGGGCAAGCTGCGCGGCAGGCTGTGGGCGGAGAAAATCACTGCCGTTGCACGCTGTTCCTCTGCAGTCATCCGGGCAAGCGAGTCGCGGATCAACCCGGCCCAGTGCGCGGTGAATCGGGGCTCGCGATACCAGTCGGCCACCTCGACGAGTCTCGGGCCGCCAACGGACCTGGCGGCACGCCGCGCTCTTTCCATGTACGGCTGCGGGCCGTAGTCCGTGACGTGGGGTGACATCACGATGGCCGCCGCTTCTTGGATTCCGTCGGCGTGCATCGCCTCGACCGCATCCTCAATGAACGGCACCGTGTGCTTGAAGCCCACGTAAGGCTTGAAGGATGCGGAAACGCCGCTGCGGTTCAGGTATTGCGCAAGCGATTGCGCCTGCCGATAAGTTATCTGGCTAAGAGGCGACCTGTTGCCAATTGCCAAATAACGTAAATGCAGTTCATCCAGGAGCGCCTGAGTCGGCGGCTCTCCGTTTCGGATGTGGGTGTAATAGCTGCCGAGGTCATTGATCGTGGACGGGCTGCCATAGGCCATGACAAGCACGCCCGTGAGTTTCTGCGACATACTGCCAGCGGTGCCAGTCGGGACGACATGAACACCGAAAATGGATTCGTGGACGAAAGCGCCATTTTGGGATCAGATCGCTCCAATTGCGCGACAAAATCACCATTCCTTGCTCCACGTCAAGAATCCTTTTTTGACGCCGTAGCGCACCCGGCACACGCAGTACGGGCCCAAACGCAATTGCGTGACAGCGGCGGAGGGGATGTGGCGCCGCGCACAGCGCGAGCGGACCGTCGAAGCGCGACACTGGCCGTTATGGCTGATCTCGGACGCCGGGCCGGGCAAGGACTCCGGCGGACGGCCGCGAGCGGCCGCGAATTGTCTCTGACCATGAAGCGGCGATGCAGTGGCAACCGGGCTGCGCGCAGATGACCGGATTTCCTTGGCTGCCGTGACGGTGTTGCGTTACCTCAGGCCGTCGCGGCGCGTTCAGCCGTGATCCGGTTTTGACGTTTTTGAGTCAGCGCGATTCGCGCGGAACGCCGCGCGCGCGTTGGCCGTTTGGTCAAAGCGCTGCGCGATGCTGTTGCACACCAGGTCGCAGAGCTCGTGCACCGCCGGATCGGCGATGCGGTAGTGCACGCTGTTGCCGACCTGTGAGCGCGCAACCAGGCCGCGCTGCGCCATTTGCGCCAGGTGCCTCGACACGTTGGCGACGCTCGAATCGACTGCTTCGGCGATCTCACCCACGCTCATCTCCTTGTCTGCAAGGACGCTCAGGATGTGCAGGCGCATGGGCTCCGAGAGCGTGCGGAAATATTGCGCCACGTAGTCGAGCGCGGCGGGCGGCAAATGGACGAGTGGATTCACGGGTGAAGGCTCCAGTCTGATCCTCGTCAAGGCTCGTTTATCGAATCCGAGTGACCATGTGAATTCTACGTGATTGCGTATTTGCATGATTACGCAAATAATTATGGAATGAAACTCGTGAACCTCTCGTCGCACACCATGCAGTTCCTCGCATCCGGAATCGCGGCGCGCGTGACCGGCTTGGCGGCGCTCGGTTGTGCGCTCGGATTGTTCGCTGGCGGTATGGCGCGAGCCGCCGATCTCCCGGTCGCGATCGTGCAGGCACGCGCCGTGGGCCGCAGCGTCACGTACGACGGCAGCGTCGAGGCGCTGCGCCAGGCGCAGCTCGCGGTGCAGGTGCCGGGGCGCGTGCTGGAGCTCGGCGTGCACGCGGGCGATACGGTGCGCGCAGGACAGGTGCTGCTGCGCATCGATGCGCGCGCGGCCGAGCAGGGCGCGGCCGCCAGCAGCGCGCAGGTGGCCGCAGCACGCGCGGCACTCGACGTCGCCACCAGCGAGTTGGCGCGCAAGCGCCAGTTGGCCGAGAAGAAATACCTCAGCCAGAGCGCGCTGGAACAGGCCGAAAGCCAGTATCGCGCCGCCAAGGCACAGGTCGGTGCACTCACAGCCCAGGCCGGCGCGGCTCAAACACAAGCGACTCTGCACGTGCTGCGTGCGCCGTTCGACGGCGTGGTGGCGCAGCTCGGCGTGGTGCAAGGCGACATGGCGAATCCGGGGCAAACGCTGCTCACGCTGTACGACCCCAAGGCGCTGCGCGTGACCGCGCACGTGCCGGCAAGCGTGCTGAATCGGGGTGAAACCGACGTTCGCGTCTGGCTTGCAGGCAGCGACACGGCCATTGAAGCCACGCACATGCAGGTACTCCCCGCGGTCGATGCGCGCACGCTCACGCAAGAGGTACGCGCCGAATTGCCGCCGGGAACGCGCGCCGTTCCGGGCGAGTTCGCACGTTTGCAATGGCGTGCCGCAGGCGCGGGCGCCGGTGCGGCGCGCGTGTTCGTCCCCGTGAGCGCCGTGGTACACCGAACCGAAGTGACCGCCGTGTACGTCATGGGTGCCGACGGCCGGCCGCAGCTGCGCCAGGTGCGCCTTGGTGTGCCGCAAGGCGATGAAGTCGAGGTGCTGAGCGGGCTCGACCCGGGCGAACGCCTCGTCACCGATCCGCAAGCCGCGCTGCGCGCGCTGGCGGCCGAGCGTTGAGGTCATCTGGTGGCCGACCTCGAACCCACCTCCGGCGCGAACGCCACGCACCGCCTCGGCATCTCGGGGCGGCTCGCGTCCTATTTCGAGCGCGCGCGCATCACGCCGCTGCTCGCCCTGGTGGCGTTTCTGCTGGGCGTGTTCGCGCTCATCGTGACGCCGCGCGAGGAAGACCCGCAAATCGATGTGACCATGGCCGACGTGATGATTCCCTGGCCGGGCGCGAGTGCCCAGGATGTCGAGGCCATGGTGGCCGGGCCGGCGGAGCAGGTGCTCGCGCAAATGCAGGGCGTCGACCACGTGATGAGCGTCTCGCGCACCGGCATGGCGCTGGTCACGGTGCAGTTCAAGGTCGGCGTGCCGCGCCAGACCGCGGTGGTGCGCCTGTACGAGACCGTGGGCGCCAACGCCGACTGGCTGCCGCACGGTCTCGGCGTGCTGCCCCCCATCATCAAGCCCAAGGGCGTGAACGACGTGCCCATCGTCGCCATCACGCTGCACAGCGACCGGCCCGACATGGGCGCTTACGAACTGGAGCGCGTGGCGCACAGCGTCGAAGCGGCGCTCAAGCGCGTTCCCGGCACGCGCACCGTGAGCACCATCGGCGGCCCGGGGCGCGCGGTGCTGGTTGACGTCGATCCGCAGCGCCTGGCGGCCGTGGGCCTGACGCTGCCCGACCTGCGCGGCGTGCTCGAGTCTGCCAACATGGGACTGCCGCTCGGCCATGTGCTCGAAGCCAACGAGAGCATCGCGGTCCGAACCGGGCCGTTCCTGCGCGATGCCGAGGACGTGGCGAACCTGGTGGTCGCGAGCCGGGGCGGCAAGCCGGTCTATCTGCACGACGTGGCGCGCGTGCACGAGGGCGCGCCGCCGCCCGAGCGCTACGTCTGGTACGGCGCCGTGCAGCACGCGGGCGGCAAGCACACGCTGGTCGAGCAGCCGGCGGTCACCATCGCCGTCACGAAGAAAGCCGGCGCCAACGCCATCCAGGTGGCCGATGCGGTGATGGCGCGCGCGCACGAACTGCGCGGCAGCGTGATTGCTAGCGACGTGCACCTGAGCGAGACGCGCAATTACGGCAAGAGCGCCAGCGCCAAGGCAACGCTGCTGATCGAGAAGCTGCTGTTTGCCACGCTCGCGGTGGTGGCGCTGGTGTTTATCGCGCTTGGCCGGCGCGAGGCGGCGATCGTCGGCACCGCGGTGCTGCTCACGCTCACGGTGACGCTGTTTGCATCCTGGGCGTATGGCTTCACGCTGAATCGCGTGTCGCTGTTCGCGCTGATCTTCTCCATCGGCATCCTGGTGGACGACGCCATCGTCGTGGTGGAGAACATCCACCGCCACCAACGTCTCGACCCGACGCGCTCGCTCACCGAAATTATTCCGGGCGCCGTGGACGAAGTCGGCGGGCCGACGATTCTCGCCACGCTCACGGTGATCGCCGCGCTGCTGCCGATGGCGTTCGTCACCGGGCTCATGGGGCCATACATGAGCCCGATCCCGATCAACGCCAGCATGGGCATGCTGCTCTCGCTCGCCATTGCCTTCACGGTGACGCCGTGGCTCGCGCGCCTGTGGCTCAAGGCCGCGCACGAGGACACCGGCACGCACGCCGCGGGCCGTGACCTGAATCGCTGGCTCAGGCCGCTGTTCGAGCACGTGTTCCGCCCGCTGCTCGACGAGCGGCGCGGTCGGCGCAACCGCGCGCTGCTGGGCGCAGTGGTGGCGGCGTTCATCGTCGGCTCCATCGCGCTGCCGATCGTCGGCGCGGTGGTGCTGAAGATGCTGCCGTTCGACAACAAGAGCGAGTTCCAGGTGGTGGTCGACATGCCGGCCGGAACGCCGCTGGAGAAGACCGCCGCGACCCTGCACGCGCTCGGCGCCTACCTCGCGACGGTGCCTGAAGTGATCAATTTCCAGGCCTATGCGGGCACCGCGTCGCCCATCAGTTTCAACGGCCTGGTGCGCCAGTACGACCTGCGCTCGGGCGGCGACGTCGGCGACATCGAAGTGAACCTGGCGGACAAGTCCGAGCGCAGGCTGCAGAGCCACGCGATCGCCATGCGCGAACGGCCGGCGCTGCAGGCCATAGGCGCGCGCTTCGGCGCCAACGTCAAGGTGGTCGAAGTGCCGCCCGGCCCGCCGGTACTCTCGCCCATCGTGGCTGAAATCTACGGCCCCGACGCCGCCGGACGGCGCCGGGTCGCCAAGCAGGTGCGCCAAGTATTCGACCGGACCGCGGGTGTGGTCGACGTGGACGACTCGACCATCGCCGCCGCGCCCGAGAAGCTGCTGCTGGTCGACCGCGCCAAGGCCGCCAAGCTGGGCGTGACGCAGCAGGCTATCGCCAGCACGCTGCGCATGGGCCTGGCGGGCGACGCCGCCACCTACTTGCACGACGGTCACAGCCGCTACGCGGTGCCGGCGGTGATCGAGCTGCCGCCCGACCTGCAGGGCAGCTTGGAGCCGCTGCTGCAGCTCACCGTGCGCAGCACCAGCGGCGCGCAGGTGCCGATCCGCGAGTTGGTGCGCGTCACGGACACGCTGCGCGAGCAGCCGATCTATCACAAGGATTTGCTGCCCGTGGTGTACGTCGTGGGCGACATGGCAGTGACCAAGGACTCACATGTGGATAGCCCCGTCTATGCCATGTTCGCCATGCGCGGGCCCCTTGCGCAACTGAAGGCGCCGGACGGCGGCCACGTCGCCGAGTACTTCATCCACCAGCCTTCCGACCCGTACGCAGGCTACGCGCTCAAGTGGAACGGCGAGTGGCAGATCACCTACGAGACGTTCCGCGACATGGGCCTTGCCTACGCGGTCGGTCTCATCCTGATCTACCTGCTGGTGGTGGCGCACTTCGGCTCGTACCTCACGCCGCTCATCATCATGGCGCCGATCCCGCTCACCATCATCGGCGTGCTGCCGGGCCATGCGCTGCTGCGCGCGCAGTTCACCGCCACCAGCATGATCGGCATGATCGCGCTCGCCGGCATCATCGTGCGCAACTCCATCCTGCTGGTGGACTTCATTCGCCTGCGCGTGACGCACGGCGTGCCGTTCAAGGACGCGGTGATCGACAGCGCCATCACGCGCGCGCAGCCCATCCTGCTCACGGCGCTGGCCGCCATGATCGGCTCGCTCTTCATCCTCGACGACCCGATCTTCAACGGCCTGGCGATTTCGCTGATCTTCGGCATCTTCGTCTCCACCGTGCTCACGCTTGTCGTCATCCCGCTGCTTTATTACGTCGCGTACCGCAAGCAGCACGAAAGTTCAAGCGCGGCCGTGCCGGACGGCGGCGTCGAACCCGAACCTGTCCCCCTTTCCCATCCGCAACCCTGAAGGAGACAACGACATGGCACACATCGTCATCATGGGCGCAGGAATCGGCGGCATGCCTGCGGCTTACGAGATCCGCGCCAGCCTGAGCAAAGAGCATCAGATCACCGTCGTCAACGCGGTGGACTACTTCCAGTTCGTGCCGTCCAACCCGTGGGTCGCGGTCGGCTGGCGCCAGCGCGAAGACATCGTCGTGAACGTCGCCGAGCCGTTGCGCCGGAAAGGCATCGCTTTCATTGCCAAGGGCGTCACCGCCATCGACGCTCCCGGCAACACGCTGACGCTGGAAAGCGGCGAGGAACTCGTCTACGACTACTTGGTGATCACGACCGGCGCCAAGCTGGCTTTCGAAGATGTCCCTGGCTCCGGGCCGATCGCTGGGCACACCCATTCCGTCTGCACCGTCGACCACGCCGAGACATGGTGGGCCGAGTACCAGGCGTTCCTGCAGGATCCCGGCCCGATCGTGGTTGGCGCCATGCCGGGCGCGAGCTGCTTCGGCCCGGCCTACGAGTTCGCTTTCATCGTCTCCGCCGATTTGCGCCGGCGCAAGCTGCGCCACCGGGTGCCGATGACTTTCGTCACCAGCGAGCCGTACATCGGCCATCTGGGCCTGGCGGGCGTGGGCGACAGCAAGGGCGTGCTGGAAAGCGAGCTGCGCGACCGCGACATCCGCTGGGTCACCAACGCCCGGACGACGCGGGTCGAGGCGGGCAAGCTGTTTGTCACCGAGCTCGACGACCAAGGCGCGCCGCGCAAGGAGCACGAGCTGCCGTTCAAGCTCGCGATGATGCTGCCCGCCTTCAAGGGCGTCGATGCCGTGGCCGCCGTGCCCGAGCTGTGCAATCCGCGCGGCTTCGTGCTGATCGACGAGCACCAGCGCAGCAGGAAGTACGCCAACATCTTCGCGGCGGGCGTGTGCGTGGCGATTCCGCCGGTCGAGGTGACGCCGGTGCCCACGGGCGCGCCCAAGACCGGCTACATGATCGAAAGCATGGTGAGCGCCATCGCCCACAACCTTGCGGCCGAACTGGCCGGCAAGCCGGCCACGGCCAAGGGCACCTGGAACGCCATCTGCCTCGCCGACATGGGCGAGACCGGCGTGGCTTTCGTTGCCCTGCCGCAGATGCCGCCGCGCAACACCAACTGGTTCAAGAAAGGCAAATGGGTGCACCTGGCCAAGATTGCCTTCGAAAAGTACTTCATCCGCAAGATGAAGACCGGCGCCAGCGAGCCTGCGTACGAGAAGTACCTGCTCAAGGCGCTGGGTATCGAGCGCCTGGAAAAGCGCGACGTGCCATGAGCGCGTGCATGGGGCATGCGCAGCACGACCGACAGTTTGTTTGTCTGAAAGAAGGAGTAATTCACATGTCTTCCTGGAACCTGGTCCGCACCATCGCGGGCGTCTTCATCCTGGTCTCGGTGGCGCTGGGGGCGCCGGCCAGTCCGCTCTACCAGAGCTCGTACTGGCTGTGGTTCACGGTCTTCGTCGGCGCCAACCTGTTGCAGAGCGGCATCAGCCAGTGGTGCTTGCTCGAGCGCATCTTGCGCAAGCTGGGCGTGCGCAGCGGCGACAGCTGCGGCATTCCTTCGTCCAAGTCCTGACCGAAAAGGTACCGACATGGTGGGAAGCTACAGCGACCTCATCGGCGCCATTTCGGCCAACACGGCCAAGATGCGTCAGGACATCCCGGACGTCATGCACGGCTTTGGCGCGATGGCGCGAGCGGCGTGCCAAGCGGGCGTGCTCGACACCAAGACCAAGGAGCTGATCGCCATGGCGCTGGCCGTGAGCACGCACTGCGACCCCTGCATAGCCTTTCACGCCAAGGCGCTGGTCAAGCTTGGCGCAACCCGGGCCGAGCTGCAGGAAATGCTCGGCATGTGCGTCTACATGGGCGGCGGACCGGGCCTGATGTACGCCGCCTCGGCGCTGGCGGCGTATGAAGAATTCGGTGGAGAAAGGGCGGAGGCGTGATGCTCAAGCACTTGGTGATCGTTGCGGCGCTTTCGGCGAGCGTGCTGCTGCCGGCGGGCGCCAGGGCGCAGGACTTGCTCAGCATCTGGCACGCCGCCGCCGAGCACGATCTGCAGCTTGACGTGGCGCGTGCCGACCATGGCGCGAGCGAAACGCTGCGTGACCAGGCGGCAGCGCTCGGCCGGCCGCAAGTCGGCATCACGCTGGGCGCGGGCCTGGGGGCCGACGACGTCACCATGCGCGGCGCCCGCTTCTCGGCGCCGGGCATGGGGCAGTTCGACGGCGCGCGCTTTGCCACGTCGGTCAACGGCGGCCTGGCGACGCGCCTCGGCATCGTCGCGCGCCAGCCGCTCATCGACGCCGCGCGCGACGCGCAGCAAGCCGAGCTGCGCCTTTCGGCCGACATGGGCGACACCGCCTGGCGTGACGCCCGAACCGCACTGATGATGACGACGGCCGAGCGTTACTTTGCGCTGGCGGTGGCCGAAGAGCGCGTGCGTGTCATGCAGCAGCAGGTGGACGCGTTCAAGCAGGCCCAGGCCGAAGCGCATGAGCGCTATCGCATCGGCGCAGCGCCCGTCACCGATACGCACGAGGCCGACGCGGCGCTCGCCAGCGCCGAAGCGCAGCTGGCGGCGGCGCAGTTGCAGTCCGGCACCAGCCGGCGCGTGCTGGCCGACAGTACCGGGCTCGCGCGACCGCACGCGGCGCTGCCGGCGACCGAACCGGCCGAGGTGCAGAACTGGCCTTACTGGGAGCAGGCGGTGCAGGCCGACAATCCGCGCCTGCGGCTGCTGACCCAGGCCATCGCCGTGTCCGAACAGAAGCTGCACGAGCAAAGCGTGGCGGGACGGCCGGTGGTCGATCTCGTCGCGCGGGCAAGCCAGGACCGCCTGGCCGGCGGCGGCGACTTCGGCAGCGCGGCCAACCGCCACATCGACGGCATGGTCGGCGTGCAGATCACCATTCCGCTGGGCATCGATGGCATGCCCGAGGCGCGCGAGCGCGAGGCCGTCATGCACCTGGAAAAGGCGCGCGCCGAGCTCGATCTGGCGCGCCAGCAGGTCGGCCAGCAGGCGTACGCCGCTTGGGATGGTTTGCAGGCCGGCACGGCACAGGTCAAGGCGCTGGCACAGGGATTGAAAGCGAACGCGGCGCGCCTCGACGCGACGCGGCTCGGGCACGAGGTCGGCGACCGCACCACGCTCGACGTGTTGAATGCCGAGAACGCCTACACCGAAGCGCAGCTCGCGCTGGCGCAGGCGCGCAGCGACCAGGTGCTGACCCGTCTCAGGCTCGCGGCGCTTGCGGACCAGTTGAACGAAGGCGTGCTGGGGCAGGTGAACGCGACGCTGGAACGCCGCTCACAGCAGTAACGCCAAGGCGGCGTCTCAGCGCGTTCGGCGCTGCGGCCGGTGCATTTGGCGGCGCCGAGCGGATGCGCGATTCCACGGCCAGGCTGGTGGCCGGACGAGTCCACCTCGATGGTCGCACCGTTGTCCGAGTCGGCCGGGGGTCGAAGACGTTACGCCGGATCATCGGCGCCGCGCGTGGCGCCCCCGCCCAGCGCCTGCAGCAGCGCCACGCTGTCGGTGAGGCGCTGCGCTTGCGCCGCAACCAGGCCGCCGCGGCTCTGGTCGGTTTGCTGGCGCGCGACCAGCACTTGCACGTAACTTGCGGTGCCGAGTGCGTACTGCTGGCGCACGCTGTCCAGCTCCGCTCGCGCCGCCGTATCGGCGGCGGCCAATGAGGCGAGCGTTTGCGCGTCATGGTCCAGCGCCCGCAGCGCGTCGGCAACTTCACGCAGCGCACCGAGTACCACGACCCGGTAATTGGCCGCAGCGGCATCGAGCGCGGCGAGCGAAGCGCGCTTTTCCGCCGGCAATCCCGGATTGAAGAGCGGTTGCGTCAACTGGCCGATCAGACTCCACACGGCCGAGCCGCCACCGAACAAAGCGCCTGCGCTCAAGGCTTGCGACCCCAGGCTGGCGCTTAGGTTGATCTGCGGGTAGAGCTTGGCGACCGCCACGCCGTAGTCCGCGTTGGCGGCGTGCAGCAGCGCTTCGGCGCCGCGAATATCGGGACGGCGGCGAACCAGTTCGGAGGGGACGATCAGCGGCAGTTCGGCGGGCAGCGTGAAGCGATCCAGCGTGAAGGCAGGTACTCGGGCCGCGCCCGGGGCTTGCCCGGCCAGCATGGCGAGCAGGTGTTCGCTTTGCTCACGCTGCTTTTGCAGCGTTGGCAGGGTGGCGCGCAGTTGCTCGGTTTGCGCGCGCAGCGCCAGCAGTTCGCTTGCCGCCGCCTGGCCAAGCGCGACACGCTGGCGCGTCACCTCCATCTGTTCGTCCTGCGCCTGCAACTGTGTCTCAGTGGCCGCGATTTGTCCTGCCAACCGGGCGTCGGTGATCGCCGTGCTGGTGATTTGCGCTGCCAGGGCGAGGCGCGCACCGTCGAGTTCGTGGCGGCGGTATTCGCTGCGCGCCGCCAACGCTTCGAGCGCGCGCCGGTTGCCGCCGGCCAAATCGAGCCGGTAGCGCACGCCGATGCCGGCGTTGTAGAGCTCGAAGTCGCGGGCAGCACCCGCTTGTCCGAGCGCGGCGGGGTTCATGCGCTGGCGGCTGGCACCGGCACTGGCATCGACTTGCGGATACGACGTTGCGCCAGCCTGGGCCGCGTACAGCTCGCGGGCCTGGCGCAGCGTCGCCTGCGCGGCGGCCAGGGTCGGACTGGCGATCAGGGCCTGGTCGATCCAGGCGTCGAGATCGGCGTTGCCGAGCGCGCGCCACCACTCCGCGCTCACCTGCGTGGCGGCAACCAGATGCTGCGCCGCACCCAGGCGGGTCGGTGCCGATGCGGTCACTGCCGGGACAGGTGCGGCCGTGTAGGCCGAGACTGCCGGAGGGGATGGCCGGCGGAAATCCGGGCCGGCACTGCAGGCGGCAAGCGCTGCGGCCATGAGCAGCGTGAGCGCCGGGCGGCAACGCGCGCAGGCGGTCACGCGACCGCGTTCGGGCGGGAGGCGGCGGATGGAGTCGAGGTGGACCATTGGGCTGTTCCTTGGATGGATGGCGCTGGGCGGAAAGCCGGTCGCGTTCAATCGAAGCTGCGGCCTTCGCCCGCTTCTTCTTGCGTGGCGCCGTCGCGAATGTGGTAGATGCGCTTGAAGGTCGGGATGATTTTTTCGTCGTGCGTGACGACGATGACTGCGGTTTCGTACTTGTGCGCCATCTCGTTCAAGATGCGCACCACCGCCATCGCGCGCGTGGAATCCAGCGGCGCGGTCGGCTCGTCGGCCAGAACCACCGGCGGCCGGTTGACCAGCCCGCGGGCGATCGCCACGCGCTGCTGCTCGCCGCCCGAAAGCTGCGCCGGCATTGCGCCCGCGCGGTGCTGGACGTCGAGCGCGGTGAGCAGGTCGAGCGCCCGCCGGCGCGCTTCGGCATTGCCCACGCCGGCCAGCATGGGCAAGAGCGCGACGTTGTCGGTGACGTCGAGGAACGGAATGAGATACGGCGACTGGAAGACGAAGCCGATCCGGTCGCGGCGCAACGCCCGCAGGTCGCGCACTTTCCAGCCGTTGTCGTAAATCACTTCCTCGCCCAGCGTCATCCGACCTGCGGTCGGGTCGATCACCGCGCCCAGGCACTTGAGCAGTGTGCTCTTGCCCGAGCCGGAAGGACCGATCAGGCCGACCACTTCGCCCGGCGCGACCTGCATGTTCACGTCCTTGAGCGCCAGCACGGCGGTGTCGCCCGAGCCGTAGCGCTTGCTCAGGTTTTCGATGCGGATGCCTTTGGCGTTCATCGCGTCATCCGATCGCTTCGGCTGGATCGACCTTGAGCGCCATGCGGATGGCGACGATGCTGGCGACGACGCAGATGGCGAGCACGGCAAACAGGCCGGCGATCGAATCCCGGGGAACGAGCAGGACGTATTTCGGGAAAACCGGCGCCGCAAACGTGGCGCTGATCTTGCCGACAACGAAGCCGATCACCCCGAGGACCAGCGCCTGCTGCAGGATCATTCCGGCGATCGTGCGGTTGCGCGTGCCGATCAGCTTGAGGACCGCGATCTCGCGGATCTTGTCCATCGTCAGCGTGTAGATGATGAAGGCGACGATGGCCGCGCAGACCACCGCCAGGATCACCAGGAACATGCCGATTTGCTTGGCCGAAGTGGCGATGAGCTTGGTCAGCAGGATGTTCTGCATTTGCGCGCGGTCGTAGACCGTCAGGCGCTGCCAGCGGCGGATCGGCGCGGCCACCTGTTCGGGCGTGAATTCGGGCCGGATGCGCACCAGCACGGCGTTCACCTGGCTGTTGGTGGTTTGCGAGGCGAGCACCGCATCCAGCAAGCCGGGCACGCCGGCGCGGTTGAAGGCGGGATTGGCTTCGGTGCGGCGGCGCTGCATCAGGATGGCGTCGTTGTCCTTGAGGAATTGCGCCTCCTGCGCGTCCTTGAGCGGAATGAACACCATCGGGTCGCCGCTCGACGACACCATGCGCCGCGTCAGCCCCACCACGGTGAAGTGGTTGCGCCGGATCGTGAGCACGTCGCCCAACGCAAAGCCGCTGGCCACGTCGGCCACCGCTTCGTAATGGCCGCGCGTGATCTGGCGTCCGGCAACGAGCTGAGGCGGCCAACCCGGGTCACCCGGTTCGCCCGCAGTGATGCCGACCACCATGGCGCGCACGTCGCGGTTGCCCTGGCGCACCTGCATGGTGAGGTAGGTGACGTTCGCCGCTTGCGCCACGCCAGGCGTGGTGCGGATGCTGCGCCACAAGTCGTCCGGGATGCTGGACGATTCGGCGTAGGGCCCGAGCGTGTCTTTCTGCACCACCCACAGGTCGGCGCCGCTCGCATCGAGCAGCACCTCGCCGTCGTCGACCATACCGCGATAGACGCCGGCCATGGTCAGCGTCACGCCGATCAGCAGGCCCAGGCCGACGCCCGTGAAAATGAATTTTCCCCAAGCATGGAGGATGTCGCGCCCGGCCAGGCTGATCATGGCGCCACTCCAGGCAGGCGCTCGACCACGTGGATCCGGCTCCTCGTGGTGAGCGGCTTCTCGCCGTAGACGACCACGCGATCACCCGCCGCGAGTCCCGCGCGTACCTGCACCCGGCCCTCGAGGTCGGAGCGCCCGACCTCGATGGGCGTGAACTTCAGGGCGCTGTGCACGACTTTCCAGACGCCGCGCTTACCGCCCACGGTGCGGAGAGCGGCGTTGGGGATCGTCGGCGCGGCCGGCAGCGGGGCCAGTTGCACCGTGACTTCGGCGAGCTCGCCGATGGGCGGCAGCACGTTCGGCAGTTCGTCGAAGGTGGTCTTGGCCAGCGTTTCCTCGGTCACGGCGTCGGCGCGCGGTTCGACGCGCAGCACGCGGCCGTCGACACTCCGGTTCTGGCCGGAACGCAGCGCGATGCGCGCGGGCAGGCCGGCGGCGAGGCCCGCGGCGCTGATCTGGTCGAAGCGCGCATCGACCCACAGGCTCGCCGGGTCGATCAGCTCGACCACCGCCTGGCCTGCGACCACGGTGGTTCCGGGATCGACGTCGCGCGCCGTCACCAGGCCGGCCACCGGCGCAACCAGCTTGAGGTTGTCGCGCTGCGCACGCAACGCCTGCAACTCCGCCCGCAGTCGCGCGCTGTCAGCACGCGCCGCAGCCAGTGCGGCGTCGGCCAGCGTCAGGTCCTGCCGCTTGGTGACGGCGACTTCCTCGCTGGTGCCCTTGACGGCCAGCAGTTGCGCATAACGCGTGGCCTGCGTGCGGGCAAAGGACTGCCGGGTTTCGGACTGGCGCGCCGCGGCGTCGGCGCTCTTGATCGTCGCTTGCTGCGCGCGCAGACGTGCATCCAGGTCAACCGGATCCATTTCCCCCAGCACTTGACCGGCCTTGACCGTATCGCCGACGTGCACGTCGAGCCGCAGCACGCGTCCGGCTGCGGTTGGGCCGATCTTGTAGGTGTAGCGCGCCTGTACCGTGCCAATGCCGGCCAGCGCAGGCGTGATGCCTTGGGATTCGACCGTCGTGACCGTGACGGCCACTGGCGCCAGCGGTCCGGAGCGCACGGCGACGTAAATGAAGGCCAGCGCCAGCGGCAGCGTCACCGCGATCAGTGCCAGCGTGCGGCGTTGCAGACGCGGGAATTTCATGAGGCGCTCGCGATGCCGCGACGGTAGATGGCAAACGCCGGCGCAGCGCCCGTGTGGATGCGCCGGGGATCGTCCGCCAGCAGCGACTGCATGACGAGCCCCTGGATCGTTCCGATGAACAGCAGCGCCGCGGCATCCACGTCGAGTGCGGCATCGAGTTCCCCGCTCGCCTTGCCGTCGGCGAGGAGCGTGCGCACTCGTGCGCCGTACCGCGCCAGCATGGACTGCACCAGTTCCTTGGCGGCGGTCTTTTCAGGCCGCTGCAACTGGCCGAACACCATGCGCGGGACTCCCGGGTACTTCGCCAGGAAATCGGTATGCGTCCGGAAGATCGCCTCCAGTGCCGCCAGCGGCGACGCCGCACCGCGCGCCGCCCGGTCGACGCGCGCGAGCAGGCGTTTGCTCACCCACGCCATGGTCGCCTGCAGGATGGCGTCCTTGTTCTGGAAGTGGCGGAACAGCGCGCCCTGCGTGACGCCCATGTGCTGGGCGATCACGGCGGTGGTGATTTGCGCCGGGTTTTGCTCGGCGGCGAGTTCGACGACTGCGCCCACCGTGGCAGCGCGCCGATCGTCTGCGGACAGGTAATGGTTCGGTTCATTCATGGCATCGCGTGATAGAAGATAGTGAGTAGTTACTATCTTATAGATAACGACGCGCTCGATCAAAACCTTGAAGATTGAAAGGTCTATTGGTGCGCTCACGACGACGAATGGGCGTCAACGCCCCGTTCCGGCCCGGCTCTGCTCCACTCCACTTCCACAGCCGGTGGAGAGCGGAATTCGAGGGTGGCGAGGCGCACTGCGGCTTCCAGGCCGGCGCACGCTTCGTGGCGCAATCTCGATCAGGTTTTTTCCAAGCGAACGAACGCGGCGCCAAGAGGGCGTTCGATACGCCCGAATTTGCGGTTCGTCCGGCCCGTCTCACTGCGGGGACGGCAACGCCGCAAAGCGCCCCAAGCCGAGTTCGACCAATTGTCCGTCGCGCCGCAGCAGGAACAGCACCTCCAGGCCGAAGCGCTGCGCCAGCGCCAGGCCTTCGTCCGCTCCTGCCACGAGCAGCGCGGTGGCCCAGGCGTCGGCGCTCATGCAGTCGCGCGCCAGCACCGTGACCGAGGCGACGCCGTTGTTCACCGGCACGCCTGCGCGTCCGTCCATGGTGTGGGCGATGCGCACGCTGCCGGCCTGCACGAAATGCCGGTAGTCGCCCGAGGTTGCGAGCGCCAGGTCCTGCACTTCGATGACGGCGTGCACAGCCCGTTGGTCGTCCAGCGGGCTCTCCAGCGCCACCGCCCAAGGGCGGCCGTCCGCCTGGCTGCCGATGGCGCGCAGCTCGCCGTCGATGGCAGCGAGCGCATGCGCCACACCGCGTTTTTGCAGCACCGCGACCATGCGATCGACCGCGTAGCCTTTGGCGACGCCGCACAAGTCGAGCTTGAATGGCGCGCGCTTGCACGCCCGGCCGGCGGCGTGATCCAGCTCCAGCCAGCGATACGCGGGCCGCCCGCCCTCTGAGCGGGCAGAACGGATCGCTACTGTGTCGGGCGCGGCGCGCGCCGCGCCGAAGCCCCAGGCGTTGACCAGCGCTCCCACCGCGGGGTCGAAGGCGCCCGCGCTTTGCCGCGAGACTTCGAGCGCACGGGCGAGCACTTCGACCGTTGCCGCCGGCAGCGCGACCCACTGTTCTGGCGGCGCTGCGTTGAGGCGCATCAGGTCGCTGTCGGGCTTCCAGGGCGACATCTGGCAATCGACTTCGTCCACGGCGGCAGCGAGCGCGCGCTGCAGGTCGGCGGCATTCACGGCCGGGCCGGCATCGCAGACGAGCGACCAACGCGTGCCCATCGTCGGGCCGCTCAGCTTCAGCCTTGTCCGACCGTCAGACGCGCCTGAAAGCTGCCGGGAAGTCGAGTCAAAACACGTCTTCGGCATAGCGCCCACCGGCCTTGAGTTGTTGCACGCTGAGCTTCACCGCGCCCAGGATGTCGTTGAGCGCGTCGACCACGCCTTGCGCCATCGGGCGGCTGCCGCAGACGCGGACGATGGCACCCTGGGCCGCGAGTTCCTGAATGCGTTTGGCATCGCGGCGCAGCGCGTCCTGCACGTAGCCGCCGCCCTCCGGCGTCCGCGAGAACGCGGTGCGCAGGCTGGCGAGTTGGCCGGCATCGAGCCAGCGCTCGATTTCGTGCCCGAAATAGAAGTCCTTGGCCGGATCGCGCGAGCCGAAAAACAAGTGCATGGGATGGCGCTTGCGGTTGCCGCGAATGAAACCGGCGAGCGGCGCGACGCCGGTGCCGGCGCCGATCAGCAACACCGGGGCGTGCGATCGCTCGAGCGTGAAGCCGGGGTTGGCCTTGATGAAAACCTGGACGGTGTCGCCGGGTTTGAGTGCATGCAGGAAAACCGAGCACACGCCTTCCGGCAGCTTGCGCACGCAGATTTCAAGGAATCCGTCGCGCCAGCTCGAAGCCAGGGAGTAGTAGCGTGGCACGCTGACGTCCGGCGCCACGATGCCGACGAGGTCACCGGCGGCAAAGTGCGGCAGCGCGCGCCCGGAGAGCCATGCAAGGGTTCCCTGCCGCGGCCAGGCGAACCGCAGGATGGCCGCCGGCTGGCCCGCGCCGCCGGCAAAGTCCTGGCGCGATACGAGCGTGAGCGTCGTGGTCGGCGGCACGCGTGGCACGTAATCGATTCGCAGCGGCTGGCGCAGCGCCTTGGCAAGCGTTTCGCCCCAGCGCGCGAACTGTTGCGCCGACTGCTGGTGAATGCGCTCCAGCGGCAACGTCTCACCCCAACCCTGGACGCGGAGCTGCTTGTCGAGCGCTTCGGCAAAAGCGCAAAAGGCGCCAAACTGGCGGTCACCAAAGCCCAGCACGGTGACCGGGGCCGCGCTGGCGGGCTGCGCGGCGATGCGCTCCAATGCTCGCGCCGCATGCGCCGGCGCCTGGCCGTCGCCGTAGGTGGCGGCCAGGACGAAAATTTGCCGGGCCGATCCGGCCTGGAAACGTTCCAGCCCGCCGGTGTGCACGCGCTGCCCCGCTTGGACGAACGCGCGGTGCAGGGCTTCCGCAAAGCCCCAAGTGGAGCCGCTTTCGCTTGCCACGAAAAGCAGTACTTCGGCGCCGCGCAGCGCGCTGTTGTCACGGATTTTTGGCGTCTGGCGCCGCGCCTGCCGCCACAGCAACAAGCCGGTCGCCCAGAAGAGCGGAATGCTCGCGCCCATCGCGGCCAGCACCAGCGCCCACACCCACGCCCCGTCACCGGTGTGCAGCAGCAGCACCCAGTCGTAAATGCGTTGCGCGGGCGCTGCGTTCGCCCAGGCCAGGGTTTTTCCGGTGTGGCGGTCGATCCAGCCAGAACCCTGGTTGGTCGCCACTTCCCAGGTGTCTTGCGGGTCGCTCGCGGACGGGAAGCTCAGCTTGCGCAAATCCCGGACGCGAAGCGTTTGCAGCAGCGGCAGCTCGATCGCCGGCAGATCGCCAGCGGTTGCTGCTTGCGACGTGACGTCCGGGTCGTCGCTGCTTTCCACGGGAACCAGGCTGAAGGTTGCAGCGCTCATGTAGAGCGCGGTGACCGAAGTGAGCGCCAGCACCCCGACCGCCACGCGTCCCGTCACCACGTGCACGCGTTGCAGCGTGCTGCCGCGCACGCGCCCAGCGAGGCGCCGCCAGCCACCCATGCGGCGTGCCATCAACACCAGCCCTGAAGTCGACAACAACAGCATCGCCAGCGCCACGCTCGCGCCCAGAACTCGCCCGGCGTCACCAAGGAGGAAGGTGCGGTGCAGGTTTTTCACCCAGCGCGACAGGGCCGGGGGTTGGTAGCTGCCCAACACCCGGCCATCAAGCGGGTCGATGCGCGCGGTTCGGGCCTGGCCGCCGTCAAATGAATAGACGACGACGTCGCCCGAGGGCAGGCGCCGGATCTGCTCGGCGCCCTTGACGGTGCGCGCTACGCGCTCAGCGAGGGTCGAGATGGGAAGATCGGCTGCAGCCGGTACCGATCGCCACGCATCGATCGTGGCATAGGACGCGAGAATGACGCCGCTGATGCCGAGCACCAGCGCCACGCTGCCGGCCACGAGTCCGAGCCAGCGGTGCAGGAATCGCCAAGTCATGGTGTCCTTCTCCGTGATTTGGTGGGACCGTCGGTTTGCAGCGCTCGCACCACTTCATCCGGTCGACTTGCGTCAACGCGGGTCGGGGCGCAACACGCTCAGGGTCGTCACTGCAGTTGGTAGGTGAGCGACTGGATGTACTGCTTTCCCGCCTGCGCCTTGCCACTGCCGCCCGCGGTCAGCGGCACGCGCACTTCCGACGGGCTTTCGCGCATGTCTTCGGCCGCCGCGTCCACGCGGATTTCGTAGCCGGCGTCGATCAACGCATCGGCCAGGTCGGCGGTGACCTTCAGCGTCCGTCCGGCGCCGACGCTCGCGCCGGTGACGCCGTCGAGCCGCTTGGCGTCGCCAGCGGACAGACGCGTCCAGTCGCTCAGATGCTTGTAATACTTGGCCTTGCCGCCGGCCACCCACAAGGTGCGGGCGTAGGCGCCTTTGGCATCGGTCAGGTAAACGGCCAGATAGGCGCCGTTGCCGCCGTAGTTCTTCAGGGTGGTCGAAATCGTCACCGGTCGGCTGTGGGCCAGCATCGGCAAAGCCATCGCGCAGGCGACTGCGAAGGTGGTGAAGACGGGTTTGGACATGGTCATGGCTCCTTGTTGAATGGGTTCAATCCACTTGTTTGTGCGGCGACGCACCGGAGGTCGAGTGATCTGTGGCGCCCGAACTTGCGACGCCTGGAGGCTGGTGGAGCGGCGTGGCATTGCGGCTTTCATCGCGGTGCTTGCGGTCTCGATCCCGGCTGCGTTCGCGCACTTTCATCTTGACGGTGGCCAGCGTCTCCGGATCAATCTTGGCCTTGAAGCGGTGCCCTTCGGCGTCGGTGCCACGCAGCTCGTAGCAGCCGTCGTCGATCTTCAGGCGCTCGACGTTCCAGCCCCGGCTCGCGGCCATCTGCAGGACGGCTTCGCGCGGTTGCCAGCGCTCGATCGGCACGTCACAGTCGTCAGCGGCCAGCGCCGGCAGCGCCGCCGTGCCCAGCGTGATCAACAGCGCGGCAACCATGGGGTATGCGGTCAGTTTCATCAGTTCTCTCCTTGTGCCGATTTCCACGTACGTGACGTGCACCGGGTTGCTGTTGCGCGATGTCGTTTTGCACCTGTCCGCGATTGTTGGGAGGCCCTGGTGAACCGGTGCTGAACGTCGCGTTCATTCGGTGTTCATACGCGACGCCGATTCGCGTCCGGCGGGTGCGTTCGCTGGCAGGAGAGAGAACAGCGCGAAAACTCCGGTGTCCAGGAACAGACGGGACGCGGCGCGCGTTGCCGGCCGGTTCACTTGAGTCAGCCGTCACGGCGCAGGCGAAGCCATGAACGAGCCCGCATTCTGGGCACCTCGGGCCGTCTGGCTGTTGACCGAGATCAACCGGGTGAGTGCCGCGTTGGTCCATCTGGCTGCGGGAGGTCCGTTTTGTGCGACGTGTCCGCGTCCGCCGGTAAACAGCACCCTCGAAATCGACTTCAACGCCTTGGCAATGACTGCTTCAACGGCCGCATCGTCACTGGCGTGTGGTGCATTCGAATTCGGCGCGTCCGGTGAGGACAAGGGCCGTGGATTTCAGGCAGGCGATGCGAATGGGACGGGCAACCCGCGCAGGTTGGAACAGGTGGTGCGCAGCGACCGCAAGAACCGCGCTCACCTCTGCACCTTGGGGCCGGCAGCGGCACCTGTCGGCCAAGAGCGCCCATCGTCGAAGCGCGATGCCGTCTCCGGCGCTACCTCAATTCGCGCTGAGTCCGCATGCGCCTGATCAAAGGGGCCACGGATCATTGCCGTAGGCTGTTGCGCTGTAACCAATTCGCTGTCCGTGCTTCCTTGCGCGGTCCATCAAAGGAGTTCGCTCATGCTGACCACAAACGTTCCGGTGGACCAATTCACCACTTTCCATCCCGTGACTGCCAAGGCTGATATGGACATGGACGAGTTGCGCGATTTGATGGCGATCCACGGCATCCGGCACTTGCCCGTCTTCGACGGCAGCAAATTGGCCGGGGTGATCAGTGAACGCGACATCCGTTTGGTTTCTGGGCTGACCGTGGCCGAGAAACTGCAGGTGCGGGCCGATGACCTGATGACCGTTGATCCTCTGGTCGTCGACGCCAAGACTCCGCTGGAAGATGTGGTCCGGATGATGGTCGAGAAAAAGATCGGCAGCGCCATCGTCAAAGACCAAGACGATGGCTTGCTGGGAATTTTTACGGCCACGGACGCGCTGAACGTCTTGATCCAACTGATTGGCAAGCTGCCGCGTTCACTCGCGCTCTAACGCGGGGCCCCGGCCGAGGCCCCGCGCGTGGCGTGCAATCCACGGGTACGCAAGCCTCGCGGTACCGACGCAGATCGCAACGGTCTGAGCGCGCGCATGCCGCGCGGCAGCTTGGACATGACGTGGCAGCGTCGGCCCGACGGTACTCGGGTTCTCGAGGAAAAGCCGCCCGCATGGCCTGCCGTCGGGCACTGAAGTACGGCTTCCGTGGTCCGCAAGACCGTGTTTTTCACTTTCACAGGAGGGCCGATCCATGACCCAACGCTCGCTTTCCCATGACTTCACCGCCGACTTGCTCGAAGCCAGCAGCCATCCTTGCCTCTCGCTCTACCAACCCACGCATCGCGCGATGGCCGGCCGCCGGCAGGACGCGCTGCGCTTTCGCAACCTGGTCGATGAACTGGAAATGTCGCTGCGCAAACACCATCCCAAGCGCAAGGCCGCGCCATTGCTGCAACCGTTTCGGGCACTGGCCGAAGACGCGGGGTTCTGGCGCGGCCACATGCGCGATGGCCTGGTAGTGCTCGGTTCGGCCGACCTGTTCCGCGTGTACCAGTTGCCGCGCCCGGTGCCGGAATTGGCCGTCGTCGCGTTGAGTTTCCACGTAAAGCCGCTGATCCGCATCCTGCAATCGATCGATCGCTACTACGCCCTGGGGCTCGAGCGCGACTGCGTTCGCCTCTTCGAAGGCGATCGCGACCACCTCGACGAGCTCGATTTGCCAGAGGGGTTTCCGCGCACCAGCGAGGACGTTCCGGGCGGACGCGAAGGCCAGCGCTTCATAGCTGCACGGGCTTCGCACGCCGGCCAGGCCGGCGTCGTGCACGGTGCAGGCTCCGAGAGCGACCTTGTCGATGCCGCCACGTCCCGCTTCTACCGCAGCGTGGACCAGACGGTACTGGCGCAATTCCTGCGGCCCGCGGAGCGCCCGCTGCTGCTGGTCGGTCTGCCGGAGAACATCGCACGCTACCGCGCCGTCAGCCGCAACCCGTTGCTGCTGGCTGCGTCCGTGGACGTGAGCCCCAGGGCACTCTCGCTGGAACAACTGCGCGAGCGGGCCTGGCAGGTGATCGAACCGGGCTACCTGGCTCGATTGCAAGACTTGGTGAACGAGTTCCACGCCAAGTACGAGCGCGAACGAGCCGACAGCGATGTCGCCAAGATCGCCCGCAGCGCCATCGCCGGCCGCGTCGCGACGCTGCTGGTCGATGCCGCACGCCGCGTGCCGGGCCACCTCGACCTCGACAGCGGCGCCATCCGCCCCGACATCCTGTCCAGGCCGGACGTGGATGACCTGCTGGACGATATCGCGCAACAGGTGCTCATCCGGGGCGGTGACGTCGTCGTCGTGCCGGCCGCACGCATGCCCACCGATACCGGACTCGCAGCCGCTTATCGCTTCTGATTGAAAATCGCACTCGGCACGCTGGGATCGGCCAAAAAGCGGTAAATGGCCACGGGCCCGGCTTCGGTGGGTTTGGCTCCACGGGCGGCGCCCAGGCCGTTGGCGTGCGGTTCGCATTTGGGTAAGCCAGAGCCCACGGACAGCTGTGTCAAGCGAAGCCAATGGTCGCTGTGTGCGCTCACGCGCCGCGCGAAGCGACCCAATGCCGGCGCAGCGCGCGCAACTGCCCGATGAACAGGACAACCCAGGTGACGAGGCCGATGCCGAACATCAGCTGTGGCAGCAGGCCGAGAAAATCCAGGCCCATCGCTTGCTTCATGCGCAAGGTGCTTGCCGCGTACATGCCAATCGGAAAAACGGCGCCCCAGTACATCGGGTCGTAGGTGAACGGGAATCGACGGATGCCGTGGCGCCAGATCGCCAGCACGAACAGCATCGGAATCCACCAGGTGCCGGTGGCCCAGTAGAACACCGTGAACCCTTTGAGGAACGGCAGCGTCGATTCGAGGAACGGCGCGTGCGGCGCGTTGACGATCAACAACGCGCCCGCCAGAGTTGAAATGGCCATCGCACCCATGTTGATCCAGTAGGGCGGCGACAGGTCAGCGGGGGAAAATTCAAAGAAGGTGTAGCGATAGAAGATCAGCGACATCATCCAGATGTAGAGCATTCCGCCGAACAACCACATCGACAGCGCGAAGTAATTCAGCTCCATGCGCGCCGGCTGCGGCACCTCACCGGCAATTTGTGCGCCGATCACGGCCATCGACTGCGTGGCGACCACGGCAAGCAGCCAGCCGCCGTTGATGCCGTGATCTAGGCTCGGCTTGTTTGACTTCACCGTCAACACGGTGAAGATCGTGTAGGTCAGGACGATCCATGCGAGGCCGCCGATCGTGCCCAGTGCCGCCGCGACGGGCAGGCTTTTGCCGATCAGCAGGCTCTGGCTCGCGAGGATCGAGCAGGCGGCAACGAAAGTGAAGAACCCGGGCGCGCGCAGGTGGTCGACCAGATCACCCAGCGTGCGCCACGGATACCAGATCACGCGCGCGATGGCGAGCAGGCAGATGATCACGAACAGCACCCAGTTCAGTGCGAACAGCGCATGCGGCAGCACCGGAACGCCCAGCAGATACGCGGCTAATGACACGATGCCTGTAGCCATCACCATGCTGAAATATCCGGGCGACATGTCCTTGATCGACGTGCGCAGCTGCGCGATCAATCCCGTGTTCATTCGTCGTCCCCTGCAACTCTAGTGGCCAGAGCATTGATTCCCAGACATAAAAATGCCCGCGGATGCCCCGGACTCGTCTGAAGCGATGAAAGTTCAGCGAGTGGATAACTGCACATTCGCGGCTTATCCACCTTCAAAGCGCGCGTGCTCGCGCCTGCCTTGTTCTTGATGAAGAGACTGTCGAGCCGCCGATAAAGCGCGAACGAAAAAGCCATGCGCGCGACGTCGCTGTTGCCACCGCGATAACCATAAGCTGAATCCTCCGCTTTATCGAGCGCCGCATGCGCTCGGACCGTTCGTCGATCTGCGTCGGGAACGTCAGGGTCTCGAATCTGGGGATTGCACACCACGGGCGCGGCCCGGGATTGCGCCAGATCAAACGCATGCCTCGCGGTCGGATTTTTCGTTCCATGATCCGCTTTGCGCGTCGGAACAAGCCGTGCCGCCAACGCGTTTGTGCGATGGGCACCTGGTTTCGGTGGGAAGTGGCTCGAACGGACGAAGGCTCGCACGGCACTTGCTGCTCCTGCACGGTTCGGGGTTAAGCTGCCCGAACCGGCCCACGAAGCCCATGCAGGAAATATGCTCATGCCCGTCCCGCACAAACCCAATTCGAAACTTCAATGGAACATCGGCTACTGGGTGCTCGCGGTACTGGGGCTGCTGATTTTGCAGACGCTGTGGCAGGGACGCACCGTGGCGCCGGTGCCGTTCAGCCAGTTCCAGCAGGAGCTGGCCGCCGGCCGCGTCGCCGAAGTGGTGATACGCGATACCACGGTCACAGGCAAGCTTAAGGAAGCGAGAGACGGCAAGACGACGATCGTCGCCAATCGCGTGACACCAGCGGAGGCCGACTGGCTGGACCAGTACAAGGTCCCTTATTCGCGTGCGATCGAGAGCACCTGGCTGCGCGACCTGATGTCGTGGGTGCTGCCAGCGCTCATCTTCTTCGGGCTCTGGTTCTTTCTCATCCGGCACTTTGCCAATCGTGCCGGCGGGATGGGCGGCGTCGGTGGCTTCATGAGTATCGGCAAGAGCCGCGCCAAGGTGTACGTCGAAAAGGACACCGGCGTCACGTTTGCCGACGTCGCCGGAGTCGATGAAGCCAAGGCTGAACTGGAGGAAATCATCGCTTTTCTCAAGGATCCGCAGGGCTACGGGCGGCTGGGTGCGCGCATGCCCAAGGGCATCCTGCTGGTCGGGCCGCCCGGCACCGGCAAGACGCTGCTGGCCAAGGCCGTGGCCGGCGAGGCGGCGGTGCCGTTCTTCAGCATCAGCGGCACGGAATTCGTCGAGATGTTCGTGGGCGTCGGTGCGGCGCGCGTGCGCGATCTGTTCGAACAAGCGCGCGAGAAAGCGCCCGCCATCATCTTCATTGACGAGCTCGATGCACTGGGCCGTGCGCGCGGCGCGAGCGGCATGGTCGGCGGCCACGATGAGCGCGAGCAGACGCTGCAGCAGTTGCTGGTGGAACTCGACGGCTTCGACAGCTCGTCGGGCGTGGTGCTGCTGGCGGCTACCAATCGCCCCGAAATCCTCGACCCGGCGCTGCTGCGCGCCGGTCGTTTCGACCGTCAGGTGCTGGTCGATCGACCCGACAAGCCCGGTCGTGTGCAGATCCTGAAAGTCCATGTGCGCAAGATTCACCTGGCCGACGGCGTCGATCTGGAGCAGGTGGCGGCGCTCACCACCGGTTTCTCCGGTGCCGACCTGGCCAATCTGTGCAACGAGGCGGCGCTGGCGGCAACGCGACGCCAGGCCAACGAAGTGAGCCTGCAGGATTTCACCGTCGCCATCGAGCGCATCGTCGCCGGCCTGGAGAAGAAGAACCGCGTGCTCAACCCGCGCGAGCGCGAGGTCGTCGCTTTCCACGAGATGGGTCACGCGCTGGTGGCACTGGCGCTGCCGGGCGTCGACCCGGTGCACAAGGTGTCGATCATTCCGCGCGGCATCGGCGCGCTGGGCTACACCATCCAGCGACCGACCGAAGACCGCTTCCTGATGACGCGCGAGGAGCTGGAGCGCAAGATCATGGTGCTGCTCGGCGGTCGCGCTTCGGAAAAGCTGGTGTTCGGACACCTGTCCACCGGTGCTGCCGACGACCTGGCAAAAGTCACCGATATCGCCCGCGACATGGTGACGCGCTACGGCATGGACGAGGCGCTGGGATACGTCGCTTATGAAGCGGAGCGGCCGCGTTTCCTGGACATTCCGGGCCAAGGCATCGCCGGTGCCCCCGGAGTCAGCCCGCAGACGCAGCAGCGCATCGACGAAGCCGTCCGCGGCATCGTCATGGACGCCTTTGCGGAGGCCACGCGCATCCTCGAGCAGCACCGCGAAGTGCTCGATCGCGCCGCGCGTGAACTGCTCGTCAGGGAAACGCTCGATGAAGCGGACTTGCGCCGGCTCACCGGCACCGTTCGACCCGAGGCGTGATTGGCGATGCCACCCGGATGGCGCCGGCGGGGCTCGATGCCGCTCACTCGATCGTTGCGATTACGGCGCCGCGGCTGACGATGGCGTCCTCAGGCTCGCGGATATGGAGGACGCCCGAGGCCGGCGCGCTGATTTCGATTTGCGCCTTTTCCACCATGATCTCTGCGACCGCGTCGCCTTCCTGGACTTCGGCGCCGTCTTCGTAGGACCAGGAGGTGATCACCGCTTCCTTGTCGTCGTCCCACAGGTCGCTCGCTATCCTGACCTCCGTCATGTCTTATTTCTCCATCTCGCGGAACGCGGCGACGATTTTTTCCGCCGACGGCAGCGCCCAGTACTCCATCGGGCGGCTGTAGGGAATCGGAATATCCGGGTACGCAACGCGCTGCGGGCTGGCTTTCAGGACCGAGACGTCGCGCTCGGCGACGGTGGCGATGATTTCACCGGTAATCCCGTAGCTCATGTAGTCCTCGTCGACCACGATCAGCCGGCCCGTTTTTTTGACCGACTCAAAAACGTGATCGCGATCCAGCGGCACCAGCGAGCGCAAATCCACCACTTCGGCTTCGACACCTTCCTGGGCCAGCGTGTCGGCCGCATGCAGCGCCAGATGCACGCCGAGACCGAGGCTCACGATCGTCACGTCGGAGCCTTCGCGCACGGTCTTTGCCTTGCCGATTTCGACGGTGTAGGCCGCTTCCGGACAGGCGATGGTCGCACCCTTTTCGGTGCCGAGCCAACCCATCCCCTGAAGCCGCTTGTGGAACATGTAGATGACCGGGTTCGGGTCGCGGATGGCGGCGGTCATCAGGCCCTTGGCGTCGTACGAGTTGCTGGGCACCACCACTTTCATGCCGGGCAGGTGCGCGAACGTGCCGTACAGGCACTGCGAGTGCTGTCCGCCGTCGGAGTAGCCGCCGCCCGTGGAGGTCATGAGCACCATCGGGACGTGAACGCCGCCACCGGAGAAGTAGCAGTTTTTCGCGGCGGCGTTGTAGATGATGTCGAGGCATACGCCGACGAAGTCGGCGAACATCAATTCCACCACCGGTCGCATCCCGTCGATCGCCGCGCCCACTGCGGCGCCGATGAACCCAGTCTCGGAAATGGGCGTGTCGCGGATGCGCTCGGGCCCGAATTCCTCGATCAATCCGCGGGTGTTGCCGAAGACGCCGCCGAGCGGCCCGATGTCTTCTCCCATGACGAAAACGCGCGGGTCGGCGCGCATTTCCTGCGCGATCGCTTCGGCCATCGCGCGCGCGATCGTCAGCCTCTTTTGCGCCGCCTCTTGCGCCGTCTCGCGCGCGGCGCGTGCCACTGCTTCAGTCATATCGTTCTCCTCGGTGTTTGTCCGGATCGGTGCGTGTCGGCACGGCTGCGCCTTCACGCGAAAACGTGCTCGAGCGCCTCTTCGGGCGCGGGATAGGGGCTTTTCAGGCCGAACCCGATGGCCGCATCGACCCGGGCATGTGCCGCTGCCACCAGTTCACGATCGGCTTCCGGCGTCAGGGCGCCGGCGGCGATCAGCCGCTTCGAATAGGCCGGAATCGGGTCCTTCGCTTCCAGCGCTTCCTTCTCTCCCTTGGGCCGGTAGCCCTCGGCGTCGCCGACGAAGTGACCCGCCAGGCGATACGTCTCGATTTCCATGAGCGCCGGTCCGCCGCCCTGGCGCATGCGCTCGATGATTTCGCCCGCCGCATCGAAGATCGCATCCGCGTCGTTGCCGGACACGTGGACGCCGGGCATGCCGTAGCCGGCGGCGCGCACGTCGTTGCGCGGAACCGCCGTCGACTGCTTCTTGCTGACCGAAATGCCCCAGGCGTTGTCCTCGATGACGAACAGCACCGGCAAATGCCACACGCTGGCGAGATTCAAGGATTCGTGGAAAGCGCCCGCATTGGCCGCGCCTTCGCCCAGATACGCGACGGCGACCCCCGGCTTTTTCTGCAGGTGGCGCGACAGCGCCGCGCCCACCGCGGGCGCCAGGCCTTGCGCGACGATGCCGGCGCAGGAAAAGTTGACGGCCGGATCGAACAAGTGCATGTGGCCACCCCGGCCGCCGCTGAGTCCCGTCTTCTTGCCCATGATTTCCGCGACCATGCGGTCGAGATTCACGCCTTTGGCAATCGCCACGTGGTGCGGCCGGTGGTACGACGTGACGGTGTCCGTCGCCTGCAGGTGCGCGCAAACGCCGACCGCGCACGGCTCCTGGCCGTCGGAGAGGTGCATTTCCCCGGGAATCGGGCCGTCGCCCATGTTGAAGACCGGAGTCTTGCCTTCCATGTACACGGCCAACAGCGATTCCTCGAGGTATCGGCTCGTGACCATGCGCTCGTACATCCAAAGCTGCTGCTTCGCGGTCGGTTTCATGCTCGTTCTCCGTTGTCGATTTCGTGGCCAGTGTGGCCTCCCGAATCGCGGGGCGAGTTGATGCAGCGCAATGGTTTGTGATGAGGCGGACGGATGTCCTGGTTGCACGCAAAGGGCGCCCGCAGCCGATTCCAGACGGGTCCGACGCGGTTGCGCCGGGCCTGAGTTTCCAGATGGGTCGCCGAGCGGCCGAGTTCGGAGCGAGTTTCACGGGCTACTTGTCGCGGCTCGGTCCCGCAAGCTGGCGATGAACGCCTCGTTCAAGCCGGTGCAACTCCGGCCGACGCATCGAGCCGTCGATACCCGCGGTTTACGCATCGTTACCGAAAGACACGAACGGTTGCTCCGCCGTTGGCGCGTGACGGTCAGATTTGTGGTCGCGGGAGGGCAACCTGGAGAAGACCATGGAAACCATGCATTTGCGCGAACCGGGCACGGCTGCCCACGAGATCGGCACTACCCTGGAGCGGCTGCGCAATCACGTGCCGATGCAGCGCCGGGTCGTGCGCGCGGGCGACGTGCTGTACACGACGGGCGCGCGCTTTGCGTCGCTCTTCGTTCCCAACTCGGGCTTCTTCAAAGCCGTCGTCCTGGCTGCGGACGGTCGCGAGCAGGTGGTCGGGTTGCACTTCAAGGGTGACTGGCTCGGTTTCGACGGCATCGCGGAGGGGCGCTACGGTTGTGACGCGGTGGCGCTCGACACCGGCGACGTCTGGTCGCTGCGCTACGAAGACCTGCTGAGCGCGAGCGCCCGGTATCCAGAACTGCTGGCTGCGCTGCATGCGGCAATGAGCCGCAAGATCAACCGCGACCATGAATTGATGTTGGCGCTGGCCACGCTGCCGGCGGACGTGCGCGTGGCCGATTTCCTGCGCAACTGGGCGGGTTCGCTGGCCGAGCGCGGGCTGCGCACGGACAAGATCACGTTGCCGCTGACGCGCGCCGAAGTCGGCAGCTACCTGGGCATGACTCTGGAATCGGTGAGCCGCGCGCTGTCGCGGCTGGACGGCGCCGACGTCATCCGCGTGGGCGATCGCTGCCGGCGCGACATCGAAATTCCGGAAGTTGCCGCGCTGACTGGATTCATAGAGCGCAACGGGTTGGCGGCGCCGGTCCACTGAGGTGGTTTCAAGGCGGCACGCTCAAGGGCGGCGCGCCGCCAGCGCACGCGAAAGCGCGCGCGCCAGCTCCCCGCGGGTGCAGGGCTTGCGTAACCGCTCCCAGCGCCGCGACGCATCGGCCGGGCTCGCTTCTGCCACCAAGCCTGACACCAGCAAGACCGCGATGCGCGCGTTGCGCTGCGTTGCCTGCCGGGCCAGTTCGGTCCCGCGCATGCCGTCGCCGAGCTCGATATCGCTGACCAGCAGGTCGAAAGACGGCTCACGTTCGAGCGTGATCAGTGCCTGCGCGGCATCCGCGTTGGCCGTGACCGTGCAGCCGAGCGACACGAGGGCCGCGTGCGCCAGCTCGCGCACTTCGTCTTCGTCTTCGACCAACAGCACGCGCAGCCCCGGCGGCAGCGGCAACGCGTCCGGTTCGGGCGGCGTGACGTCCGCGGACTCGTGCCAGCTGGGGAGGCGGAGCGTGACCGTCGTTCCGCGGCCCGGTTCGCTCGCCAGATCGACGCTGCCGCCGGATTGCAGGATGAAGCCATGCACCGTACTCAGCCCAAGGCCCGTACCGCGGCCTGTCTCCTTGGTCGTGAAGAACGGCTCGAACGCGCGCTCGCGCTCCAGCGCCGACATCCCGCAGCCGGTATCGGTGATGGTGATGGCGACGCAGTCGCCGGCGGCCGGTGCGGCGCTGAAGGCCAGCAAACCGCCTTCGGACATGGCATCGCGGGCGTTGATCGCGATATTCAGCAAGGCCGATTCGAGTTGGCCGGGATCTGCGCGACATGGCGGGCAGGCTGGCGCCACATCGACCGTAATGCGGATGCGCGGGTCCAGCGTGTGATGCAGCATGTCGGCCAGCGCGTGCAGCGTGGCCGCAACATCGACGCGCGCCGGCCGCAGGGTCTGGCGGCGTGAGAACGCCAGCAGTCTGCCCGTGAGTTCGGTGCCGCGCTGGCTCGCGCGCGTTACCGCGGCGACCAGCCGTCGTCCATCGCCTTCGCGCAGCGCCGGCAGCGCGGCGAGCATCTGCAAGTTGCCCTGGATCACTGTGAGCAGGTTGTTGAAATCGTGCGCCACGCTACCCGTGAGCCGGCCGATGCCTTGCAGCCGTTGCGCATGGGCGAGCGCCTCTTCGCTTTCGGCGCGCTGCAGGCTGCTCGAGAGCAGATTGACCAGCGAGCGCAGGAAGTAGACCTCGTCGTCGCCAAAGTGCTGCGCCCGGCGCGACCGGAGCGCCAGCACGCCGATGGTGCGGCCGCGATCCCGCAGCGGCACCAGGATGCCGCTCACGAGCCCCTGGCGCAGCAGCCAGTGCGGTACGTCGAAACGCCGCTCCTGCCGGTAATCCTCGATGATGATTGGCCGGGCTTCCGCGAGTGCAAAGCCGGGCGGCGTGTCCACCCGATTGGCCATCAGGGCGCCTTCAGCTTCCTCATCGACGAGGCCGACGCCGGCGACGACGCGCAACGCGAGCTGGTTGGGTTCGAGCCGCCAGAGAACCGACGTATCGGCCCCGATGGCGCTGGCCGCTGCCGCGGGCACGCGGTTCAGCAGCGCGTAGGGATCACGCGTGTCGACGGCGAGCCGCCCCACGTCGGCAACGCATTCGCTGTAGCGAGCGCGCCGCAGCGCCTGCCTGACCTGCACGTGCTCGCCAACGGCGCGGATTGCGACCAGGAGCAGCGGGGCGCCGGCGTCTTCAAGCGGGGCGAGCGTGATTTCCACCATCACCTGGCGGCCGTCCTTGCGTCGCGCCGACAGCTCCAGGGATGCGTGCACGGGTCGTTCGCGCGTCCCGGCCGGGACCACGTGGTCGAAGCGCATGGCGATCAGTTCGCCCGGAGCGTAGCCGAGCAGTTCGGTCGCTGCGGGATTTGCAAGAACGATCGTTTCCCGCTCGTCAATCAACAGCAGCGCACCGGGACAAGCGGCGAACACCGAGCGGCAAATCAGACTGATGTCTGGCTGCGACGGCATGGCCTGCCTCAGGTGGCCGATACCGGTGGCACCAGCACGTAGCCCGCGCTGCGCACCGATTTGATGATTTGCGGATTGACCGGATCCGCTTCGATTTTCCGCCGCAGCCGGCCGACCTGGACGTCGATCGTGCGATCGTACGGGCCGGCTTCGCGGCCGCGCGTGCGTTCGAGCAGGAAGTCGCGCGACAGGACACGGCCGGGATGCTCGGCAAACGCGCGCAACAAGTCGAATTCGCCGCTGGTCAGCACCACTTCCGCGGTGTCGGGCCCGATCAGCCGGCGCGCGTCGACGTCCAGCGACCAGCCGGCGAAGCTGAGGCGGGCGCGCTCGGCTTCCGGTGCCGGGCCGCGCGTCTCATCCGGCTGCAGGCGGCGCAAAACCGCCTTGATGCGGGCTTCCAGCTCGCGCAGGTCGAACGGCTTGGCGACGTAATCGTCGGCACCCACCTCGAGGCCGACGACGCGGTCGACGATGTCGCCTCGGCCAGTCACGATCACCAGCCCGCAGCGCCACTGCGCGCGCAGCTTGCGTGCGACGGCGAGGCCGTCCTCGCTGCCGAGTCCTATGTCGAGCAGGACCAGCGCCGGCGGATCACTCGCCATGAGACCGAACAAGGCGCTGCCGTCGCGCAGTTGGCTGACGCGGAATCCATGGTTTGTCAGGTAGTCGGCGATGAGCTGCGTGATATCGGGCTCATCGTCTACCACCGCGACGTGGGTCTCACTCATGCAGGCCATTATGTGGTTCCGCGTTGATGTGGCGCAAACGCTGGTTGAAGCGCGTGGCCGAAACTGCTTGCTGATGAATCTCACCTTCCTCGGTGCCGCCGGCACGGTAACCGGATCGAAGGCGCTGCTCGAACAGGGCGGACGGCGCCTGCTCGTCGACTGCGGGCTGTTCCAGGGGCTGAAGGTGCTGCGGCTGCGCAACTGGTCCGGGCTGCCGCTGCCGACCAAGCAAATCGAAGCGGTGCTGCTCACGCACGCGCACCTCGACCACAGCGGCTACATCCCGCGGCTGCTCAAACTGGGCTCGCCCGCGCACATCCACGCCACCGGGGCTACGCGCGACCTGTGCGAGCTGCTGCTGCCGGACAGCGGCCACTTGCTCGCGGAGGAGGCGCGGTACGCCAACCGACATCGCTTTTCGCGCCACCAGCCGGCGCTGCCGCTGTATGACGAAGCCGACGCCCGGCAGGCGATGCAGCGGTTCACCGTGCATCGGTTCGGTGCGGCGTTCGCGCCGTTGCCCGGTGCGCTCGCGACCTTCAGCCCGGCAGGCCATTTGCTCGGCGCGGCAAGCGTACACGTCGAATGGGGCGGGAAGACCCTCCTGTTCTCTGGCGATCTGGGACGCGATGACGACCTGCTGATGCAGCCACCGGCAACACCGCCGGCAGCCGATTGGGTCGTGGTCGAATCGACATACGGCAATCGCACGCACGGGGCGCCCGACCCGCTCTCCGATCTGGCGACAGCCATTAGCCGCGCGGCTGCGCGCGGCGGCGTGATCGTGGTGCCGGCGTTTGCGGTCGGCCGCGCGCAGACGCTGCTGTACTGCCTGCATCAGCTCAAAGCGGCACGGCGAATTCCGGATCTGCCGGTGTTCCTGAACAGCCCGATGGCGGCCGACGCGACCCGGTTGTACGAGCGCCACGCCGCACTGCATCGCCTGACTCCGGCGGAGTGCGCGGCGGCGTTCGGTGCGGCGCAGATCGTCAACGACGTGGAAGCGTCGAAACGGTTGAACAGCCTGCGCGGGCCCGCGGTGATTGTCTCGGCCAGCGGCATGGCGACCGGCGGCCGCGTGCTGCATCACCTGAAGGCGTACGCGCCGGATCCGCGCAACCTGATCCTGTTCGCCGGCTTCCAGGCGATGGGAACGCGCGGCGCGGCACTCGTCGGCGGTGCGCAGTCGGTGAAGATCCACGGCAGCTACGTTCCCGTCCAGGCAGAGGTGATCCAGTTGGAATCGCTGTCGGCACACGCCGATCGGGACGGCCTGCTCGCCTGGCTGGATCGACTGCCGCGCCCGCCGCGCCGGGTCTTTGTCAACCACGGCGAGCCGGTCGCCGCCGACGCGTTGCGGCTGGCCATCGAGGAGCGTTTCGGCTGGCCCGTGACGGTGGCGGAACAGGATCGGCGCGTCGAACTGGATTGACGGCTGCTGAAGCGGCGATTCCCATTTGCCGCCCATGTGCGTGCCGGCAGACGGATGCGACCCAGGGCGTTGCCTTGATCGACGTCAAAGTGCCAATGCGGCGCGCCACCGATCATGCCCGTCAGTGCCTGGAGGAGGAACGCCGCATGGACTTGTTGACCCAAAGATACCTCGCGAGCCTGCGCGAGACGCTGCTCGATCGCGCGCGCCAATTGCAGGACGAAGTACACGTCGGTGATCTGGCGGGGCGTGGTGGTGCGGGCGAGCGGGAAACACGCGATTTCAAGGATGAAGCGGCGCGCCGCGCGCACGATGCGGTTGGCGCCAGAGAGGTGCAGCGCGACATCGACGAGCTGCGGCAGGTGCAGGCCGCGCTTTACCGGCTCGATGCCGGCGTTTATGGCGATTGCATTGATTGCGGTGAGCCGATCGTCTTTGCGCGGCTGCGCGTGCATCCGGCCGCGGAGCGTTGCGCGGCGTGCCAGATGATCTTCGAGACCGGGGCTGGGGCCGCATCGGCGCCGGCTGGTGACACACCACGCCGCGCGTGACGGCGAGCCGGACCTGCCGGTCGTGGGCTGTGCACGCCGCGTGTGTCTCGTCGGTTCGGCAGTCGCGCCGTTGGCGTTCGCCGGCGTTCGGACCGCACCTCCACGCTATCTGGTGCTCAATCGCGCCGCACGGTTCCGGCGCACGATCGGCGTCGTGTCACAGAGGAACGCAGCACGAGCCGCGCGACGTTCATGCAGCGCCCGCTGCAGCGTCACTATCTCGGCGGCGCGCGTTTCGCTGTGCCCGCCGTGCTCGCCGGGTTGCGCTGCAGTCCGATGATGCGCCGCATCTTGCCGCCGGCGCCCGGCGCCAGCGGAACGCCATGAACGATTTCAACGGCGGCGTTGGCGAGCCCTTGATCTCGCAGGTAGCGATGGAGCGCGACCCGGGCACGCGCCAGCGCGGCGCGGCCGGCGTTGACGCCGTCGGCGAGGCGCAGCAGCAGGGCGGCGTCGCCGGTCTGTTCGAGCTGGAAGGTGAATACGCCGGCACCGTCTTCCAGCACAGTCGTGAGCGCCAGCGGCGACAACCGCACCGCGTGTTGTTGCGCGTCGCGCAGGGTCAGCAGATCGTCGCTGCGACCGTCGACTTCCAGCCACGCCGTCGGCGCGCCACACGGGCACGGTTCGCGGTGCAAGGCGATGCGGTCGCCCAGGTCGTAGCGGATCAGCGGCTGCACCTGGTTCGCCAGATTGGTGAGCAGCGTGGTGTGGCCGGCCTGGCCGTCCCGCACCGGCGCGAGATGGCGGTCGACCGGTTCGAGAATGACCCAGTCTTCATTGACGTGCAGGCGACCGTGCCGGCAGTCGGTGGCGATCGCAAGGAATTCCGATGCGCCGTAGTTGTTGCCAATACGGCAGCCGAAGCTGGCTTCGACGCGCTGCCGCATCGCCGGCGTCAGGGTTTCGCCGCCGGTCCAGATTTCCCGCGGCGCGATATGCAGGCGGCCGGCGCGCGCTTGTTCGGCCAGCATCAGCGCGCAAGTCGGATAAGTGGCGAGCACGGTGGGCTCGAAACGCTCGAGTTGCGCGGCCAGCTCGGCTTGCGGCAACAGGAACGAGAAGCCGCGCAACGCGGCCGCGAAGCCGGGCACCAGCCGGCGCAGCCGCTCCAACGTCACGTTGCTCGCGAAATGCCCGTCGGTGGCACCGACGAAAGCGAAGCGTTCGCCAGCGCCGCCGGCCGCAAGCCATTGCCACGGCGGACGCAGCGGCGCGCGGCGCAGCGCTTCGAGCGCGTCGTAAACCGCCAGCGCGTGCGCATCCTGAACGAACAGAGCCGGTTCGCCGCTGCTGCCCGAGCTGGACCAGACGATGTAGCGGTCGAGACAGGTTTGGCCAACACGCGCCGGATCGGCCGTGAAGCGGCGCAACGCGGCGAGGGAAAGCCGCGGATCCGTGACCCAGTCGCCGAAATGGCGCATGAGGTGCGCCTTGGTCACCGGCTCGATGTCGGCCAGCTTTGCCTTTGCTGGATCGACGCCGCGCAACCGCCCTGCGTAAATCCTGGAGTGCGCTGCCGCACTCGCGAGCAGTGCCTGCAGGCGCCGGCGTTGCCGCGCCTGCAGCGCCGCGGGCGCGGCCCACGCCATCGACGCCACGTCGTAGTCAACGGCGGTGCGGTGCAGAGGTTCGATGCGTGGCGGCACGCGTGTGATTGCACCCGGCGGCGCGCGTGCCCGTGTTGCGCTAGCGCAAGGCGATGTGCCGTGCGATGCGCGAAGCTCTCGCGCAATGTGAGGGAGGGAGGCGCGCGGGTGGGTGTGTGGCTGGCGGCGGTTGCGCGGGCTTCGCACCGCCGTTGCTGAGCCCCGTGCGCCGCGGGCGCGTGCTGACCAGGCGATGGCAGGCCATCGGCGGACCCCGCCAGACTTCGTGACCAAAGGAGAACACCGTGACGGTACGCAATCTCGAGCGTGCATTCCGCCCGCGATCGATCGCCATCTTCGGCGCTTCGGCGCGCCCCGGATCGGTGGGCAGCGCGGTCACCGCCAACGTGATCGATGGCGGTTTCGAAGGTGACGTCTGGCTGGTGAATCCGCGCCACGCCACGCTTGGCGGCCGGCCTTGCCATCGCAACGCGCGGGCGCTGCCGGGAATCCCTGATCTGGCCGTCATCGCCACGCCACCCCGTACCGTGCCGGGCATCGTTGTCGAACTGGGTGCCCTGGGCTGCCGCGCGGCGGTGGTGATCACGGCCGGCCTGACGGCGGGCAACGGCTTGCGCCAGGCGATGCTCGACGCCGCGCGGCCAAACCTCTTTCGCATCATCGGCCCGAACACGCTCGGCCTGATGCTGCCGCGGCTGAAGCTCAACGCCAGCTTTGCGCACATGGCGCCCAAGCCCGGCAACCTGGCGCTGCTGTCGCAATCGGGCGCGATCGCGGGCTCGCTGATCGACTGGGCGGCGGCGCGCAACGTCGGCTTCTCCTGCGTGGCGTCGCTCGGCGACATGGCCGACGTCGACGTCGCCGACTGGCTCGATTTGCTGGCGGGCGACGGCAACACCCGGGCCATCCTGGTTTATCTCGAAGGCATGGCGAATGCGCGCAAATTCATGTCGGCCGCGCGTGCCGCGGCGCGCATCAAGCCGGTGATCGTGCTGAAGGCCGGGCGCCACGAACTCGCGGCCAAAGCGGCCAACACGCACACCGGCGCCCTGTCGGGCTCGGACCGCGCGGTCGACGCGGCGTTTGCCCGCGCCGGCATCCTGCGCGTGGACGGACTGGCCGATTTGTTCGATGCGGCCGAAATCACGGCGCGCTTCGCGCCGGTCGCAAGCGCGCGCGTCGGCATCGTGACCAACGGCGGCGGCGCCGGGGTGCTGGCAGTCGATGAACTGAGCGCGCGTGCCGACGAACTCGCCGCGCTGGCACCGGCGACGCTGAAGCGGCTGGACGCGGTGCTGCCGCCGACCTGGTCGCGCGCCAATCCGGTCGACATCGTCGGCGACGCCAGTGCCGAGCGCTACCGGGCCGCGGTGGAAATCGTCGCGAGCGACCCAGCGGTCGAAGTCGTCATGGTTTTCAACTGTCCGACCAAGCTCGCATCGTCGGCCGATGCGGCCAGTGCGGTCGCCGGTCTCGCCGAAAAAGGCACGATCGCCGGCAAGCCGGTGCTCGCCTGCTGGCTGGGCGAGCAGACGGCACGCCAGGCGCGCGCGGTTCTCGCTTCGGCCGGTGTCGCCAGCTTCGAAACGCCCGCCGACACGGCGCGCGCCCTCACTTACCTGGCCGATTGGTCGAAGGCGCAAAGCGCGCTGCTGCGCGTTCCTGCAAGCGGCAGCGAGGACGTGAGCGCCGACCGGACGCATGTGCTCGCGACCCTGAGACGCGTGGCAGCCGAAGGTCGGCGCATGCTGACCGAGCCAGAGGCCAAGGTGGTGGTCGCGGCGTACGGCGTCACCGTTCCCGAAACCGTCGTTGCCAGGACGCCCGCCGAAGCCGCGGAAGCGGCGGCGCGCCTGCTGGGCAAGTCGGCGGCCGTCGCCGTCAAGTTGCTCTCGAAAGCGATTTCGCACAAATCCGACGTCGGCGGCGTGGTGCTGGGGCTGGAAAGCGCCGCGGCCGCGGTTGCTGCCGCGGAAACCATCCAGCGCCGCGTCGCCGAGAAAGTGCCGGACGCGACGATAGACGGCTACGCCGTGCAGCCGATGATCGTCCGCCGCAACGCGCAGGAGCTGATCGCTGGAATGAGCGAAGACGCGATTTTTGGCCCGGTGATCCTGTTTGGCGCCGGCGGCACCGCGGTCGAAGTGATGGCCGACACCGCCGTTGCGTTGCCGCCGCTCGACGACGTGCTGGCCGGCGACCTCATCGATCGCACGCGCATCGGCAAGTTGCTCGCGGGTTTTCGCGATCGTCCGCCGGCGAATCGGCCGGCCATCGTGGCCGCGCTCAACAGCCTTGCGCAACTGGTGGTCGATTTCCCGTGCATCGTCGCGCTCGACATCAATCCGCTGCTGGCCGACGCCGATGGCGTGATCGCGCTCGATGCCCGGGTCGAAATCGATCCAAACGCCGTGGACCAGCCGGGCCCGAATCCGCGGCTCGCGATCCGGCCGTATCCGGCGCAGTGGGCGCGCGCTTTTTCCGCGGGCGGCGCGAACTACACGATCCGGCCGATCAAGCCGGCCGACATCGCGCTCTATCCGGATTTCCTGGCGAAAGTCTCTCCGGGCGACATCCGCCTCAGGTTCCTCGCGCCGCGCCGCAACTTCCCCGACGACATGTTGAAGCGCCTGACCCAGCTCGACTACGAGCGCGACATGGCCTTCGTTGCGCTGGATGCGGGCGGCGCACTGGCTGGCGTGGCCCGGCTCTCCTGCGATCCGGACCGCGCCAAGGCCGAGTACGCGCTGCTGGTGCGCTCCGACCTGCAGGGGCACGGCCTGGGCTGGAAGCTGCTGGACCAGGTCGTGGCTTATGCCAAGGCCGAACGAATCGGGCGCATCGAAGGCATCGTCCTGAGCGACAACACCGCGATGCTGCGCATGTGCCGGGAATTCGGCTTTTCGGCGGCGCGCGATCCGGAGGAGCCGAGCACGATGCTGGTGGCGCTGGACCTCGCTGCCGCGGCGGCCCAGCCCGATGCCGGAGCGGCCTGAGGCGTGACGGCGAACACGAGCGGGTGTGAACCCGGCGAAGCGAACGACGATGAAGTTCCATGACCGAACCGATGCAGGCAAGAGGCTGGCAGCCAGGCTGACTGCGCTCGGCCTCGCCGATCCCGTCGTGCTCGCGTTGCCGCGCGGCGGCGTGCCGGTGGCGGCCGAAATTGCGCGGGCGCTCGCGGCGCCGCTGGACCTCGTCATCGTGCGCAAGCTGGGCGCGCCCGGCCAGCCCGAACTGGCGGTGGGGGCGCTGGTCGACGGCGATCCGCCCGACGTGGTGCTCAACGCGGACGTCGTGCAAGCCTGCGAACTGAGCGACGCCGCGCTGGCGCGATTGGTTGCCCGCGAAAGCCTCGAGCTCGCGCGGCGCCGGCGCGCTTTTGGCCGGGCGCTGCCGGTCTCGGTCACCGGCCGGACCGCCATCCTCGTCGACGACGGCGCAGCGACGGACGCCAGCATGAAGGCGGCGATACGCGCGCTCAAACGGCGTTCGCCGCGCCAGATCGTCGTCGCCATTCCCGTCGCGCCGCGAGAGACGGCGGCGGAACTGGCGGCGCAGGCCGACCGGCTGGTGTGCCTGGAGCAGCCCGCCCAGTTCCTGGCGCTCGGATTTCACTACCGCCATTTCCCGCAGCTCACCGACGAGGAGGTCATCGCCACCCTGCGGCCACTCGAAGCGCCGGCCGCGCCCGACGGCGCGCGTTGACATGCCGCCGATGCCGAATGCGAGCGCGCAACCGGTTTCCGTCGGTGTGGAAACGGGCGTGCGCCTGGCCTTGCGGGTCCTGGACTGGCGGCTCGCGCTGATCGCGGTCGCGCTCATCGGCCTGGCCGGCGGCATTGCGGCGGCGCTGATGGGCAGTGGCCTCTGGGCGCAGCGCATCTGGTTTGCGGCCACCCTGCCGGTGCTGGGCAGCTTGCTCGTTGAAATCACGCAATCGCTGCGGCGGCGCGACGGCGGGCTCGATCTGATCGCGGCGCTCTCGATGTCGGCGGCGCTGGCCTTCGGCGAACCGCTCGCGGGCAACGTCGTCGCACTCATGTACGCGGGCGGGCAGCAACTCGAGAACTTCGCCGAGGGCCGGGCGCGGCGCGAAATGACGGCGCTGCTCGGCCGCGTTGCCCGCACCGCGCTGCGCCACGCCGGTGGGCGCGTCGAAGAAGTGCCCATCGAGCAGCTCGCGACCGGGGACCGCGTCCTGGTGCGTCACGGCGAAGTGATACCGGCGGACGGCACGGTGGCCGAGCGGGAAGGGCTGCTGGACGAATCGGCACTGACCGGGGAATCGTTGCCGGTGCGGCGCCGGGCGGGTGACGAAGTCCTCAGCGGCTCCACTTGCGCGGGCGACAGCTTCGACCTCATCGTCACGCGCCCGGCGGCGGCCAGCACCTACGCGGGCATCGTCCGCCTGGTCGAAAGCGCCCAGCGCAGCCGGGCGCCGATGACGCGGCTGGCGGATCGCTACGCCTGGTGGTTCCTGTTGTTCACGCTCGTCATTGCAGGCGGCGCCTGGGTTTTGTCGGGCGACCGGATCCGGGCGCTGGCGGTGCTGGTCGTCGCCACGCCTTGCCCGCTGATCCTCGCCGTTCCGGTGGCCATTGTTTCCGGCATTTCACGCGCCGCGTCGTTGGGCGTGCTCGTCAAGAGCGGCGGCGCGCTCGAAGCGCTGGCGCGGGTGCGGACCGCCGTGCTCGACAAGACCGGAACGCTCACTTTCGGCCAGGCGGTCGTCACCGACATCCGTGCGGTCGCGCCCTGGGGCGATGCCGACGTCCTGCGCTTTGCCGCGTCGCTCGATCAGGCTTCCGCGCACGTCACGGCGCAGACGCTGGTGGCTGCGGCAAAGGCGCGCGGACTGCCGCTGACGCGCCCCGAGCAGGTGAGCGAGACCGCGGGCACCGGCATCGAAGGCCGGGTCGACGGCCGGCGCGTGGTGGTGGGCGGCCGGACGTTCGTTCGCAAGCGCAGCGAGGCTGGCCCCGCCCCCGACTTCGGCCCGTCCGCGCCCAAGGGAACGGCCACGGTCAGCGTGGCGATCGACGGCGTGCTCGCCGGGCTGATCCTGCTCGCCGATCCGCTGCGGGAAGACGCCGCGGCGCTGCTCGCCTCGTTCCGCGAGGCCGGGCTGGATCGCATCGTGCTGGCGTCCGGAGATCACGCCGACGTCGTCAACGCCATCGGCGAGCAACTCGACCTCGATAGTGCGCACGCCCAGCTCGATCCGGCGGCCAAGGTCGCTGTCGTTCACGCCGAGCGCCAGCGCGCGCCAGTGCTGATGGTGGGCGACGGTGTCAACGACGCGCCGGCGCTGGCTGCCGCCGACGTCGGCGTGGCGATGGGTGCACGCGGCTCGGCGGCGTCGTCGGAAGCGGCGGATGTCGTTCTCCTCGTGGACCGGCTCGATCGCCTGGCCGAAGCGCTCGCGCTGGCGCACCGCACGCGGCGCATTGCGCTGCAAAGCGTGGCGGTCGGGCTGGGCCTTTCGGTGGTGGCGATGGGCGTCGCCGCGCTCGGCCATATCACGCCGGTGCAAGGCGCGGTGCTGCAGGAATTCATCGACATCGCCGTCATCCTGAACGCGCTGCGGGCCCTCGGACCCTCGCGGACCTGACGCCGTCGCTTGCGCGTTCGCGGCCGTCGAATGGCCATCTCGATCCGCATACAGGTAACCGGTGGCGCCAGGCTTCTGCAAGGACGCGCGAAGTGGCTTGATCTGCGTCACGTCGGGCTCTTCCCCGGGTGTCTTTCCCCAAGCAGAATCAATGGCACCTGAGTGCCGCGCCAAGGAGCTTTCATGAGCTGCAAAACCATCCTCGTCAATCTCGATATCGATGGCCCGGTCGAACCGGCCATCGAAGCCGCGCGCGATCTCGCTGCGCGCTTGCAAGCGACGCTGATCGGCCTGTGCGCGGCAGACGCGCGCTGGCCCATCGTCGCCGCCGACGGCGGCACCCTGGCGGTCGAGGTGTGGCAGCGGGAGCGCGATGAAATCAAGGCCGATTTCAGGAAAATTCACGCCACGTTCGACCGGTTGACCGTCGGCTTCGGCAACACCGAATGGCGCGAGGTGCTCGACTCGCCGACGCGCGCGCTGGCCGGCGTCGCCCGGGTGGCGGACCTCGTCGTGATGCGCGCCGCAAGCGGCGCGGCGACCGGGGACTCGGCTCGCGCCGCGGCGCCGAGCAGCGTCATCCTGCAGGCCGGCCGCCCGGTCCTGGTCATGGCTCGCGGCGGGAAACAGATACTGCTCAACAAGGTGGTGATCACCTGGAAGGACACGCGCGAAGCACGGCGCGCGTTGGCGGACGCGGTGCCGTTGCTGGCGGTTGCCGGCGAAGTGATCGTGGTTACCGCTGCGGCCGTGATCGAACCGTGGATCCGCCGGGGCATTGCCGACGCGACCGCTTTTCTCGCCCGCCATGGGATTCGCGCGCGTGCGGAAACGATCAAGGGATCCGATGAGAGCGCACGATTGCTGGAATTCATCGCTGCCAGCGGCGCCGATCTGGTGGTATCCGGAGCCTATGGCCACAGCCGATTGCGCCAATGGGTTTTTGGGGGCGTCACTCGATCCCTTCTGGACAAGACCGACATCAACCGTTTCCTGTCGAGTTGATCGCGGCGTTGGACGCGAGCCGTTGGTCCGGCGCCAGTTCGGAACCGTGCAGGCGGTGCGCGGTATTCCGCAGGCGACCATCATGAAACTGCTGCCGGGTTTGGCGCTGGCGATCATCGTGCTGGCTTTTGCCGGCCTGATGGTTTGGCGCCAGTTCGATGATTTGGCTGACCGGCGCGTTGGCGCAAAGCTCGCCGCATTCCAAGTGAGCGAACCGGCGCGTTTCGATCCCGCTCTCGTTGCCCAATTGCCCGAGCCGGCGCGGCGCTATTTTGAGTTCGTGATCAAGCCGGGAACGCCGCTCCACACCGTGGCCGAGATCGAAATGACGGGCCGGTTCAGCCTGGGAACCCAGGACTCGCCAAACTACCTGCCGATGGCGGCGCGCCAGACGCTTGCCGGGCCTGCGGGATTTGTCTGGCGCATGTCGGCGCAAAGAGGCCTGCTGCGCATCTCCGGCTCCGATGCACTGTCACACGGCGGCAACTGGACGCGCTTCTGGCTGATCGGCCTGCTCCCCGTGGCGCGCGTCAGCGGCACCGCAGACCATCGCCGGTCCGCTTTTGGCCGGGCCGTTGCCGAAGCCGCTTTCTGGACGCCCGCTGCGCTGCTGCCGGGTCCCGGCATCACCTGGACGCAAGTCGATGCGACAACGGCACGCGTGGCCGTGCGCTACGACGGGATGGAGCAATCAGTGGATGTGACGATCGCTGCCGATGGCCGGCCGGTTCGGATCGCGCTGCAGCGCTGGAGCGATGCCAATGCCGACAAGGTCTTCAGGCTGCAGCTGTTTGGCGGCCTGCTGTCGGAATTCAGGGATTTCGACGGGTTCCGCTTGCCCACGCGCGTCGAAGCCGGCAACCAGTTCGGCACGGCTGCGTACTTCCCGTTCTACCTGGCGGACGTGACGCGCATCGCGTTTCCTTCCGGCGCCGGGCGCTGAAGGTGGTACGTCGCGCAAGGTCAAGGCGCACGCATCAGGATGGGTACGCCCGCGCGGCGCAGGCAGCCTGCCGTCACGCTGCCGAGGAAAGCGGCCTCCAGTGCGCTTTTCCGCCGCGTCGACATCGCCAGCATCGTTTCGCGCTGGCCTGCGACGCGCTCGACGATGGCGTCCACCGGGTCGCCGTGCAGCGTATCCCAGTTGACGCGCACGCCGTGCGCCTTCACCAGTTTCTCGGCCGTGGAGCGAACGAACGCGGACTCCATGACAGCGAGATCGCTTTCCGGCACCTGGGCCCGGTCGGCGGCAGACATCGGCTCGACCACGCTCACGACTTCCAGTTCGGCATTGATCCAACGGGCAAGACGCGCCGCTTCGTCGGCTATGCCCTCGAGTGAGTCAGTGCTTGCAATTGGCAGGACGATGCGCTGGGGCCGCCGGGGTGGGCGCGCGGTCACGACCTCGCCGGTCGGGTGGTAGACGAGCACCGGGCCATGGGCGCCGCGCAAGACGCGCTGCGCGACGCTGCCGAGCGCCAGCTCAAGCAAGCCTGAGCGCCCGCGGGAAGTCAGCGCCAACAGGGTCCCCGGTTCACGGTACGCTTCGTCCAGGATCGCTTCAGCGGCACCGTCGGTTCCGATCCGGCACAGCCCGCTGGCCGCATAGGCTGAGGCCAGCCGTTTGACGTAATCCGTCGGGTTGTCGTTGCCAGGCGCACCTTCCATCACGCGCAGCAGTACCAGCTCCGTGTCGTGGGTAGCGGCCAGGCCGCGCGCATAAGGAATGATTTCCTCTGAATAGCGTGAGCCATCGAGCGGGACCAGGATGCGCTTGTACATGGTGGCAACTCCAGCAGGCAGTTTCGGGATCGCGAATCAGTGTAGGGATTGCCGGTGCGGCGCGGCTTGACGCCCGTCAAGGTGTTGCCCTTGCCGGAGAGGGCAGCAGGGCACTTGGTGCCATGGTGAAAATCGGGCTGCATGCTCAAGGCGCGGTGCGGCTCGCGTTCGCGATCGAGGCGGCCAACGCCTTGGCGCCGACTGACTGTTTCCGACGCCGGTCTTGCGCTCGATCAAACCGTATTGCCGGTTGCGCTCCTACAGTGGGCTTTCGCTGACAGGAGACTCAGATGGCACGCAAACCGACATTCGAAATTCCGCGCTCCGAAGGCGCCAACCCGTGGGCGCTGTTGGCGCAGTGGCAGCAACAGCTTTGGCTTGCTTGGCCACGTGTTCTATATGAAGCGGCGTCCAGGACGGCTGACGGCGCGCCGGCGGAATCCGCGTGGACGCGCCAGTTGGAGGCGCTGAACGCCATCACGCGCCAAGCCACGCTGGAGCAACAAGCGCTGATCGAGTCATGGCAGCAATTGCAGAGTGAGTTTGCTGAGTACTGGCGCGAGCAATCGGCCGAACTGATGCGTCGCTTCAACGGCACGACCGATCGCCCATGAATCAGGTGGCGGAGTTGCTCGCGTAGTCCCGGCTCGGACCACACGCCGTGACCCGTGCGATCAGCGCTGCAACACGTAGCTGCCGGGCGCGGCTTGCAGCGGCCGCAGGTTCTCGGCACCGATCGCGGGCGGCGGCTGCAGCCGTGGTGACGAATGCCGGTCCAGCCAATCGGCCCAAGCGTTCCACCAGGACCCGCTGGTCGCCGGCGTCTGGGCCAGCCATTCGTCCGGATTCAAGATGCGCTCACCGACGCGCCATTCGCGCAGCCGGTAGCTGGTCGGCACGGCGCCGGGCGGGTTGACGACGCCGACGTTGTGGCCGCCAGCGGTCAGCACGTAGGTCTGCTCGGCATCGCACAGTTGGTTGAGCCGGAACACCGAACGCCACGGGGCGACGTGATCCTGGACGGCGGCGAGAACAAAGCTCGGCACGCGAATGTCGTGCAGGTTGATGGGCACGCCGTCCAGCCGATAGTCACCGAGTGCGAGTGCATTGTCGAGGTAGAGCCGGCGCAGGTATTCGCGGTGCATGCGATAGGGCAGTCGGGTGCCGTCCGCGTTCCACGCCATCAGGTCGGTCATGGGCGCGCGCTCGCCCAGCAGGTAGTTGATGGTGCGGTATGACCAGATGAGGTCGCGCGAGCGCAGCAACTGGAACGTGTTGCGCATCTGCCGCTTGTCGAGGGTGCCGCGGCGCGCCATTGATCGGTCGAGATGCGCAAACTGGCTCTCGTCTATGAAAAGCGAAATCTCGCCCGGATCGGAAAAATCGGTCTGGGCTGCAAACAAGGTCATCGATTGCAGTGCCTTTTCGCGTTCGCGGCCAATCTTCGCCGCGCCCATCGCCAGCAGCGTGCCGCCGAGGCAATAGCCGACGGCATGCGTGCGCGCGCCGGGGACGATCTGGGCGACCGCGTCGAGCGCCGCCTTGACGCCGAGATGGTGGTAGTCGTCGAGCCCGAGGTTGCGGTCTTCGGCGCCCGGGTTTTTCCACGAGATCACGAATACGGTGTAGCCACGATCGACCAGGAACTTGACCAGCGAGTTGCGCGGCGACAGGTCGAGGATGTAGTACTTCATGATCCAGGCCGGAACCAGCAGGATGGGTTCGGCGTGGACGGCGGGCGTCGTCGGCTGGTACTGGATCAGCTCGATCAGGCGGTTGCGCAGCACCACCTGGCCCGGCGTGATGGCAACGTTGACGCCGGGCTTGAAGCCTTCGGCGCCGGCCGGCGGCAGGTCGAGCGCGTCGCGAGCCAGGTCGTCCAGCGCGTAAGACGCGCCGCGCCACAGGTTCGCGCCGCCTTGCTCCAGCGTGCGCCTGCGCACCACCGGATTGGCGAACACCGAATTGGATGGCGCGAACAGGTCGAGCCACTGCCGCGCGGCAAACGACACCATGTGCTCGTGGTGCTTGCTGACGCCGGGAACGCCGCGGGTTGCGCGCTGCCACCAGCGCTCGGTGAGCAGGAAATATTGCGCCAGCAGCGCCTGCGGCGGCTCGCGCCACGCCGGATCGGCGAAGCGTTTGTCTTGGGACATGGGCGTGACGCAGCAGTCGGCAGCGGCACCGGTCGAGGCGATGCGCCACGCGCGCTGCCACTGTTCGAACGCGTATTGCCCGAGCTCCCATTGCTTGGCGGGCGAACTCGCCAGGTGCATGGCCCAGTCGAACCAGGCGGCGAACGCCGTGGTCGGCGCGACCGGAGTTTCCGCCGGCCAGAGCGCCGCCAGAGCGCGCTCGAGTGCCTCGAAGCGTGCGAACGAGACCGATGGAAGCTCTCCATCCGAATCACCCAACCAGGGGCTGGCGGTGCGCTCGCGCTGTCCGCGTGGATGCGGGACGGTGGCTGGCCCCGTGGGCTCGGGTTGCGCTGCGCGTTTGCGTTTGAGTGGAATGACGGCCATGACTGCGACCATACGCATGGCGCGCGCCAGCACTTTGCGCTGGCGCAAGGCGAGCACGAACGCGGCGATGGATGAAACACGCAAACCATGTCGATCCAGGGAATGCCAAACGCTTTGTCTCCACACGCCCGCGCGCACTGGGTAACGCGCCTGCGCGATCATTTGCAGCAAAGCTGCACCGAGCCCGTCGAGCTGGTGCAGACGCACCTGTCCTGGCTGCTGCTTGCCGGCGCGACCGCGTACAAGATCAAGCGGCCGGTGGTGCTGCCGTTCGTCGATTTCAGCAGCCTGGCCGAGCGGCGGCGCTGCTGCGAAGAGGAAGTGCGGCTGAATCGCCGGTTTGCGCCGCAGCTCTACCTCGGTGTCAGCCGCATCACCGGAACGTCCGATGCACCGCGGCTCGATGGCGACGGCGAGGCGTTCGATTACGCCGTGCGCATGCGGCGCTTCGCGTCCGGGTCGCTGCTGGCCGAGCGGGCCACGGCGGGAACGCTGCTGGCCGCCGACGTCGACCGGCTGGCGGAGCGCATTGCCGCGATTCACCTGGCGGCACCTCGCGCAGCGCCGGACAGCGGCTTCGGTACGCCCGAACGGCGCGCAGCAGCTCCGCTTTCGGTGCTTGATGCGCTTCGGCTCGCCGCGCCTTCGTGCGCCGACGCGTACACCGCAATGCGCCGCTGGCTGAAGCGTGAAGCCGCTGCGCTGGCGCCGCTCTGGCACGCGCGCATGGCCGCCGGCTTCGTGCGTGAAGGGCACGGCGACCTGCACCTCGCCAACCTCGTGCTGCTCGATGGCGACATCCTGCCGTTCGATGCGATCGAGTTCGACCCTGCGCTGCGCTGGATCGACATCGTCGACGACGCCGCGTTCACCGCAATGGACTTGATCGCGCACGAGCGCAGCGGCTTTGCGGTGCGCTTCATCAACGGCTGGCTGGACGCGACCGGTGACCACGCCGGGCTGGCGCTGTGGCGCCATGCGCTGGTCTATCGCGCCCTGGTGCGCGCGCTGGCTGCGGCGCTGCAGCCGCGTGCCGGGCCCGACTATCTCGCGGTTGCGCGCCACCTCGCCGCTGCGCTGCGCGCGCCGCGGCTGATCGTCATGCACGGCCTGCCAGCCTCGGGCAAGAGCGTCGTCGCGCTGCGCATCGCCGAGGCGATCGGCGCGATCCGGCTGCGCTCGGATGTCGAGCGCAAGCGGCTCCTGGGGCTTCCGGCACTCGCCGATACGCATGCGGCAGCGGCCGATGCTTACAGCGCGGGTGCGACGCAGCGCACTTACGCGCGGCTGGCGGAGCTTGCGCGCACCACGCTCGAGGCTGGCTGGCCGGCTATCGTCGATGCGGCGTTCCTGCGTCGGACGGAACGCGCGCGCTTTGCCGAGCTGGCCGAAGAGCTCGGCGTGCCGTTTGCGATCGTTGCCTGCCACGCGCCCGAAGCGCTGCTGCGTGAGCGCATTGCGGCGCGGCGATTGCGTCGTGATGATCCGTCGGAAGCGGACATCGACGTGTTGCGCCGGCTCACTGCCGCGGCCGAACCGTTGGACGCGGCGGAGCGCGCGGCAGCGTTGGACGTCGATACCGCTGCGCCTGAAGCCGCGCAGTCAATGGCTCTCGCGCGCATGGTTGCCTACAAAGCGCTTTGACCGGCAAACACACCAAAAACGGCCAGCACCTGGAGCCCGGTGCGCGCCGTAGTGGAAGTCGGGGTCGATTGGTCACGGTCAGGCTGCATCTGGGGTGCGTCTCGCCAGCCCGGCCAGCATCGAGGCGTTCACGACATGTGGTGGCCGCCGTTCATGGCGACGTTGCTGCCGGTCATGAAAGCCGCCGCGTCGCTGGCCATGAAAGCAACCAACGCCGCAATCTCGTGCGGTTCTCCCAGCCGGCCGACCGGAATGCCCTCGACGATGCGCGCGCGTACGTCTTCGCGCAAGGCCATGACCATCTCCGTATTCAGATAGCCCGGTGAGACCGCATTGACCGTGATGCCCTTGCGGGCGACCTCCAGCGCCAGCGCCTTGGTGAAGCCGTGCACTCCCGCCTTGGCCGCGGAATAGTTGGTCTGTCCGAATTGACCCCTGCTGCCATTGATCGACGAAATATTGATGATGCGGCCCCAGCCGCGCTCCAGCATGGGTCCGAGAAACGGCTTGGTCACGTTGAACATCGAGTCGAGGTCCGTTCGCAGTACGGCATCCCACGCGGACTTGTCCATCTTGTGCAAGGTGCCGTCGCGCGTGATGCCGGCGTTGTTCACCAGGATGTCGACGTGATGGCCGTCGGCATGGAGCTGGCGCGCAAGCGCTTCGGTCGATTCGTAGTCAGCCACATCGACGCCGTAGACAGCGACTTTGCGGCCTTGGTACTCCTGCCTTTCGAGCCAGGCCACCGGTTGCTCGTTGCCGGGCGTGTGCGTGATGATGACGGTATGGCCCGCATCACTCAGTGCGCGCGCGATGGCTGCGCCCAGACCTCGATTGCCGCCGGTTACCAAGGCGCTGCGTCCGCTCTGAATCATGGCGATGACCCCCTGTTCCAACTCTTGCGGAGGTGGTCACCAGCGCGGCGACCCGAGTGCGGTCCCGCCACCCGAAGACGCTGGTCCACCTCATCGAAATGGGCCGATTCGGCCTGATCGCGTCGCGCTCAATCACGCTCGTGCGGGGTCAGCGAGCAGACCGCAATCGGCCACCGGCATCGCGCCTGTGCGGTGCGCCCGCTCAGGGATTGACGCGCAGTTCGTTGATCACCTTGCGGACGCCGGGGGCCGACCAGGCGGCGCCCTCCGCAGCGGTGTGTTCCGGCCACGAGCGTACGTCGCCGCGCAGCGTCACGGTCGATCCGCTCACGTCGACTTGCACGCGTTTTGCCTGGCGCTCGGCCTGGCGCTTCAACGCGCCTTCGATACCGCTGACGACGTCGGCGGGTGCGGGGTGTGGGCTCAGGCCAATCTGGTTGCTGATGCCGGTGACGCCCGTCAGGGGCCGCACCGCTTTCTCGGCAGCAATGCGTTGATAGTCCCAGTCCACGTTGCCGGCGAGCGTGACGCGACCGTTGTCGACGGTCACCCGGATCTTGTCGGCAGGCACTACGCTGTTCCAGCGCAATGCGTTCTGGATCGCAATGGCCAGCCCGGTGTCTTCGCGCTGGTGCTGCGGCGACAGCTTGACTTCCAGGTCCAGCGCCAGCGTTTTCAAGCCGCTGACCCGGCGCAGTGCCTTCTCGATCGCCCGCTTCTCGGCATAGGTGTCGATGTGGCCGCTGGCGGTTACCACGCCATCCTTGACTGCGATGCCGACGGCATCCGAATTGATGGCCGGGTCCCACTCCAGCTCGGCGATCACGTCCTGCTTGAGTTGATAGTCTGTCTTCATGTGAATCTCCTGGTCGCGTAGCGCGTCGCGTGAAGACCACTTTAGGTTCCGGCTTCGTCGCTGCGTTTGACGGCTGTCAAGCCGGCTCTAGGGACGTCTGATCCAGATCAAGGCATTCCCGAAGCGGCGAATTAGCATGGTTTTCGCGACGGATTCGGCCGCTCAGGCAAGGCTCCGCGGGTACCGCGTGGACGCTGAATGAGCTCTGAATCCAGATTCAGAAGCCATTGACAGGAGAGCTGAAATGAGAATTTCGAAGAGCGGTGTGCGTGGGCGTTTGATCGCGCTCGCGGTGACCAGCGCTATTGCTGTCATGTCGGCGCCAGGATTCGCCGCGACCAGTGCGGCTCCGTCCGCTGATGGGAGCCCCGGAATGATGTCCGGGGCGCCGGCCCGCCAACCCGCTGGCGGCAACTACGGCCCCGGCTCAGGCGGTGGGCGCGGGATGATGGGCGGATGGGGCGGCGGTCACGGCCCCGAAATGATGGGCCGATGGGGCGGTGGGTACGGCGGTGGAATGATGAGCGGCCCCGGGGGCGGCTGGGGCGATGGTTACGGCATGGGGGCGGGAATGATGCGTGGTCGGGGCCTTGCGGCAGCCGGCCTGAATCTCAGCGACGAGCAGCAAGACAAGATCGAGAAAATCCACGCCGAGGTCGCGGACACCCAGTGGGATCTCGCCGGGAAGATCTTTGCTGCGGCGGGAAAACTGCACGAACTGCTCGCGATGGAGGCGCCGGATCGCGGTGCAGTCCAATCGGCATACAAGGCGCTCTCGGAGCTTCGCCTGCAGCAACTCGAGGCGCGGCTCGACACGCGTGCCAAGATCGATGCGGTACTCACGAAAGAGCAGCGTGAGTCGCTGCGGACTTGGCGCCACGGCTCACTCGGGCCGTGACGTTGACGGTGACCGTGAGCGGTGAGCGGTGAGCGGTCCAGGTGTTACGCGGGTCTTGCCTACCGGCTGCGGTCGCGATGCCGCTCATCCGGCTCGCCGAACTCCGGAGGCCGGCGCGCAAGAGCGCGCCTGGTGCGTGAATGTCTGCAGCCCACGCCCGGCGAACTCCGCTGCGCTCCAGCCGTCGAACTGCGCCACCACCTCGGCGGGAAAGTAGCTCGCCCAACGGCGCGCCGAGGCCGGTGTTGCAAGGTACTCGAAGATGTAGAGAAGGCCCGTGTACGCCTCCATGTCGGCGCGCTGCAGCCACTCCATATGCGGCCCGAGCACCGTCAGGTTGTGCGTTTCGTGGCGCACCGTCCACGAAAGCGGCGGCCGCGCCGTGGTGCCGACGGTGCGAATCTTGCCCACGTCGTGAAACAGGTAACCCACCTGGCCGATGGCCGCCGACAGCGGCTCATCCGGAAAGCGCCGGCGAATCATTTCGGCAATCAGGTCGAGGTTCTCGAGACTATGGCGCAGCAGGCCGCCGCGCTCATGGTGGTGATGCGTGGCGCTCGCGCGGCAGGTGATGAACGCCGGGCCGACGGCCGGGTCGAGCAGTACCCGCGCGACGAACTCACGCAACACCGCAGGTAGCGACCGCTCAAGCCCCAGGAGCGCATCGAACGCCGCGTGGGACACGCCGGGCAGCAGGTTGGCAAACATGGCCACTTCGCCCGGAGGCAGCGGCACGAGACGGCGCACCTTCAGCTGCGGCGCGCACTGGTAGTCGCACACATCCGCTTGCACGCTCGCCGCCGCACCCAACGGCGGCAGAGTGATTGCGGAGCGATACTCCGGCCAGACAAAGGCGAGGATGTTCCCGGTGGCATCCGCGAGCCTGAGCCGCAGGTGGGGCGTGCCCTCGGCGATGGCAGCTTGCTGGTCGACGATGAACTGCCCCGCAATCGTCTCCCCCATGTGCTGCGCCAGCGAGCGAATCGTCACGCAGTCGATAGCGTCGCCGTTTCCATTGCGGTCGGCTTCGTTACCGCCGGCGCCTGTTTCAATGAGATGCAGCGTACTCATGGTGTCGTCTCCGGTTGCAGGTATTGTTGGGTTTGCGTTGCGCCTTGGACAGCGGGTGCGCCGGCTGCCGCATTGCCCGCAAGCGCCCCCACCACCAGCCGGTCAAACGCACTCCCATCGTGCCGCAGCATGTTGGGCACATAGCGCGAGTACGTGCGAAAGAGCATCTCCGTCGTCGTGTGCCCGAGCTGCCGCGCAATCCACTCGGGCGCTTCCCCTGCGGCAAGCCACAGCGTCGCACACGTGTGGCGCATGTCGTACGGCCTGCGATAGGCAAGCCCCAGGCTGCGCAGCAATGGTGTCCACACCCGGTCGACGAAGTTGGAGTTGTCGATGGGGTGGCCGCCCTTGGTGCGGAAAACGTAGGTGTCATCGAATCGTTTCGCGTCGGCCGCGTAGCCCGCCGGGCGCATCGACATCAGTGCGTCGACCACGGGCTGGCTCATGTGGATTTCGCGCTGGCTGCCATCGGTCTTGGTGTACTCGGTGCGGCCATGCTGGTAAGTCTCGCGAATGAGAAGCTCGCGCGCGTCGAAATCGACGTGCTTCCACTTCAGCCCGTGGGCTTCCGCGGATCGCACGCCGGTGAAGAAGCGAAACGTCAGATAGGGGCGATAGTCTTTCCGTACCCGGGCCAAAATCAGGCGCACCTCTTCCATCGTGAAGGGTTGGATGTCCTGGCGCGGAACCTTGAGGCGCTTGATGCCCAGGCACGGGTCGGTGATGCCGAAACGCAGCGCCGCCTCCGCAAAAATCATGCGCACCGTCCCCACGATGCGGTTGAGCGTCGCAGGAGCGAGCGGTACGCGTTTGCCCTTCGCCTTCCCGTCTGAATCCACGTGACCGCCGCGGGCGTTCACCAGCGTGCTGCGAAACTGCAGCACATCGGCGCGGCCAATGGCGTCCAGGCGCAGGCTGCCGAAGCGCGGCAGTAAGTGCGTTTCCAGAATCGACTGCATCGACTCGCGGTGGCCGATGCGCCACTCGACCTGCTTCTCCTGCATCCACGTGCGGGCGAAGTCGGCAAAGAGGGGAACGTCTGATTTGTTTTCCCCCTTTGGTGCGCGCACCCCTGTGATTGGGTCTCCCCGCATCTGTGACGCGGTGCGGGCGAATCGGCTTGCTCGCGCGCTGCCTGGGAACGCCTGGGCGTAATCGAACGTGCCGTTGGCAATCTGGCTCTCGATACGCGTCAGCACGTCTTCCATCTTCCGACGATTGGATTTCGTATCGGACAGCGCAGAATACTCGCGGCAGCGCACACCGCGATAGACGAAATCGAAGTAGAGGCGCTTCGTATCAGGGCGAAGGCGAATCTTAGACATGGCACGCTTCTCCTGAAGCCATCGGAATCACGATGTCGGTGACAGTCTTTCTGTGCACCATGTCTTCCTCGATTTGCTCCCAGATGTAGAGAATCTTGCGCCGGCCGAACGGACGGACGTAATGGATGCCTTCCAGCAAGACGGTGTCCTTGAGCTGGTTGCGAATGGTGCGCGGCTCGTAGTGAATCCGGCTTGCCAACTGTTCCGTTGTCAAATAAGTCTGCATGACGTGGTCTCCGTTTGGTTCGATGAATGAACGTCGTTTATTGGCGACGTATGACGCTTAGTATAGACGACACGTGCCGCGAATATAAGACGAGTGTCGCGCAAACGCGACATAACTTATGATGCGACCATGATCAGATTTCGACTCACTGAGCTGATTGCCGACAAGGCCTTCAAGGAACGGCGCGTCGTGCCGCTGTCTGAAGTCGCGGATGCGACCGGCATTCACCGCTCGACGTTGTCGAAAATGGCAAACCAACCCGGGGCAAACATTGGCAGCGAGATCATTGACAAGCTGTGTCGTTATTTCGAATGCCAGCCTGGAGAGCTGCTGATCTACGTGCCGACCGATGACGAGGGTGTGGCGGCGTAACGCCACTCGGCTATTCGGCTAATCCAGATAAGAGAAGCGCACCGTGGTCACGGCCGCGAGCTGCTCCCGGGCCGAGTTGGAGCAACTGATGTTGGCAACCAACGCGCACGCAGATTGAGTGATATCTGAGCCCGCGCAGGCGGTCGCCGTTCGCAATGGGGGTTGCACGGCGGCCAAGGGAGCGTGCCTGATCTCTGGTGCCATGACGCTTACGTGCCTGCCGCACCGGTGTGCATTGCGCGTTGCCTTCCACCGGCCTGGCATCGGATTGGCTGGACGGACTGCCCTTCAGCTCGATAGGCCCCTCGATTTTTTCTGCCGCAGATGGCTGAACCGGATCGGCGCAAGCGGGCTGACGGCTTGACACGCCGATTCGAGTCGCGTGCGAGCGTCCCGGCGTGTAGTGGTCAGAAATTGGCGGGCCCGTAATCCGGCTGTCCCACGGGCGCCCCGAAAGTGTCCCGGAGCGCTTTTTTGTCCCGAAATGGGCAATCGGGCCATGGGTCGGTATCGCGCCCGCTGTGTCCCGCTAGATTCGAGAGGCTGATGTTTCCGCGGCCTTTGCGGCCCGCGGTAAGTGCTTGATTTTGGTGCGTCTGGCGGGATTCGAACCCACGACCCTCGGCTTCGGAGGCCGATACTCTATCCAGCTGAGCTACAGACGCTTTTGACTTCTTTCCACCCGATCTCAACCCGGAATGACGTATGGCTTCGGAGGCCGATACTCTATCCAGCTGAGCTACAGACGCTTTGACCTTTATCCGCCCAATCCCAAGCCGGAATGACGTATGGCTTCGGGGGCTGATGCTCTATCCATCTGAGCCACGAGCACGTGGCCGATTGGTCGGACGCGATTATCCGCGATCCGTTGGGAGCGTCGGCACGGGCGCGTGCAGCTCCAAACCGGTGCCGCGCAGGAATACCTGTATTGAAGTCCAGCCGGCGGCTTCCAGATCGAAATTGCTTTCCATCAGCCAGCCGTAGACCAGGCCGCTGATCATGGCGTGGAAGCCGTGCGCCAACTGCTCGGCCGGCGCCGGCAACTTGACGCCTTGTGCCGCGGCGGCACGTTCGAAGATGCGGCGTTCGCTGTCCAGATTGGTGCGATTCAGTTGCACGTGCCGGTCGATCACTTCGGCCATGCTGTCGGTGTGTTCGATTTTTTGCACCGCGATTTGCAGCACGCGCCGGGTGCGCGCGTCGTGCGCGATCTGGTGCAAGGCGTGGCGCAAGTGCGCGCACCACGCTTGCAGCGGCTCCGGGTCGTGCTGCGCGATCCGTTCCAGCGGCGCGCTGAGCGGCAGCGTGGTGCGGTCCAGCATGGCGTTGAACAGCGCCGCCTTGTCCTGGAAGTGCCCGTAGATCGCGCCGCGCGTGACGCCGGCCGCCTGCGCGATGTCGGCGAGCGACGTGCGCGAAACGCCGTTTTTCTGGAACAGGTGTTCCGCGGCGTCCAGCAATGCGGCGCGCGTGGCCAGAGCGTCTTCCTTGGTGCGGCGTGCCATGGAGAAAGAGGGGGTTCGAAGCGTGGCGGGAAATGCAACGTGAAACGGGGCGCGAGTATACATTCATTCGTGTATATATAATCGCACCCATGCCATTTCCGGGGCCGCTCGCGGTCGCGTGAATCCACGGATCGCCACACGCCGTGCGCCTTCTGTGCGAGCCGGCATCAACCCCCCTGGGTCGTGCCCGATCGACGACTCCCCCTCTTGAGAGAAAGCCTCCGATGCCCGAACCGCGAGCCGCGCAACACCGTTTTGTCCGTTTGCTGACAGGCGTCGCGATCATTGCCCTGATGGCAGCGACGCTCACGGCGTGCGGCGACAGGCAGGCCGCCACGCGGCCAGTCGGCGGCTCGCCCGAGGTGGGCGTGGTGACGGTGGCGCCGACCACGGTCCAGATCACGACCGATCTGCCGGGCCGGCTGGAGCCGATCCGCGTGGCCGAGGTGAGGGCGCGCGTCAACGGCATCTTGTTGAAGCGCCTGTTCATCGAGGGCAGCGATGTGAAACAAGGCCAGGCGCTGTATGAGATCGATCCGGCGCCGTACCAGGCGGCGCTGCAAAGCGCCAACGCGCAAACCGCGCAGGCTGAAGCGCAACTGGCCAACGCCAGCGCCACGGCGCAGCGCTATCAGCCGCTGGTGGCCGCCAACGCCGTGAGCCGGCAAGAGTACGACGCGGCGGTGGCCGCTGCCAAGTCGGCGCAGGCGCAGGTCGCGGCGGGCAAAGCCGCCGTGCGCATGGCCAACATCAACCTGGGCTACACCAGGGTCACGGCGCCGATTTCGGGGCGCATCGGCCGGTCGCTGGTGACCGAAGGCGCGTTGGTGAGCCAGAGCGCCGCCACGCAACTAACCACCATCCAGCAGGTCGACACGCTCTACCTCAACATCACGCAGCCGGCAATGGCGGTCCTGCAACTGCGCCAGGCGCTGCGCGGCGGCAGCGTGGCGCCGGTCGGCAAGAGCGAAGCGGCGCGCGTGCAGGTGGTGCTGGACAACGGCGCGGTCTATCCGCACGCGGGCAAGCTGCTGTTCGCGGACATCACGGTCGATCCCGGCACTGGCCAGGTGGCGTTGCGCGCTACCGTGCCCAACCCCGAGGGCATGCTGCTGCCCGGAATGTACGTGCGGGCGCGCCTCGACCAAGCGCTGTACGAGCACGCGGTCCTGTTGCCGCAGCAGGCCGTGACGCGCGGCGGGCCGCAGGGCGACACCGTGATCGTGGTGGCCGCCGACGGCTCGTTCGCGCCGCGCGTGGTCAAAGTGGGCCCGGCCCAGGGCAGCCAATGGGTGATCCTGGGTGGCCTGGATGCAGGCGATCAGGTGCTGGTGGACGGCGTGAGCCGGCTCATGCCGGGGGTCACCAAGGTCAAGCCGGTGGCGTTCAGGCCTGAAACCGCCTCTCCGGCCGCTCCCGAACCAGCGCCGACCCGGGGCGCGGTATCTGCGCCGAAGTCGGGCAGTTCGGTGCGACCGGCGGCTGCGGCGGCGGGCCAGTCCAGCTAACAGGCTGCACGCGCCATGTCCAAATTTTTCATTTACCGGCCGATTTTTGCCTGGGTCATCGCGATTTTCGTGATGCTGGCCGGCATCGTTTCGATCACCCAGTTGCCGGTGTCGCAGTACCCGTCGGTGGCGCCGCCCACCATCGTGGTGTCGGCCACCTACCCCGGCGCCAGCGCCAAGATCATCGAGGAAACGGTGATTTCGGTGATCGAGCGCCAGATGAATGGCGCCGAAGGCTTGATGTACATGGAGTCGACGTCGCCCGCCGTCGGCCGCGCGCAGCTCACCATCACGTTTACGCCCGGAACCGACCCCAACATCGCGCAGGTGGAGGTGCAGAACCGTCTGGCGCAAGCGCAGCCGCGCCTGCCCGACGTGGTGAAACGCACCGGTGTGACGGTGCAGAAATCGCGCTCCAACGTGCTGATGGCGCTGGCCTTCAACACCGACGGCCACCTGACGCGCGATGACGTGGCCGATTACGTCAACCGCAACGTGCTGCCCGAAATCCAGCGCACACCGGGCGTCGGCGATGCGCAGTTGTACGCCTCGGGCCGCTCGATGCGCATCTGGATCGACCCGGCCAAGCTGGAAGGCTACGGCCTCACGCCCGGCGACGTGAACGCCGCCATCGCGGCGCAGAGCATGCAGGTCTCGGGCGGCACGCTGGGCGACACCCCGAGCGTTCCCGGGCAGACGATGTACGCCACCATCGTGGTGCCGGGCGCGCAACTGACCACGCCCGAGCAGTTCGGCGCGATCGTGCTGCGCGCGCGGCCCGATGGCTCGGCGGTGCGCATCCGCGACGTGGCACGGGTCGAATTGGGAATCGAAACCTACAACTTCAGCTCGCGCCTGAACGGGCGCGAGTCGGTGATCGTGGCGGTGCAGCTCACCTCCACCGGCAACGCGGTCGCCACGTCCGAGTTGATCCACCGGCGCCTGGCGGAATTGCGGCCGTTCTTTCCGCAGGGCATGAGCTGGGCGGTGCCGTACGACACCTCGACCTACGTCAGCATTTCGATCGAGAAAGTGGTGCACACCTTGATCGAGGCCATCATCCTGGTGTTCCTGGTGATGCTGGTGTTCCTGCAGAACTGGCGCTACACGCTCATCCCCACCATCGTGGTTCCGGTGGCGCTCTTGGGCACGTTCGCGGTGCTGCTGGCCGCGGGCTTTTCCATCAACATCCTGACCATGTTCGCCATGGTGCTGGTGATCGGCATGGTGGTGGACGACGCCATCGTCGTGGTCGAGAACGTCGAGCGTCTCATGGCCGAGGAAGGCCTGGCGCCGAAAGAAGCCACGGTCAAGAGCATGCGCGAGATTTCCGGCGCCGTGGTCGGCATGACGACCATCCTGGTGGTGGTGTTCGTGCCGCTCGCGTTCTTCAGCGGCGCCACCGGCAACATCTACCGCCAGTTCGCGGTGGTGATGGCGGTGTCCATCGCGTTCTCGGGCTTTTTCGCGCTGACGCTCACGCCGGCGCTGTGCGGCAGCCTGCTCAAGCCGGTACGCAAAGGCCACAACAACGAGAAGAAGACCGGCCCGCTCGGCTGGTTCTTCAACGGCTTCAACCGCCTGTTCGGCCGCACCACGCGCGCTTACGAGCGCGGCATGACGCACATCTTGCGCCGCAGTTGGGTCGTGCTGGGCATTTTCCTGGCGATCATTGCCTGCGTGGCGCTGCTGTTCAAACAACTGCCCACGGCATTCCTGCCGAACGAGGACCAGGGCAACGTCCTCGTCAACATCCAGTTGCCGCCGGGCGCCACCAAGGAGCGCACCGTCGCCGCGGTGGAAAAAATGGAGGGCTACATGCTGCAGCAGCCCGAAGTGACCAACGTGGTGAGCATCGTCGGCTTCAATTTCTCGGGCACCGGGCAGAACGTGGCGCTGGCGTTTGCGTCGCTCAAAGACTGGAGCCAGCGCACCGAGCCGGGCGAGAGCGCCGCCGCCTTTGCCGGGCGCGCCACCGGCGCGCTGCAGGGGTTGGTGCGTGACGCCGCCATCTTCGTGGTCACGCCGCCATCGATTCCCGAACTGGGCACGGCCAACGGTTTCGCTTTCCGCCTGATGGACCGTAATGCCCTGGGCCACGAGGCGCTGCTGGCCGCGCGCAACCAGTTGCTGGCCGCAGCCGCCAAGAGCCCGATGCTGGCGGCGGTGCGCGGCGACGGCGTGGAAGACGCGCCGCAGTGGGAAATCAACATCGACCGCAACGCGGCCGCGGCGCAGGGCGTGAACATCGCCGACATTTCCACCACGCTCGGTACCGCGCTCGGTTCCGCCTACGTGGCCGATTTCCCGAACGACGGCTACATCGAGCGCATCATGGTCCAGGCCGACGCCAGCCGGCGCATGACGCCGGAAGACGTGATGCGCCTCAACGTGCCCAACAAGCAGGGCCAGTTGGTGCCGCTCGCCACGCTGGCGAGCGCCCAGTGGGTGGTGGGGCCGATGCAGCTTAAGCGCTACAACGGCTATCCGTCGTATTCCATTGCCGGGCAAGCGGCGCCGGGCTATTCGTCGGGCGACGCCATGGCCGAAATGGCGCGCATTGCGGCCACACTGCCGCACGGCATCGGCTATGAATGGACCGGCATTTCGCTGGACGAAAAGCAGGCCGGCGCGCAGGCGGGCATTCTGTACGCGTTCTCGATCCTGGCGGTGTTCCTGGCGCTCGCGGCGCTGTACGAGAGCTGGACCATTCCGCTGTCGGTGCTGCTGGTGGTGCCACTCGGCGTGCTGGGCGCCCTCTTCGGCATGTGGATGCGCGGCATGCCCAACGACGTGTTCTTCCAGATCGGTCTGGTCACGGTGATCGGGCTGTCGGCCAAGAACGCCATCCTGATCGTCGAATTCGCCAAGGACCTGCAGGCGCAGGGCATGAGCATCGCGCACGCGGCGCACACCGCGGCGCGGCTGCGCTTCCGGCCCATCCTGATGACGTCGCTTGCCTTCATCCTGGGCGTGGTACCGCTCTACGTTGCGGTGGGCGCGAGCGCCGCCAGTCAACATGAAATCGGTACTGCCGTGTTCTGGGGCGTGATTGCCGGCACGGGACTCGCGGTGCTGATGGTGCCGGTGTTCTTCCTGGTGGTGCGCAAGCTGTTCCAGGGTAGGGTGGCGCCGGCGGCAGGACCGCACCTGGCGATTGCCGCAGAGGGCACCGCGGATGAGGAGGGGCAAGCATGACCACTCGATCGACTTTCGGGCCGCCCATGCGCCTTGCCTTGATCGCCAACGCATTGCTGGCGCTCGGCGGCTGCTCGCTGGTTCCAACGTACGAACGCCCCGCCGTGCCGGTCGCTGCAGCCTATCCGGTGCCGCCGGTTGCAGCGACCGGCGCGGCCGCGGGCGCTGCGGCGGCCGATTTGTCCTGGCAGCAATTCGTCCCCGACGACACGCTGCGCACGCTGGTGCAGACGGCGCTCGACCACAACCGCGACCTGCGCGTGGCCATTGCCAATGTCGAGCAGGCGCGGGCGCAGTTCCAGATCCGCCGCGCCGACCAGTTCCCGACCGTGGGCGTGAGCGCCAGCGAAGCGCGCTCAGCGCCCAACCCATACGCCGCGCTGGGCGCAGGCAACGTGAGCAGCACCTACACGGTGGGCCTGGGCGTCTCCGCCTGGGAGCTCGATTTCTTCGGCCGCGTGGCGGCCTTGAAGGACGTGGCGCTTTCGAGTTATCTGGCCACGGCGGAAGCACGCCGGGCGGCGCAAATCAGCCTGATTGCCAGCGTGCTCACCACTTGGCTGCAAACGCAGACCGACACCGAACTGCTGGCGCTGGCCGAGCGCACGCTGGCATCGCGCCAGCAATCCCTTGATTTGATTCGCTTGCGCGTCGATCACGGCGCGTCCTCGGCGCTGGATCTGAAGCAGGCCGAAGGCCTGGTCGAAAGCACCAAGGCGGCGCGTGCGCAGCAGCAGCGCCTGCGCGCCCAGGATTTGAATCTGCTGACCTTGCTGGTCGGCACGACCGTGCCCGAAGCGCTGGTTCCGCCGTTGCCGCAAGCGCCCGCCGCAGCACCGGTGCCACTGCTGGGGCAGCCTGCCGCCGCGATCGCGCCGGTGCCTGACTTGCCGCAGTTCGCGCCCGTGCCGGTGGGCGCGCCTTCCGACTTGCTGCTGCACCGCCCCGACATCCGCGCGGCCGAAGAGCAGTTGATCGGCGCCAACGCCAACATCGGCGCGGCGCGCGCCAATTTCTTCCCGCGCATCACGCTCACCGGCAACCTGGGCCGGGTGAGCAGCGATCTGGACGGGCTGGTCGGCTCGGGCGGCAGCAAAGCGTGGTCGTTCGGCCCGAGCGTTTCCCTGCCGGTTTTCGATGCCGGTCGCAATCAGGCCAACCTGGAGGCTGCCGAAGCCAGTCGCACCATCGCCATCGCGCAGTACGAAAGGGCGATCCAGACCGCGTTCCGGGAAGTCGCCGATGCGCTCGCCGGGCGCGCCACCCTGATCGATCAATTGAGCGCGCTGCGCGCCCAGACCGCCGCCGCGCAGGACAGCCTGCGCCTGGCCGATCTGCGCTATCGCAATGGCATTGCGAGCTACCTGGATTTACTGGATGCCGAGCGCTCGCTGTTCGCGGTCGAGCAGCAGTTGGCGCAGGTGCAGCTGGCGCAGCGCGCCAACGAGGTCCGGCTCTACAAGGCCCTGGGCGGCGGCTGGAGCGCGGCCGACGAACGCGCCGCGGCATCGCCTGAACGCCCGCCGGGTCATGTCCGGTCGAGCGCGGAGCCCGCCTGACCGGTCTCTATAATCAGCTGGCGTGTGGCGCACCAGCGCCACAACCAAGAATGCCAACCGGTCACGGTTTCGGCGCTGAGGGCACCATGAGCGACAACACGAACGAGGGATCACACCACACCGGTCCCATCAAGACGGCGAAGCAATTTTTCTGGGTTTCCGTGGGGGCCTTCGTGGTCCCCATGTTTGTGATCATCGGGCTGGTGTCCTGGATCACTTCGGGCAACGACGGATCGCCTGGAGAAACCGATTCGACCGCGAAACTGCAGGCGCGCATTGCGCCGGTCGCCACGTTCAAGGTGGGACAGGCGGGTGCGTCGGAAGCCCAGCCCGGCGCCACGCCCGTGGCTGCTGTGGCACCGGCCGCGGCTGCGGGGGGCGGCGATCCGGTCGCCATCGCCAAGAAACTCTACGAGAGCACCTGCATTGCCTGCCACGGTACGGGCGCTGCCGGTGCACCGAAGTTCGGCGACAAAGCTGCGTGGGCACCGCGTATTGCCTTGGGTGAAGACAAGCTGGTGGCTGCCGCGATCCACGGCATCGGCGCCATGCCGCCGCGCGGCGGTTCGCAAGCGACCGATGCCGAAATGCGGGATACCGTGGTCTACATCGCCAATGCGGCAGGTGCCAATTTCCCTGAGCCCAAGGCTGCGCCGGCAGCAGCCGCTCCGGCGGCGCCTGCAGCCTCTACACCCGCAGCCAAACCCGCTGCTGCTGCGGCACCGGCTGCCGCCGCTGCGGCCGCGCCCGCGGTCGATCTGGCCGCTGGCAAGAAACTGTATGAAAGCACGTGCATTGCCTGCCACGGTACGGGCGCTGCCGGCGCGCCGAAGTTCGGCGATCAGGCCGACTGGGCGCCGCGCATCAAGCTCGGCCTGGACAAGCTGGTCGACGTTGCCATCCACGGGCTGGGCGCCATGCCGCCGCGCGGCGGGTCACAGGCAACCGATGCCCAGTTGCGCGATGCCGTGGTTTACATGACCGATCATTCCGGCGCGCATTTCGACGAGGCGGGTGCCGCCAAGTAGTGGCTTGTGCCACAAGAAAAGCCGGCTTGAAGCCGGCTTTTTGTTTTCGTGGGGGGTGCCGTCCAGTCGATTCGCGGTATTGCCGTCGACCATCATGCAGGGCATCAGTGCCGCGCTTGAGGGTTGGCGATGAACCCGAAGCGGGCCGGAATTTCCCTCGAATCGATCCGTAGCGGCGCGGGCCACCGGCCCTGTTCGATGGCGTCGGCAGCATCGGCAACGTCCTGCGTGTGCACAAGGCCGAATCCAAGGTCGGTCGAAAGAAAGACGCGCCCCGCTTCGTCCGTCCAGTCCCGGGAGAGCGTCGTCCGTTTCCCGGTGTGCGCGACGATGGAGCCGTCCGGCTGGATGCGCCAGATCCAGGGCGTCGCTTCGAGCTCGACGAAAACCCGCTGCGGACCGTTCTGGAAATACCAGGCGCCGTGTTCGTCCGCTTCGTAGTTGCGGCCGATGAAGGCAATCCAGCCTTCGTGCCGCAGCAGCGCACCCTTGGCGCCGGGCACGCCGCTGGCAAAGCCGCCGCAGGCCTGCGCCGCGGCGTCGCGCAGATACCAGTTGCCGCGCGCGTCCAGCCCCAGCCAGCCGAAGCAGTTCGGCACATTCGGCCACTTGATCATGGCCTTTTGGACGATCGCGTCCATGGCGTCCCCCGTGCCGTCAGTGCGCCTGCGCCGGCTGGCCGAGCTGGCGCTCCATGGCATCGACGAACAGCGCTGCCACGTCGCAGCCGGTCTGCTCGTGGATTTCCTGGAAGCACGTGGGGCTGGTCACGTTGATTTCGGTGATGTGCGTGCCGATGACGTCGAGTCCGATCAGCAGCAGCCCGCGCGGCGCCAGCACCCGGCCGACGGCTTCGGCCATGGCGCGGTCGTGGTCGGTGAGCGGCTGCGCCACGCCTTTGGCGCCGACCGCCAAGTTACCGCGCATTTCGTTGCCCTGCGGAATGCGCGCGAGGCAATACGGGACCGGCGTGCCGTCGATGAGCAGCACGCGCTTGTCGCCAGCGACGATTTCCGGCAGGTAGCGCTGCACCATCACCGTCGTGGCGCCGCCGTGGTTCAGCGTTTCGATGATGGAGCCCAGGTTGAGCGCATCTTCCTCAACCCGAAAAATGCCCATGCCGCCCATGCCGTCGAGCGGCTTCAGGATGATGTCGTGGTGCTCGGCGTGGAAGCGCCGGATGTCGTCGGCCGAGCGCGTCACCAGCGTCGGGCCGGTGAACTGCGGCCATTCCATCACGGCGAGCTTTTCCGGGTGGTCGCGCAACGCCCGCGGGCTGTTGAAAACGTGTGCGCCTTCGCGTTCGGCCTGTTCCAGCAGGTGCGTGGCGTAGATGTATTCGGCATCGAACGGCGGGTCTTTCCGCATCAGCACGGCGCTGAAGTCCTTCAGCGCCACCGTCTCGTTGGCTTCGACTGCAAACCAGCTTGGCTTGGTGCCGGTGAGCCGGATGCGCTGCGCCCGCGCCTGCACCACACCGCCCGAGCGCCAGGCGATGTCCTGCGGCCCGCATGCCGCCAGCGTGTGGCCGCGGCGCGCCGCTTCGCGCATCATGGCGAAGGTGGTGTCCTTGTAAATCTTGAAATGTTCGAGTGGGTCGGCAACGAAAAGGAAGTCCATGCCTGAGTTTCCGGGGTGAATGCTTCGGGCGCGTGCGCAGCAGCCGCGTCCACGGGCTCATTCTGGATCAACGCGCCCTCCATGGGAGGAACGCGGAGGCTACGCCAGTTCTTCCTGCAGCTCGGGATCGGTGGCTTCCAGCTCGTAGCTCGCTGCCACCAGGGCCAGGCGGCCGATCACGCCGTACATGTAGAAGCGGTTCGGCGCACTGGCGGCGCCCTTGTCGCCCACGCGTTGCGGCAAGTGCGCGTCGCTGGCAAACGGCAGCGGCACGAAGCGCGCGCCGGGCGCGCTCAGGTTCTCGTCCACGCTGCGATCGGCGTGGATGCGGTAGAAGCCGCCCACCACGTAGCGATCGATCATGTAGACCACCGGTTCGGCCACCGCATCGTTGACGCGCTCGTTCGTCAGGATGCCCTCTTGGATGATGACTTCGCCCTTGGGCACATCGCGCGCGGCGGAACGCTTCTTGACCGGCTCGCCCAACCGATCCAGGTCCTTCACGTCGCGCACCGTCATGATGCCCATGCCGCGCGTGCCCTGGTCCGCCTTGACCACCACGAACGGCTTTTCGTTGATGCCGTATTCCTTGTATTTGCGCCGCACCTTCCCGAGCAGCGCATCGACGTTGCTGCGCAGGCACTCGCCGCCGCTCGGCTCGTGGATGTTGATTTCACCGCACGTGGCGAACATCGGGTTGATGAGCCAAGGGTCGACGCCGATCAGCTTGCCAAAATGCTTGCAGAGATCTTCATAACACTGGAAATGCCGGCTCTTGCGGCGGATGCAGCGCCCGGCCTGCAGCGGCGGCAGCACGTACTGCTCGCGCACGTCTTCCAGGATGCCGGGGATGCCGGTATCGAGCTCGTTGTTCAGCAGGATGGTGCACGGGTCGAAATGCTTCAGCACCAGGCGGTTGCGCACGCGCTGCAGCGGCTCCAGCGTGAGCGGGCGGCCTGCTGGCGTCTTGACCACCGTGTTGCGTTTCAGCGCCGGATCGATCGAGCCGATGCGCACGTCCAGCCCGGCCAGGTGAAAGATTTGCTGCAGTTGCGCGAAATTGGCCCAGTAGTAATGCTGCCGCTTGCCGTTTTCCGGCACCAGCACCAGCTCGTGCGCTTCCGGGCAGATTTTTTCGATCGCCGCCTGCGCCGCCTGGACCGCGAGCGGCAGCGTGTCGGGCGACAGGTTGTGCCAGCCGTCGGGGCACAGGTCGGTGTCGACCGGCGCCACCTTGAAGCCGGCGTTGCGCAAATCGACCGCGCAATAGACCGGCGGCGTGTGCTCCATCCATTCGAGTCGGAACCAGCGCTCGATCACCGGCGCCGCGTCCAGCAGGCGCTGCTCCAGTTCGTTGATGGGTCCGGTGAGGGCAGTAACAAGATGAGGAACCATGGTCGCGCGTATCGTACACGGCGCCGTGCGCCGATTGACACCTTAGATGGGGGCGCACTGGCGTTTTTGCCATGTGCCTGGACCCCGGGCTCCCAGCGGTTCAGGCGCGCACTTCGCCGTGGCCCAGCACCACCCACTTGAGCGACGTCAGGCCTTCGATGCCAACGGGGCCGCGCGCGTGGAATTTGTCGGTGCTGATGCCGATTTCCGCGCCCAGCCCGTATTCGAAGCCGTCGGCGAAGCGCGTGCTGGTGTTGACCATGACGCTGGCCGAATCGACTTCGCGCAGGAAGCGCTCGGCGTGGCGCTGGTCGTTGGTGAGGATGGCGTCGGTGTGGTGGCTGCCGTAGCGGTTGATGTGAGCAATGGCTTCGTCCACGTCGGCCACGACCTTGATGCTGATGATGGGTGCGAGGTATTCCGTCGACCAATCGGTTTCACTTGCCGCCACCAACTTGGCCGGGGCGACGGCCGCGCCGCCGTGTGGGGCTGCTGCGCCCTGCAGGATGGCGAGCGCTTCCGGGCCGCAGCGCATTTCCACCGCTTTCCGCGTGAACACGGGCGCCAGGCGCCGCAGGAATTCCGGCGCGACGGCACGCGCCACCAGCAGGCTTTCGGTGGCGTTGCACGGGCTGTATTTCTGCGTCTTCGCGTTGTCCACCACCGTGAGCGCCAGATTCAGATCGACCGGGTCGTCGACGTAGGTGTGGCAGTTGCCGTCCAGGTGTTTGATCACCGGTATCCTGGCTTCGGCGCTGATGCGCTCGATCAGGCCGCGGCCGCCCCGCGGGATGATCAGATCGACGGAGGCGGTCATGGTGATCAGCTCGCCCACGGCGGCGCGGTCGGTGGTGGGCACCAGTTGCACGCCGTGGGGCGGCAACTCGGCTTCGCGCAGCGCATCGGCCACGAGCGCCGCCAGCGCCCGGTTGGAGTTGATCGCTTCCGAGCCGCCGCGCAGGATGCAGGCGTTGCCGCTTTTGATCGACAGGCTGGCCGCTTCGATGGTGACGTTCGGGCGGCTCTCGTAGATCATGCCGAACACGCCGATCGGCACGCGCATGTGGCCGACGCGGATACCGCTGGGCTGCTGGTGCAGATCGGTGACCTCCCCGATCACGTCGGGCATGGCAGCGAGCTGTTCGCAGCCCAAGGCGCAGGTTTCGATCACCTTGGGCGTGAATTTCAGCCGGTCGATCAGGGGTACAGCAAGGCCGGCGCTGCGTGCGCGCTCCAAGTCGAGTGTGTTGATTCGCCGCAGCGCATCGCTCTGCTCGCGCAAGCGCCGCGCCAGCGCGCGCAACGCCTGGTTGCGCGCCGCCGTGGGCGAGCGCGCCATCAGCGTCGCGGCCGCGCGGGCCTGCACGCCCAAAAGCTGCATGGTTTCGGCGGTGTTCGGGCGATTCATGGCTGGATTTTGCTGCACTTCAGCCAACTCGTTCAGCGCGACGTCGCGACAGCGCCCGCGCACATCTGTCCCATTTGCCAGGCGAGGCGCTGCAGCGCGAGCCAGTTGTCGTTCGGCCAGCCCTTGGCTGAAAGCCCTTTCACCACGCGATCGACCTGGTGCGCGGCGTGCAAGAGCTTCGCGGTATCGCGATCGGAAACCAGGCGCAGGACGCGCTCGAACAGGCGCTCCTTGGCGCCCCAGATGCGGTTCTGGCGCAGCGCCAGCGGCAGCGGCGTGCGCGCCTTGAGGGCATCCTTCACGCGCTTCAGGGCGCGGATGTCTTCCGCCAGCGCCCAGTGCACCAGCACCGGCGCCACGCCTTCGGCCTGCAGGCCGTCGAGCATGCGCTGCACGTGCGCCACGTGGCCCTGGAGCACGCTTTCCGACAACTTGAAAACGTCGTAGCGCGCCACGTTCAGCACCGCCGCTTCGACGTCCTGCCAGCGCAGGTCGCCCGGGGGGTAAAGCAGTGCGAGCTTTTGGATTTCCTGGTGCGCGGCGAGCAGGTTGCCTTCCACCCGGCTGGCAAAGAACTGCAGCGTGCGCTGGCCTTCCTCGCCGGCTACCACGCGTTGGTCCTGCGCCGCCAGGCGCGTGGCGATCCATTGCGGCAGCGCGGACAGCGGCACGGGGTCGAGTTGAACGGCGACGCCCGCGTGTTCCAGCGCGCCGAACCAGGCGCTCGCCCTGGTCTGGCGGTCGAGCCGCGGCAGCGTGATGAGCGTGAGCGTGCCTGAATCGGCGTTGCAACCTGCGGCCAACTGCTGCAGCGCCGCGCTGCCGTCGCGGCCCGGCTTGCCGGACGGAATCCGGATGTCGACGATCTGTTTGTCCGAGAACAGGTTCAGGCTGCTGCCCGAAGCGAGCACCGCACTCCAATCGAACGAAGCGCCCGCCACCGTGAACACCGCGCGCTCGGCGTATCCCTGGGCGCGCGCCGCTGCGCGAATCGCGTCGGCTGCTTCCTGCTGCAGCAGGATCTCGTCACCGTGCAGCACATACAGCGGCTTCAGGCCGCGTCCCAGGTGGGCGGCGAGTTGAGCGGCGGCGAGTTGCATGATGTGAAAGCCCCCGCACGACCAATCAGAGCTTGACCGTGGCGAGGCGCCGCATCACCTGCTGCACGATGTCGCTTTGCATGTTGTTGTACAGCAGCTCGGCTTCCAGCGCCTTGGAAAGCGCTTCCGAGGCCGAAT
>SCQQ01000035.1 GCA_004299095.1 Burkholderiaceae bacterium | reverse complement strand
CAGCGACCCGGCGTCGCCGGGCGCCGGTGTCGCGCCGGTGCGCTTCAACCCCGAAGAACTGCGCGAACTGCAGGAAAACTACCTGAAAGAAGCCACCGAGCTCTGGAACAACGCGCTCCAGTCCAGCACCGCACTCAGTGACAAGCGCTTCTCCGGCGAGGCCTGGAAAGACAATCCGTTGGCATCCTTTTCCGCCGCGCTCTACCTGCTGAATGCGCGCACGCTGATGACCTTGTCCGGCGTGGCCGAGAGCGATCCCAAAACCAAGGCACGGCTGATGTTCGCCGTGGAGCAATGGGCTGCCGCATCCGCGCCCAGCAATTTCCTCGCGTTCAACGTCGAAGCGCAGAAAAAAGCGGTCGAAACCAAGGGCGCGAGTCTCGTCAAGGGCATGGAGAACCTGCTCTCCGACTTGCGCCGCGGGCACGTCTCCATGACCGACGAGGCGGTTTTCGAAGTGGGCCGCAACGTCGCCACCACGGAAGGCGCGGTGGTGTTCGAAAACGAGCTGTTCCAGTTGATCGAATACAAGCCCACCACCGCCCAGGTGCACGAGCGCCCGCTGGTGATGGTGCCACCCTGCATCAACAAGTTCTACATCCTGGACCTGCAGCCGAAGAATTCATTCATCCGCCACGCGGTGGACCAGGGCAACCGCACTTTCGTGGTGAGTTGGCGCAACCCCGACGAATCGCTCAGCCAGAAAACCTGGGACGATTACATTGAGGACGGCGTCATCAAGGCACTCGACACGGCGCGCACGATTGCCGGCAGCGACAAGGTCAACACGCTCGGCTTCTGCATTGGCGGGACCATGCTGTCCAACGCCCTGGCGACGCTCGCCGCGCGCGGCGAAGCGACCGTGTCAAGTGCCACGTTTCTCACCACCATGATCGATTTCTCCGATACCGGCATCCTCGACGTCTTCGTGGACGAACCAAGCGTGCGATACCGTGAATTGCAAATGGGGCAAGGCGGTATTCTGGCCGGCCGCGAACTGGCCAGCACATTCAGCTTCCTGCGCCCCAACGACTTGGTCTGGAATTATGTCGTCGGCAATTATCTGAAAGGTGAAACACCGCCGCCATTCGATCTGCTCTACTGGAACAGCGATTCCACCAATTTACCAGGTCCGTTTTACACGTGGTATTTGCGCCATACCTATTTGCAAAACGATATGATCAAACCGAACAAACTGACAGTTTGCGGCGAAAAGCTCAATCTCAGGAAAATCAAGGTGCCCAGTTACATCTATGGCTCGCGCGAAGACCACATCGTACCGATCGCCGCGGCGTACGAATCCACTCAGGTGCTCACCGGTTCCAGCAAGCGCTTCGTCATGGGCGCGTCCGGCCACATCGCTGGCGTGATCAACCCGCCTGCGGCCAACAAGCGCAGCCACTGGACACGAGACGACGGACAATTCCCGACCACCCGCGAAGAGTGGCTGGAAGGCGCGAAAGAGCACGCCGGCAGTTGGTGGAACGACTGGGCTGATTGGCTCGAACGACAATCGGGACGGGCCGTCGCGGCGCCCAAACGCTATGGTCGCGGCCGGACCTATACCGCAATCGAACCGGCGCCGGGCCGCTACGTCAAAGTAAGGGCCTGACGGGCCGATAAACCATCCACCACGGACAACGATCTTGGTTACACTTCTTCGGTAGTTGCACGACGCGACGCACTGGATACGCAGTTTCAAGCGCAAAGGAGACGAAAATGGCACAAAAATTGGCTTATGTCACGGGCGGCATGGGGGGTATCGGCACCGCCATTTGCCATCGCCTGCACCAGGAAGGATTCAAAGTCATCGCTGGTTGCGGTCCCACCCGCGATTTTCAAAAATGGCTGGATGAACAAAAAGCCTTGGGTTATGTGTTTTATGCCAGCGTTGGCAACGTCGCCGATTGGCAATCGACCGTCGACGCATTTACCAAAGCCAAGGCGGAGTACGGCCCGATCGATGTCTTGGTAAATAACGCAGGCATTACCCGCGACCGCATGTTTCTTAAAATGACACGGGAAGAATGGGACGCGGTCATCGACACCAACCTGAACAGCATGTTCAACGTGACCAAGCAAGTCATTCCCGACATGGTCGAGCGCGGCTGGGGCCGCATCATTCAAATCAGTTCGGTGAACGGCGAAAAGGGCCAGTCCGGCCAAACCAACTACTCGGCCGCCAAAGCCGGGATGCACGGCTTTGCCATGGCGCTGGCACGTGAAATGGCCAACAAGGGCGTCACCGTCAACACCGTAAGCCCCGGCTACATCGGCACGTCCATGGTGCGCGCCATCCGACCCGACGTGCTGGAGAAGATCGTGGCCCAAATCCCGGTGAAACGCCTTGGCACGCCGGAGGAAATCGGGTCCATCGTCGCGTGGCTCGCGGGCGAAGACTCGGGCTTCACCACCGGTGCCAATTTTTCCTGCAACGGCGGTTTGCACATGGGCTGAAACGCGCCGGGCCCCACAAGAAGCCCGCATCCGCGGGTTTTTTGTTCTGTTCCTTTACGCTACCCTCGTGATCGTGACTTCGACTTCGCCCTCGCCCTGGCGCCTTTCGGTCGCTCCGATGATGGACTGGACCGACCGGCACTGCCGCTATTTCCATCGTCAGATCACCCGCAGAACGCGGCTCTACACCGAAATGGTGACCACGGGCGCGCTGCTGCACGGTGACGCCGACCGCTTGCTGCACACCGATCCCATCGAACCACCCGTGGCCCTGCAGCTTGGTGGCAGCGACCCCGCGCACCTCGCCCAGTGCGTGCGGCTTGCGTCGAAGTGGAATTACGACGAAATCAACCTGAACTGCTGCTGCCCGAGCGAGCGCGTGCAGCGCGGCGCGTTTGGCGCCTGCCTGATGGCCGAGCCCCGATTGGTGGCCGATTGCGTCAAGGCCATGTGTGACGCGACCGACCTCCCTGTCACCGTCAAGCAGCGCACCGGCATCGACCGCACCGAAAACTACGCTTTCATGCGCGATTTCGTCGGCACGGTGAGTGCGGCCGGTTGCCGTGTTTTCATCATCCACGCACGCAACGCGTGGCTGAAAGGTTTGAGCCCCAAGCAGAACCGTGAAATCCCGCCGCTGCATTACGACTGGGTCTATCAGCTCAAACGCGAATTTCCGGAGCTCACGATCGTGCTCAACGGCGCAGTCAAGGCGAACGCTGAAATCGCCGGGCACCTGCAGCACGTGGACGGCGTCATGCTGGGGCGGCAGGCCTATCACGACCCGTGGGCCATGAGCACGTGGGATGCCACTTTTTTCGGCGAACCATCGGCGCCCCGCACCCGCGAACAAGCGGAGGCGGCCATGCTGAGCTACATGGAACGCGAATCAGCCGAACGAGGCACCCTCTGGAACGCGATCGCGCGCCATTTCCTCGGTCTCTATCACGGCGAGCCGGGGGCACGGCTATGGCGACAGGCATGGAGCGATCCGGCACTGAAACGTACGCCGGTCGAGCAGGTGGCCGCAACCGCCCGCGCACGCCGGCGCAACGACACCTTGGTCTGCGCGTAGTGGGCGTAGAAGTCGCAGCGCAAGACCCGTACGAGGTGCTCCGCTGCCACGCGTTGCGCGAGCGCCGGGCGCTTAGGCCTGCCTGGAAAGCCATTGAGCGTGCCGGTCGCGCGGCCGCAGCTATCTCAGCAAGCCCGCCAGCCGCGGCAGCGCGGCCAACGCATTGGTGTGTGTCTGCCGGGACCAATCGGCAGCCGTCGCGCCACGCAACGCCGCGACGTGGGCACCGATGCGCGCCACCTCCGCGGGCCGGTTGCGCCCTTGCGCGGCTCCGCAGGCACGCTCGGTCGCTGTCTTGTACAGCCATTGCGGCGGAATGTCGGGCGCGTCGGTTTCCATCACGATGGCCGCTGCAGGCAGTTCGGCTGCCAACTGACGCAAGCGTGTGGCGCGCTCGTACGTCACGGC
>SCQQ01000034.1 GCA_004299095.1 Burkholderiaceae bacterium | reverse complement strand
CAGCGAACGGGCCGACCCGAGCCGATTCAGCGCACTGGCGACAGAATCTGATCGAGTTGGCCGGCCAGTTCCTGCGCGACGGCCTGCCAACTTGCATGAACGCCGAAACACGCCAGATCGACGGTCCGCAGCCCCGCGTACCCGCACGGATGGATGCGTGCGAACGGCGCGAGGTCCATGGCCACGTTGAGCGCCAGGCCGTGGTAACAGCAGTGCTTGCCGACCTTGAGGCCGAGCGCGGCGATCTTGCCGACGCCGGTGAAATCGGGCACCGGTGCGGGCGATCCGGGAACGCGCCGCGTCGGCCGTTGCGGCAGCAGGGCGTGGCCAAAGGGATCGTCCAGCCGCACGTAGACCCCGGGCGCGCCACCGACCCGGTGCGCCGTCAGGCCAAAGTGCCGCAACGTGCGCAGCGTCGCTTCTTCCAGCCGGTACACGTATTCCTTGACGAAATAGCGCCGCGTTTTCAGGTTGATCAGCGGGTAGGCCACCACCTGGCCGGGACCGTGATACGTGACCTGGCCGCCGCGGTCGGTGTGCACGATCGGTATGTCACCCACTGCGAGCAGGTGTTCCGGCAGGCCCGCCAGCCCGAGCGTGTAGACCGGCGGATGCTCGCAGATCCAGAGCTCCTCGGCGTCCCTTTCGGGCGCACCGGCGGCAAATTCCTTCATCGCTTGAAACGTGGCGAGATAGTCGACAGGGCCGAGGAAACGCACTTTCATGACGCCAGTGTGACATGCTGGCGGGATCAATTCGAAAGGAAACCGGGATGACTGTTTTGCAGGCACGCCTAGCCGACATCACCACGCTCACGGTGGATGCCATCGTCAATGCCGCCAACGGCACGCTGTTGGGCGGCGGCGGGGTCGACGGCGCCATTCACCGTGCGGCCGGTCCCGAACTGCTGGCCGAGTGCCGGGGGCTGGGCGGCTGCGCCACGGGCGACGCCAAAACCACGCGCGGCTATCTTCTGCCCGCGCACTGGGTCATTCACACCGTCGGTCCGGTCTGGCACGGCGGCGGCGCAGGCGAGGCGCAATTGCTGGCGTCGTGCTATAGGCGCTGCATCGAGGAGGCTGTGCGCGTGGGCGCGGCAAGCGTGGCGTTTCCGGCCATCAGCACCGGCGTGTACGGCTATCCCAAGGCCGCCGCAGCAGCCATCGCGGTGGCGACGCTGCGGCGTTCCCTGCCGCTCGCTCCCGGCGTTCGTGAGGTGTTCTTGTGTGCTTATTCGGCTATTGACCTGAAGATCATGATGGCTGCCTTGGAGCGTCGGCAGCCGTGAAAGCCGTGTGCCCGTGCCGCGCTCTGCATGATCCGAGGCCTGCCGCAGTGCTACCAGAGCCCGGGTCAGCGGAACGACGCGAGTTGGCCGACACGGCGTTCCTGCGTTTTTCGGCCGCTGTCGCACGGTTCCAACAGACGGCATCGGGGCTTTGTGGGTCTTTCGTATAATTCTCAAGCTTTGTTCATCGTCAAACGAAAGAGGGGCGGTGTCAAAGCGGGCAGGGGCGATGGAGGCTGTGCTGCAGCGAGTCGATCACATGAAAATTGCGCGCAGTGACTTCGCCACGGAGCGTGAGGAGGACGTCACGACACCACTTTCCGCCGAAGAGGCGCGGCAGTGGCGTTTGGATCACCCGCGCGAATGCCTGGGTTGCGTGCTCGGAGTGCAGGTTGCGATCGGAATGGTCGCGGCCCTCCTCATGGGAATCTTCGGCACACGTTCCACTTGGGGTTGGTCGGCCGCATTCGGGTGTTTGGCGGTAGTTGTTCCAACCGTATTCTTTTTGCGTCGCGCGCGCAGGCGTGCGGCGTGGGCGGGTTCGGCGTTGCTCAACCTGCTGCTGTCGGAATTGGTAAAGATCGTTTTAACCGTGATGTTGCTGCTGTTGGCTCCCCGCGTCGTTCCTGATCTGAGTTGGCTCGCCTTGCTGGTCGGCTTGATCGTGACGTTGCAGGCCTACTGGGTGGGTCTGATGTGGGTCAGCGTGCGCGCGGCGCGCGCAGCACGCCGGCTCGGGCAGCGGACGCTGACGGCCGGCCGGGCCGGCACCGAACGATCGGTCGTTTATCCGGTGAAGGATGTCCATGGCTGCTGAAAACTTGCCCACCGCAAGCGAATACATCGTCCACCACCTGACCAATTGGACGGCGCATCCGCCCAAGGGGATCATCGATTTCTCCATTTTCAATATCGACTCGCTGTTTTGGTCGTCGCTGTTGGGAATCGTGCTGTGTTTCTTCTTGTGGCGCGCTGCCAAGAAAATGACGTCTGGCGTGCCCGGGCGCTTCCAGGCGGCGGTCGAGATCCTGGTCGAGTGGGTTGACAACGAAGCCAAGGGCGTGATTCACAACGCCGAAAGCCGCAAACTGGCGTCGCCGCTGGCTCTGGTGCTGTTCCTGTGGATCCTGCTGATGAATGGCATGGACTTGCTGCCGGTCGACTTGCTGCCGCAAATCTGGGCGCACATCGTGGGCGCCGCCGGTGGTGATGTGCACCATGCGTACATGCGTGTCGTGCCCACGGCCGACCTGCCCGGGATGTTTGCGCTGTCGATTTCGGTCTTGCTGCTGTGCTTTTTCTACAGCATCAAGATCAAGGGGTTGGGCGGTTGGGCGCACGAGCTGGTCACCAAGCCGTTCGGCACCAGCCGCAATCCGCTGCTGGCACTGCTCATGGGCGTGATCAATTTCGCCATGCAGATGATCGAGTTTGCCGCCAAGACCGTGTCGCATGCGATGCGGCTGTTTGGCAACATGTATGCGGGCGAACTGGTGTTCGCGCTGATTGCCTTGATGGGCGGCGCCATGGGCGCCTCGCTGGGCGGCGTACTGCTGCCGATTGGCCAGATCATCGCGGGCACCGCGTGGGCCATTTTCCACTTGCTGATCATCACCATCCAAGCGTTCATTTTCATGATCCTGGCGCTGGTGTATATCGGTCAGGCCCATGACTCGCACTGATGCGCGGGTGGCGCCGATCTAAACCGTTTTTCCGTTCGCGTTTTCCTTCAACCAACTTGAGTTTTTCTACAGGAGCTATTTCATGGAACATATCCTCGGCCTCGTGGCCATCGCGTCCGGCCTGATCATCGGTCTGGGTGCCTTGGGTGCTTGTATCGGCATGGGCGTCATGGGCAGCAAGTTTCTCGAGGCGTCGGCGCGTCAGCCGGAACTCATGAACGAGTTGCAGACCAAGATGTTCCTGCTGGCCGGCCTGATCGACGCAGCCTACCTGATCGGCGTCGGCCTGGCCATGATGTTCGCGTTCGCCAACCCGTTCGCCCTGCATTGAACGCGGCGGATCGTGCCGCGGCGTCTTCCATTGATTAAAAGGGTATTGCTGTGAACATCAATGCAAGCCTGTTCATTCAGATCGTCGTTTTTGCGATCCTGGTGTGGTTCACGATGAAGTTCGTGTGGCCGCCCATCGCCAAGGCCCTGGATGAGCGCGCACAGAAAGTGGCGGACGGCCTGGCGGCAGCGGACAAGGCAAAAACCGAACTCGCGGTGGCCAACGAACGCGTCGAGCAGGAATTGGCCAGCACGCGCAGCGAAAACGCGCAGCGGCTCGCCGACGCCGAGCGCCGCGCTCAGGCGGTGATCGAGGAAGCCAAGGCGCGCGCCACGGACGAAGGCAACAAGATCCTGGCGGCGGCTCGCGCTGAAGCCGAGCAGCAGGCCGTGCGTGCCCGCGATACCTTGCGCGACCAAGTGGCTCAATTGGCAGTCAAGGGCGCCGAGCAAATCCTGCGCCGGGAAATCAACCCCGCTGCGCACGCCGATTTGCTGGCGCACTTGAAGACCGAACTGTGATCGGGGGGAAGCGCTCGTGGCTGAAATAGCAACCGTCGCACGCCCCTACGCGCAGGCCGTGTTCGAGGCCTGTGGCGATGACATCGCCGGCGCGCAAGGCTGGTTGAACGGCCTCGCGCAGATCGTCGCCGACAGCGATTTGCTGCGGTTGGCATCCAACCCCAAAGTGGGTTCGACCCAGGTGTTCGAAGTCATCCAGGGCGCACTGGGTGGTGCGTTGCCGACGCGGGGCGTGAATTTCCTGCGTACCGTGATTGCCAATGGTCGTCTGGCGGCGCTGCCCGAAGTGGCGCGCCAATTCCGTGCGCTGGCCGATCGGGTGTCCGAGATCACCGAAGCCGTGGTTTACACGCCGTTCCCGTTGTCCGTGCAGCAGCTGTCGGATTTGCAGCCGGCGCTGGAACGCCATTTCAAGTGCAAGCTCAAGCTGGAGCAAAAGCCCGACGCGTCGCTGATTGGCGGGGTGCGCGTGGTGGCTGGCGACGAGGTGCTCGACACGTCGGTCAAGGCGCGCTTGCAACACATGAAAACAGTGCTGACTTCCGCGTGATGCGGACGCCAGATATTTGATAGATAAAAGGCCAGGTACGAGTCATGCAACTCAATCCCACCGAGATTTCGGAACTCATCAAAAGTCGCATTGAAGGTCTGGGCGTCAGCGCCGACGTGCGCAACGAAGGCACCGTGGTTTCCGTGACCGACGGCATCGTCCGCATCCACGGCCTGTCCGACGCGATGCAGGGCGAAATGCTGGAGTTCCCGGCCGACAAGAACGGCCAGCCCACGTTCGGTCTGGCGCTGAACCTGGAGCGTGATTCGGTCGGCTCCGTGGTGCTGGGCGAGTACGAGCACATCTCTGAAGGCGATACCGTCAAATGCACGGGCCGCATCTTGGAGGTGCCGGTGGGGCCTGAACTGATCGGCCGCGTGGTCGATTCGCTCGGCCATCCGATTGACGGCAAGGGTCCGATCAACGCCCAGATGACGGACGTGATCGAAAAAGTCGCGCCCGGCGTGATTCAGCGCCAATCGGTGACGCAGCCGGTACAGACGGGGCAGAAGTCCATCGACTCCATGGTGCCGATCGGCCGTGGCCAGCGCGAATTGATCATTGGCGACCGCCAGACCGGCAAGACGGCGCTGGCCATCGACGCCATCATCAACCAAAAAGGTCAGGACATGACCTGCGTCTACGTCGCCATCGGCCAGAAGGCGTCGAGCGTGAAGAACGTGGTGCGCGCGCTGGAGCAGGCGGGCGCCATGGCCTACACCATCGTGGTGGCGGCGACGGCGGCGGAATCGGCCGCCATGCAATACATCGCCGCCTATTCGGGCTGCACCATGGGCGAATACTTCCGCGATCGCGGGCAGGACGCACTCATCATTTACGACGATTTGTCGAAGCAGGCGGTGGCTTATCGCCAGGTGTCCCTGCTGCTGCGCCGCCCGCCAGGGCGCGAAGCGTTCCCGGGCGACATCTTCTATCTGCACAGTCGCTTGCTGGAGCGCGCCGCGCGCGTCAATGCCCACTACGTGGACCAGTTCACCAAGGGCGCGATCAAGGACAGGACCGGTTCGCTCACCGCATTGCCCATCATCGAAACGCAAGCGGGCGACGTCTCGGCCTTCGTTCCGACCAACGTGATTTCCATCACCGACGGTCAAATCTTTCTGGAAACGGCGCTGTTCAACGCCGGCATTCGTCCCGCCATCAACGCCGGCATTTCGGTGTCGCGCGTCGGCGGCGCCGCGCAAACGAGCTGGATCAAGGGGCTTTCGGGCGGCATCCGGACCGACCTGGCGCAGTACCGCGAACTGGCGGCATTTGCGCAGTTTGCGTCCGACCTGGATGCGGCCACGCGCAAACAGTTGGATCGGGGCGCCCGCGTGACCGAACTGCTGAAGCAGCCGCAATACCGCCCGCTGCCGGTCAGCCTGATGGGCGCATCGCTGTTCGCGGTGAACAAGGGTTTCATGGACGACGTTGAGGTCAAGCAAATCCTGCCGTTCGAAAGCGGATTGCACGCCTGGCTCAAGGACAAGCACGCCGCGCTGCTGGAAACGATCCAGAAAAACGCCGCCAAGTGGGACAACAAACCAGCCAAGGACAAGGACAGCGACGAGAAGAAAGCGTTCAAGAAAATGTGCCAGGACGCCGAAGCGGAACTGACCAGCGCAATCCAGGCATTCAAGAAGACTTTCGGCTGAAGCCGGGCACACGCAAGGGGCACAGGCGATGGCAGTCGGCAAGGAAATCCGCAGCAAGATCCACTCGGTGGAAAACACCAAGAAGATCACCAAGGCCATGGAAATGGTGGCCACGTCCAAGATGCGGAAGGCGCAGGAGCGCGTGCGGTCGGCGCGTCCGTATGCGGACACGGTGCGCAACATTGCGACTAATCTGGGCGAAGCCAATCCCGAGTATGTCCCGCCGTTCTTGCGCGTCAACGACGTGAAGAAAGTCGGCCTGATCGTCGTTACCACCGACAAGGGCCTGTGCGGTGGTATGAACACCAACGTGTTGCGCGCCGTGACCAACAAGTTGCAGGAGTTGCAACACGCCGGTCAACAGATCGACGTGGTCGCGGTGGGCAACAAGGGGTTGGGGTTTCTGACGCGCATCGGCGCCAAGGTGGTGGCACAGGCCACGCAACTGGGCGACACGCCGCATCTCGAGCAGTTGATTGGGCCGATCAAGACGTTGCTGGATGAATACGCCGAAGGCAAGCTGAATGCGGTCTACATTGCGTTCACGCGTTTCGTCAACACGATGAAGCAGGAATCGGTCATCGAGCAATTGCTGCCGCTTTCCAGCGAGCGCATGCAGACGGAAACGCGCGACAGCGGCTCGCACCGTTCGTGGGACTACATCTACGAGCCGGACGCGCAAAGCGTGATCGACGACCTGCTGCGCCGTTACGTCGAAGCGTTGACCTACCAAGCAGTGGCCGAAAACATGGCGAGCGAGCAATCGGCGCGCATGGTGGCCATGAAGGCCGCCAGCGACAACGCCGGCAACATCATCGACGAGTTGAACCTGATCTACAACAAGACGCGCCAGGCGGCGATCACCAAGGAATTGTCCGAGATCGTCGCGGGGGCGGCCGCCATCTGATGGCGCTGACTTACACATTGGAATTTTTGGAGCAAGACAATGGCTGACGCAGCAGTGGCAACCGAAGTGCACGCACAGGGCAAGATCGTGCAGTGCATTGGCGCCGTGGTGGACGTGGAATTCCCGCGCGAGCACATGCCGCGCGTCTATGACGCGCTCAAGATGGATGGCACCGACCTCACGCTCGAGGTGCAGCAGCAGTTGGGCGACGGCGTGGTGCGCACGATCGCGCTGGGTTCGTCCGACGGCTTGCGTCGCGGCATGATGGTGACCAACACCGACGGGCCGATCACGGTGCCGGTGGGTCCCGCAACCCTCGGCCGCATCCTGAACGTATTGGGGGAGCCGGTCGATGAGCGCGGTCCGGTGGATCAGACCAGGACAGCTTCGATTCACGGCAAGGCGCCCAAGTACGACGAGTTGAGCCCGTCGCAGGAACTGCTCGAAACCGGCATCAAGGTGATCGACCTGATCTGCCCGTTCGCCAAGGGCGGCAAGGTGGGTTTGTTCGGCGGCGCCGGCGTGGGCAAGACCGTCAACATGATGGAGCTCATCAACAACATCGCCAAGGGCCACTCCGGCTTGTCGGTCTTCGCCGGCGTCGGTGAGCGCACGCGCGAGGGCAACGACTTCTATCACGAGATGTCGGAAGCCGGCGTGGTCAACCAGGAGAACCTGAGCGAATCCAAGGTCGCCATGGTCTACGGTCAGATGAACGAGCCGCCGGGCAACCGCCTGCGCGTGGCGCTGACCGGCCTCACCATGGCCGAGTCGTTCCGCGATGAAGGTCGCGACGTGCTGCTCTTCATCGACAACATTTACCGTTTCACGCTCGCGGGAACCGAGGTTTCCGCCTTGTTGGGTCGGATGCCGTCGGCCGTGGGCTATCAGCCGACTCTGGCCGAAGAAATGGGCAAGTTGCAGGAGCGGATCACGTCCACCAAGGTCGGGTCCATCACGTCGATCCAGGCGGTCTACGTGCCGGCTGACGACTACACCGATCCGTCGCCTGCGACCACCTTTGCTCACCTCGATTCCACCGTTGCCCTGTCGCGCGACATCGCGGCGCTCGGCATTTACCCGGCCGTCGATCCCCTTGACTCCACCAGCCGCCAGCTCGATCCGCTGGTCGTCGGTGAAGAGCATTACAACGTCGCACGTTCGGTGCAGGGCACGCTGCAGCGCTACAAGGAACTGCGCGACATCATCGCCATCCTCGGCATGGACGAACTGGCGCCCGAAGACAAACTGGCCGTGGCGCGCGCGCGCAAGATCCAGCGCTTCCTGTCGCAGCCGTTCCACGTGGCCGAAGTGTTTACCGGCTCGCCCGGCAAGTACGTGCCGCTCAAGGAGACGATCCGCGGTTTCAAGATGATTGTGAACGGCGAATGCGACCATGTACCGGAGCAGGCGTTCTACATGGTGGGCACCATCGATGAGGCGATGGAAAAGGCCAAGAAGATCTGAGACAAGTGCGTGGCGGCACTCTGCCCGCTACGCGTTCCGCTGATACCCGAGACCAGAGAGCTAAGCCATGGCCAATACCATCCACGTCAACGTCGTCAGCGCCGAAGAATCCATTTTCTCGGGCGATGCGACCTTCGTTGCGTTGCCGGGAGAGGCGGGTGAGCTGGGCATTTATCCGCGCCATACGCCGCTCATCACGCGCATCAAGCCGGGGGCAGTGCGCATCCGTAAAGAAGACGGCAAGGAAGAGTTCGTGTTCGTCGCCGGCGGCATCCTCGAGGTGCAGCCGCAAACGGTGACGGTGTTGTCCGACACGGCCATTCGCGGCAAGGACCTGGACGAAGCCAAAGCGTCCGAAGCGCGCAAGAAGGCCGAAGAAGCGCTGAAAAACGCCAAGAGCGAAATCGACGTGGCCCACGCCACGTCCGAACTCGCGGTGCTGGCGGCCGAACTCGCGGCGCTGCGGAAATTCCGTCACAAGCGCTGACCGACTCACGCGCCTGAGGCTTTCGGGCATCTGATTTCGGCAACCTGGGGCGATGTCCGGTGGGGGTGTTCGGGGCGTGTGAGCAGGACCGGGATCAGCGCACCACCGGTGTGTCAGGCAATTCGTTGTTGTGATTACCCGGATGCGCCGGGTCCGGGTTTCGCGGGAAATGCTTCACCAGCACTGCGGACACTTCTTCCAAAGCTCGAGTCAACCCCTCTTCGAATGACTCCTGTCGCAGCGCTTCGCCCAGGTTCTTGACCATCGCGTCCCAGATGGACGGCTCCACCAGATGGGCCACGCCGCGGTCCGCGATCAGGTCAATGGCGTGCTCGGCGACCAGCAAATAGATCAACACACCGTTGTTGCACTCGGTGTCCCAGACGCGCAGTTTGGAAAACGCCATGAGCGCACGCTGGTGCGCCAACGTACCCATCGGGACCCGGCGGCGCACGTGGCGCCACAGGTAGCTGCGCGGCAAACTGCTTTCCACGCAAATGCGGATTTGACCGGTGTGGCGCTGTTCGCTGGCGGCGACGCGCTGGCGCAGGCGCTCCATCGCTTCCGCCGGCAGCACGCGACGTGCGCCGGTGCCGTCGGCCCAACGGTGCCGAAGGGATGTCCAAATGCGGTGATGCAAGGGCTTTGTCATGAGGTCTTTCGTCGCACCGGCCCTACCAGCTTCCGCTGGCGCCACCGCCGCCGAAGTCGCCACCCCCGCCGGAAGAAAAACCTCCTCTTCCGCCACCGAAGCCATCACCCCAGCGGCCGTCACCAGGCAAGAACACCGGGCCGCTGCCGACCAGCCCCGAGCGCGTCAATGCGCCGCTGAACAGGGCGAAAGCGAAGCCGAACAGGGCGGCGACGATGGCCAGCAACAGGCTGGCGCTGATGAGCAGCGCCAGACCGCCCACGCCCACGCCCGTCACGACCGCGCCAAGCCGTTGGCCGAACAGGCTGCGCGCAAGCGCGCTGGCGACCGGGAATGCAATGAACAGGAAAACCAGCACGTTG
>SCQQ01000033.1 GCA_004299095.1 Burkholderiaceae bacterium | reverse complement strand
CAACGTATTGAGCGCGTGGCCTCTCCGGGCGAACTCATAGACGCGCCAGTCGACGCCCGCCCGCTCCAGGCGCTCGGCATACGGGGTCCAGCGCAGGCCGCCGGGCGGCATCCGGTTTGTAGTCATCGGGCCGCCCGCCTGGCCGTCCGGGTCGATGGTGCCGCTCAGCCAGTACAGGCGATTCGGCCAGGTCGGGCCCATGACCGAGGCGTGGTAGGCATCACAGACGGTGAATGCTTCGGCCAGCGCGTAATGGAACGGGATGTCGTCGCGCCGAAAGTAACCCATGGTGTACGGCCCCTTGGCACCGCCCGAGCGCCGGTGCGCGCTCACCCACCCGTCCATGCGGCCGCCGTTCCACGACGCATGTTGCGCCGCCCACGAATGGCTGTTGGACGGCAGCTTCTGGGCGCTGCTGGACTTCGTATCCAGATGAAACGGCAGCAGGTAGCCGAGCGGGTTCTCGCGGTCGGGTTGATGAAACACGCTGCGGCCATCGGCCAGCCTGAGCGCAGTTGGATCATCGAACCCGCGTACGCCGGAGAGCGCGCCGAAATAGTGATCGAACGAGCGGTTTTCCTGCATCAGCAGCACCACGTGACGGATGTCGTGCAGCCCGCCCGTGGGGCGCGGCGCCGCCAGCGCCTGGCGCAGATGGGGCGGCAGCAGCGCGCTGGCCGCGGCCAGCGCGCCCGCTTGCAGGCCGGTGTGCAGCAAGCGCCGGCGGGTGCAGGATGGGGGTGGGTTCATGGGGGCGGCAGCGGTCATTGGGCGATACACGACTCCGGGTTCAAAAATCGAACGAACACGCCTTGCGCAAAAACGTCAGAACGATCCCAGGGGAAAAACAGCCACTGGATCCCCGCCTGCGCGGGGATAACGGACGGGGGCGAAGCGCCGCCTCCATTTTCAACGCCTGTTCAACGAGGAACCCGGCGCGCTCGCGGTTCGCAGGATAACGACGCCGACCGTCAACGCGGCCGGTGCCCCGCGCGCCGGTGCCAGCCCGTACACTGGGCGCGCCGGTTTCGGCAGTGCGCCGCGAATCGATGGCCAACGCGCTTCAAGTCCGATCCAAGCATGTCCTTTTCTCTGCCTGTCGCCCCGTTCCGCCCGCGCCTGCTGGATGCCCTGAAAGGCTACAGCCGCGCGCGCTTCCTCGGCGACGTGGGCGCGGGCCTGACGGTGGCAGTGGTGGCGCTGCCGCTCGCCATGGCGTTTGCGATCGCCTCGGGGCTCACGCCCGAAGCCGGCATCTACACCACCATCGTGGCCGGCTTCCTGGTGGCGCTGCTGGGCGGCAGCCGGGTGCAGATCGGCGGCCCGGCAGGCGCGTTCATCGTCATCGTCTACGGCATCGTGCAGCAAGCCGGCGTGGCCGGACTGCTGATCGCCACGGCGATTTCGGGCGTGCTGCTGTTCCTGATGGGACTGTTCCGGCTGGGAACGCTGGTGCGCTTCATTCCGGTGGCCGTCATCATCGGCTTCACCAACGGCATCGCGGTGCTGATCGCGCTCTCGCAGATCAAGGATTTCCTCGGCCTCAACGTGCTCGACATGCCGGCCGATTTCTTCGGCATCCTGGAAGCACTCGCCACGCACCTGCACACGTTCAATCCGTGGGCGCTGGGGGTGGCGGCGCTGTCGCTGGCGCTCATCGTGCTCTGGCCGGTCGGCCTGAAGGCGCTGGCGGCCCGGGCGCCGATTTTTGCCAAGTGGCGCGTGCTGCCCGGCGCCATGGTGGCGCTGGTCGTGGCGACCGTGGCCGCGGCCGCTTTCAACCTGCCGGTGGAAACCATCGGCAGCAGGTTCGGGGGCATTCCATCCGAGCTGCCGGCCTTCGGACTACCGGACATCCAGTGGGAATCGACGCGCCTGCTGCTGATGCCGGCGATCACCCTGGCGCTGCTGGGCGCGATCGAATCGCTGCTGTGCGCGCGCGTGGCCGACGGCATGATCCGCGACCGCCACGATCCCAACCAGGAACTGATGGCGCAAGGCATCGCCAACGTGGTCGCGCCGCTCCTGGGCGGCATGCCGGCCACCGGCACCATCGCGCGCACCGTCACCAACGTGAAAAGCGGCGCCACCAGCCCGATTGCCGGCATCGTCCATGCGCTGGTGCTGCTGGCAGTCGTCCTGGTGGCGGCGCCGCTCGCCAGCTCGATACCGCTTGCCTGCCTGGCCGCCATCCTGATGCACGTGGCCTGGAACATGGGCGACTGGCGCGCGTTCGCCCGGCTGCGCCGCTTCCGCCCGACGTATGGCGCCACGCTGCTGGCGGTGTTCCTGCTCACGGTGATTTTCGACCTGACGGTGGCGGTGCAGGTCGGCATCCTGGCGGCGTGCGTGATCTTCATTTACCGCATGTCGAATCTGGCGCGCGCCGTGCCGCTCGCCGTGGACGAGTTCACGGCCGAGAACACCACGCTGCGCATCTGGCAGCTCTCGGGCGCGCTGTTCTTCGGTTCGGCCACGGTGACGGAAGCCCTGCACGACAAACTTCCGGAGCGCGTGCTGGTGCTCGATCTGGAACCCGTGATTTACATGGACAGCACCGGCGCCGACGCGCTGAAGACGCTGACCAAAGCGGCGCGCCAGCAAGGCGTCGCCGTGATCGCCGCCGGCCTCGCAGCGCAACCACTGGACCAGGCGCGGCGCAGCGGCTGGACGAGCGCGTTGAGCGTCGACTTGCAGCCGGACCTCGGCGCCGCGCTGACCGTGGCGCGCCGCCTGCTGGCCCAGGGGCAACCCTGAATGCCGCGCAAACCGCAGGTTTGCATCGTCACGCCGGGGACGCCGGAAGCCAACAACGGCAACTGGCACACCGCGGCGCGCTGGCAACGCCTGCTGGCGCCATGCGCCCAAGTGACCGTGGCGCAGGCCTGGGACCACGAGCCCGCCGACCTGCTGATCGCGCTGCACGCGCGGCGTTCGGCCGAGAGCATCCGGCGCTTCCACGCGTCCTGGCCCACGCGGCCGCTGATTCTGGTGCTGACTGGAACCGATCTGTACCGCGACGTCAAGCAGGACGCGGGCGTGCGTCGGGTCCTCGACGCGGCCACCCATCTGGTGGTGCTGCAAGCCGAAGCGCTTGGGCGCCTGACACCGGGCGAGCGCCGGCGCGCGACCGTGATCGAACAATCGGCCACGCGCCTCATCCGCCGCGACCAGGCCCGGCGCACGTTTGATTTCGTCTGCGTCGGCCATTTGCGCGCTGCCAAGGACCCGCTCACGCTGATGCGTGCGACCTGCCTGCTGCCGGAACGCCTCGCCAGTGGCGCCGTGCCGCGCGTGTTGCACATCGGCCGCGCACTGGCGCCGGAATTCGCCGCGGCGGCCGAACGCACCCGGGCCGAGTGCGGCCGCTACCGCTGGCTCGGGCCGCTGCCCGCTGCCGCCGCCCGGCGCACCTTGGCGCGCGCCCGCGCGCTGATCCAGCCCAGCGTGATGGAAGGCGGCGCGCTTGCCGTGATCGAAGCGCTGCGCTCCGACGTGCCGGTGCTCGCCAGCTGCATCGACGGCAACGTCGGGCTTCTCGGGCGGGATTACGGCGGCTATTTCCCGGTTGGCGACGCCGTTGCCCTTGCCCACGTGATGCAGCGCTTCGCCGACGAACCGACGTTTGCCGCCCATCTGACCGCGCAGTGCCGTGCGCGAGCGCCGCGCTTTGCGCCCGCCGTCGAAGCGGCGCGCTTGCGTGCGCTGCTGTCGGCCGCGCTGAGTACGGGCGATGCCGTCATGCGGCCGGCAGTCCACACCCCGCCGGCCGCGTGAAAGCGCCGCTCGGAGCACCGAATCGCAGGCGGCATTCCGCGCGTAAACTCAAGACACGCTGCACCTGCCGCTGCGGCCCGCATCGTCGGGCGTCGCGCCGCCGGCGCGACCGCCTACCCACCGACACAGGAAGACACACGATGGATCTCGCATTCACGCCTGAAGAGCAGGCCTTCCGCGCGGAAATCCGCGCCTGGGTGAAAGAGCACCTGCCCAAGAAAATTTCCGACAAGGTGCACCGCGCGCAGGAACTGACGCGCGCCGACATGCAGGACTGGGCCAAGATCCTCGGCAAGAAGGGCTGGCTGGGCTACGGCTGGCCGAAAGAATTCGGCGGCCCCGGCTGGAACGCGGTGCAAAAGCACCTGTTCGAGGAAGAATGCGCCCTCGCCGGCGCGCCGCGCATCGTGCCCTTCGGCCCGGTGATGGTGGCGCCCGTGATCATGGCGTTCGGCAACACCGCGCAGCAGGAGCGCTTCCTGCCCGGCATCGCTTCCGGCGAAGTGTGGTGGAGCCAGGGCTACAGCGAGCCGGGATCGGGCTCCGACCTGGCATCGCTGCGCACCAAGGCCGAGCGCAAGGGCGACAAATTCATCGTCAACGGGCAGAAAACCTGGACCACGCTGGGCCAGTATGGCGAGTGGATGTTCAACCTGGTGCGCACCAGCAACGAGGGCAAGAAGCAGATGGGCATCTCGTTCCTGCTGCTGGACATGAAATCACCCGGCGTGACGGTGCGGCCGATCAAGCTCCTGGACGGCTCGGTCGAAGTGAACGACGTGTTCTTCGACAACGTGGAAGTGCCGGCCGACCAGCTCATCGGCGAGGAAAACAAGGGCTGGACCTATGCCAAATACCTGCTCGGCAACGAGCGCACCAACATCGCCGACGTGAACCGCGCCAAGCGCGAACTCGAGCGCCTGAAGCGCATCGCCAAGCATGAAGGCGTGTGGGACGATCTGCGCTTCCGCGACCAGATCGCGCTGCTGGAAGTGGACATTGTCGCGCTGGAGATGCTGGTACTGCGCGTGCTCTCGGCCGAGCGCGGCGGCAAGAAGGCGCTGGATATCGCGGGCCTGCTGAAAATCAAGGGCAGCGAAATCCAGCAGCGCTACAGCGAACTCATGATGCTGGCCGCAGGCCCTTACAGCCTGCCCTACATCCGCGAAGCCATGGCGGCTGGCTGGCAAGGCGACCAGGCCGCAGCGACCGGGCTGCAGGGCTTTCCCGGCGGCGACGTGGACAACGCGCCGCTCGCGGCCACTTACTTCAACATGCGCAAAACCACGATCTACGGCGGCAGCAACGAAGTGCAACGCAACATCGTCGCGCAAACCGTCTTGGGCTGAACGCAGGAGAGCAAAAAAATGGATTTCGACTTCTCAGACGACCAAACCCAACTGCGTGACGCCGTCGCCAAGTGGGTGGAAAAAAGCTACGACTTCGAACGCCGCAAGCAAATCGCCAAAGCCGGCGGTTTCGACCGCGCCGTCTACAACGAGCTCGCCGGGCTGGGCCTGACCGGGCTCTACGTCGACGCGGCGCACGACGGCCTGGGCCTGGGTCCGGTCGACGCCATGGTGGCGCTGGAAGAACTCGGCCGCGGCATCGTGCTCGAGCCACTCGCGCAGGCGCTGATCACCAGCGCCACGATCCAGGCGTACGGCGGCGATGCCGTCAAGAAAGACTGGCTGCCGAAGATTGCCAGCGGCGAAAAGCTGGTGGTGCTGGCCCATCAGGAGCGCAAGGCGCGCTACCGCCTGGACGTGTGCGACGCCAAGGCCACACAAAGCGGCGGTGGCTACACGATCTCGGGCCTGAAAAACGTCGTCCCGGTGGGCGACC
>SCQQ01000032.1 GCA_004299095.1 Burkholderiaceae bacterium | reverse complement strand
CTGTGCCTGATCACCGCCAAGCCGGCGATGTACGTGGGCAACGTGGCCGAAGACGGCTTTGACAACAACCCGCTGCTGGAACGCCTGAAGGCACATGCCGCGGCGCAGCACGCGCCGGTGGTCGCCATCTGCGCCAAGCTTGAAGCCGACATGGCCGACATGAGCGACGACGACAAGGCCGTTTTTCTGGAAGGCATGGGGCAGACCGAGCCCGGCCTGAACCGCCTGATTCGCGCGGCGTTCAAGCTCCTGGGGCTGCAAACCTACTTCACCGCGGGTCCCAAGGAAGTGCGCGCCTGGACCATCCACGTCGGCGACCTGGCGCCGGCCGCGGCGGGCGTGATCCACGGCGATTTCGAGCGCGGCTTCATTCGCGCGCAAACCATCGCGTTCGACGACTACGTGCAGTTCAAGGGCGAGCACGGCGCCAAGGAAGCCGGCAAGATGCGCGCCGAAGGCAAGGATTACGTCGTGCGCGATGGCGATGTGATGAATTTCCTGTTCAACGTTTGAAGCGTTGCCGCGGCCTCGTGCCGCGGCAGATCAGAGACATCGACGGGTGCCGCACGGTCGTGCAGCCGACGGGACTCAGGTGTTTTGGGGCGCCAGCACCGCCATCGTGATGCGCGAAATGCAGGTGATCCGATCGGCTTCGTCGCGCAATTCGATGGCCCAGACCTGCGTGCTGCGGCCGACGTGGATCGGCCGCGCGGTGCCCGTGACCCAACCCGAGGTGGTGCTGCGGATGTGGTTGGCGTTGATGTCCAGACCGACCGCACGCCAGCCCTCGGGCAGGCAGAACGCGGCGCCGCAGGAGCCCAGCGTTTCCGCCAGCACCACGCTCACGCCGCCGTGCAGGATGCCGTACGGCTGGCGCGTGTGGCCATTCACGGGGACACGGGCGCGGATGAAATCGTCGCCCACTTCCAGGAACTCGATGCCCAGGCGTTCCACCGCGGTGTCGTGGTGGATGCCGGCCAGCCGTTCAATCGAAATCGGTTGTTTCCAGATACGCATGAAGGTCCTCCGTTGTGTTGTGATGCGAATGCAACGCGTGATCTCACAGGTTGGTGCAACCGGCGGTGAGGCCGTCGCTCCGCCGCGCGTCAATTGGGCCACAGATAGAGCAATGTCGACGTCATCACCAGATAGCGCGCGAATTTGCCGGCGGCCATCCAGACCGCGCACGGCGCCAGCGGCAAGCGCAGCCAGCCGGCCACCGCGCACAGCGGGTCGCCGACCACGGGCAGAAACGAGAGGAAGCAGGCCGGCGGGCCGATGCGTTCTAGCCACGCCAGGGCACGCAAGTGCGTGCGGGCGTGGCGGTAGCGGTCCACCACCCCGTGCGCGCCCAGACCCATCCACCAAGTGGCCATCCCGCCCAGCGTGTTGCCGAGCGTGGCCAGCAGAAGCGCCGACCAAAGCAAGTCGGGGTTGAGTTTGACCAGCCCGAAGACGGCCGGCTCGGATCCGAGCGGCAGCAGCGTCGCGGAGATGAACGCGACGACAAACACGGTCGACAGTCCGTATTGCGGCAGCGCCAGCAGGCCGAGCAGGTTTTGCAACCAGATTTCCATGGGTGGCGGCAGTGTAGTGAGGCCGCCGCGGCCGGGTTCGGCATCGCTAGAATGGACCGCACTCCGCGTCCTGCGGAGCGTTGCGTTTCCGCGCCATGCACATCGGTCCCTACGTCCTTGCCAACCATGTTTTCGTCGCGCCCATGGCGGGTGTGACGGACCGGCCGTTCCGCCAGTTGTGCCGCGCGTTTGGCGCCGGCTATGCGGTGAGCGAGATGGTGACGTCGCGGAAAGAGCTGTGGGATTCGCTCAAGACCTCGCGCCGCGCCGACCACACGGGCGAGCCGGCGCCGGTTGCGGTGCAGATCGCCGGCACCGATGCCGCCATGATGAGTGAAGCCGCGGCCTACAACGTCGATCACGGCGCGCAGATCATCGACATCAACATGAGCTGTCCGATGAAGAAGGTGTGCACCAAGTGGGCCGGCAGCGCGCTCATGCGCGATGAGCGCTTGGCCGTCGGCATCATCGAGGCGGTCGTGGCGGCCTGCGTGCCGCACGCCGTGCCTGTCACGCTGAAGATGCGCACCGGCTGGAGCGAGGCCGAGAAAAACGTCGTGTCGTTGGCGCGCGCGGCGGAAAGCGCCGGCGTGCAGATGGTGGCGGTGCATGGCCGCACGCGCGAGCAAGGCTACAAGGGCGCGGCCGAATACGCATCCGTGGCCGCGGTGAAAGCCGCGGTCGGCATCCCGGTGGTGGCGAGCGGCGACATCGATACGCCGGCAAAAGCGAAGTCGGTGCTGGACGCCACCGGCGTGGACGCCATCATGATCGGCCGGGCGGCGCAGGGGCGGCCGTGGCTGTTCCGCGAGGTGACTCATTTTCTGGAAACGGGGCGGGTGCTCGCGCCGCCCCTGGTGCTGGAAGTGCAGCGCGCGCTGCTCGGGCACCTGGAAGATCACTACGCGCTGTATGGCGAATACACCGGCGTGCGTTCGGCGCGCAAGCACATCGGCTGGTACGTGCGCGGGCTGCCGGGCGGCGACGCGTTCCGCCAGCGCATGAACGCCATCGAAGACGCCGAGCGCCAGTGGCGCGCGGTGGCCGACTTTTTCGACGAACTGGCAGCGCGCCACGAGCGCTTGCCGCGGATTCCGGTGCCGGCCGATCGCCCACCGGCGGAGGTGGGAGCGAAGTGACGGACAGAGACCACGACCAGATTGACCATTGCATCCGCGCCAGCCTGGACACGTACTTTGAAGATTTGGGCACGACCGAGCCCGGCGGCTTGTACGCCATGGTGTTGCGCGCCGTGGAAAAACCGCTGCTGGACGTGGTCATGCGGCGCACCGAAGGCAACCAGAGCCGCGCTGCCGAATGGCTGGGGCTGAACCGCACCACGCTGCGCAAGAAGCTGCTGGAGCACCGCCTGCTCGACAAGTAAGAGCCCCGAGCTTGCGTGACCCGGCGGCCGCGGGCTGCTTTTTTATTTCTTGAAAGTTGATTTCGATGACGATTGCACTGCTTTCCGTGTCCGACAAAACCGGTATCGTGGACTTTGCCAAGGGCTTGCACGCCCTCGGCGTGCAACTGCTGTCCACGGGCGGCACCGCGCATATGTTGAAAGAAGCGGGCCTGCCCGTGACCGAAGTGGCCGAGCGCACCGGTTTTCCGGAAATCCTGGATGGCCGCGTGAAAACCCTGCACCCCATGATCCACGGCGCCTTGCTGGCGCGCCGCGACCTGCCGGCGCACATGGCGACGTTGACGCAACACGGCATCACGCCCATTGACCTGCTGGCAGTGAACCTGTATCCGTTCGAGTCCACCGTGGCGAAAGCCGGCTGCACGCTGGCCGACGCGATCGAGAACATTGACATCGGTGGCCCGGCCATGGTGCGCAGCGCCGCCAAGAACTGGCGCGACGTCACGGTGCTCACCGATCCGGCGCAGTACGGCGGCGTGCTCGCGGAACTGCGGGCGGGCGGCGTTAGCCTGAAAACCAAATTCGTCTTGGCGACAGCGGCGTTCAACCGCATCAGCGACTATGCCGGCGCCATCAGCGACTACCTGTCGTCGGTCGATCCTGCGTCCGTGGATGGCCCGGGCACGCCGGCGCGCCAGGCGTTTCCGGCGCAAAGCAACGGCCGCTTCGTCAAGCTGCAGGATTTGCGCTACGGCGAGAACCCGCACCAGCAGGCGGCGTTCTATCGCGACTTGTATCCCGCGCCGGGCTCACTGGTCACCGCCCGGCAGTTGCAGGGCAAGGCGCTGTCCTACAACAACATCGCCGATGCCGACGCCGCCTGGGAATGCGTCAAGCAGTGGACCGCGCCCGCCTGCGTGATCGTCAAGCACGCCGGGCCGTGCGGCGTGGCCGTGGGCGCGGGCGCGCTCGATGCGTATCAGAAAGCGCTGCAGACCGATCCGGTGAGCGCCTTTGGCGGCATCATTGCCTTCAACGTCGCGGTCGACGGCGCGGCCGCGCAGGCGGTCGACAAGCAGTTCGCCGAAGTGCTGATCGCACCCGATTTTTCGTCTGAAGCGCTGGCGACGCTGAAGCACAAGAGCAGTCTGCGCATTCTGGCGATCGCGCTCGACGGCGTGCGCCGCGATGGCGCCACGCCTTGGGAGCGCGGACAGAACGCGGTGGACGTCAAGCGCGTGGGCTCCGGCCTCTTGATGCAGACCGCCGACCATCACGTGTTGCACGCTGCGGACTTGAAGGTGGTCACCAAGACGCAGCCGACGCCAGAACAGATCGACGACTTGCTGTTCGCCTGGAAAGTGGCGCACTACGTCAAGAGCAACGCCATCGTCTTCTGCAAGAACGGCACCACGCTGGGTGTGGGCGGCGGCCAGCCCAGTCGTCTGGATTCGGCGCGCATCGCGGCCACCAAGGCCGAGCAGTTCGGCCTGTCGCTGAAAGGCTCGGCGGTGGCGAGCGACGCCTTTTTCCCGTTCCGCGACGGCCTCGACGTGGTGGCGGATCACGGCGCCACCTGCGTGATCCAGCCGGGCGGCTCCAAGCGCGATCAGGAAGTGATCGATGCGGCGGACGAGCACGGGATCGCGATGGTGTTCACGGGCGTGCGGCACTTCCGTCACTGACGCGGCGCCGGCAGCGCGCGGCCGCTCGAGTTGACTCTGAGCGTGGTCATCGCCGGTTTTGCGGGGTGGCGTATGGGTTGATTGCAGCGCGATGGGCGGGGCGCAGTGCGCCAGCGTAATGTAAGAATGAGGCCACCGCCTAGAAGGAGTTGCCCATGTCCGCAGTCGCACCCGCGCCCGCCATTCCCGCGTCTGACCAACGTCCCCTGCACGAAGCGTTGCGTCAGCAGGCGCGCGCGCAACCGGATCGGACCGCGGTCGTCTGGTACGGCGCAAGGATCACGTGGGTCGAACTCGACCGCGCGAGTGACGCTTTCGGCGCCCGCCTGCAGGCGTTGGGCGTCAAGAAGGGCGACCCCGTGGTGCTCTTCATGGGCAACTGCCCGCAGTACCTGATGGCGCACTACGGCATCCAGAAAATCGGCGCCATCGTCTGCCCGGCGAGCTCGCTCTTCAAGGAGCATGAGCTGGGCTACCAGGTGAAGGATCTGAAAGCGCGCGTGATCGTTGCCGCCGCCGAGTTGCTGCCCGTCGTCGACCAGGTGCGCGCCGGCAGTTCGCTCGAACACGTGTTCGTGGTGCACGACGCCGATTGGCTGCCGCCGGAGCCCACGATCGATTTGCCGGCCGAACTGGTCGCTGCGCGTGGGCGCACGCGCGACGTACCGCAAGGCTGCGAGGACTTCCTCGCGGTCACGCGCAGCGGCGCACAGCCGAAGCCGGTCGAGGTCGCGCTGGACGACGTGGCGCTCATGACCTACACCAGCGGCACCACGGGCCTGCCCAAAGGCGCCATGCTCACGTACGGCAATGCGCTCTACAAAAGCGAGTGCACGGCGTTGGCTTCTGACCTGAAGCGTGACAGCGTGGCGCTGTCGATCGCGCCGCTCTATCACATCGCCGGCATGTTGATGGGGGTCGATACTCCCATCCTGAAGGGCGCCACGCAAGTGCTGCTGTACCGCTTCGATCCCAAGGCGGTGCTGCAAGCCATCGATCGTTACAAAGTGACGTACTGGTATTCGATCGCGCCCATGAACGTCGCGTGCATGCAGGTGCCGGGCGCCGAGCGCTACGACCTCTCCAGCCTGCAGCGCAATCCGGTGACGAGCTTCGGCATTGCGTTCACCGAGCCGCTGGCGCAGCAGTGGCAGGCGTTCACGAAAGGCCCGTGCATCAGTTGCGAAGCGGCGTACGGCCTGTCGGAGACGCACACCATGGATACCGGCATGCCGTTCGACGCCATCCGCTGGGGTACGCACGGCAAACCCATGCCGGGCAACACCCTCCGCATCATCGATCCGGACACCGGTGCCGAGCGCCCGACCGGTGAGATGGGCGAAATCATCGTCAAGGGCAAAGGCAACTTCAAGGGCTACTGGAACAAGCCCGAAGCCACCGCCAAGACGCTGGTCGATGGCTGGGTGCACACCGGCGACATGGGCAAGATGGACGCCGACGGCTACCTCACCTTCATCGGCCGTTTCAAGGAGATGATCAAGGTCTCGGGCTACAGCGTGTTTCCGGAAGAAGTGGAAACCATCCTGATCAAGCACCCGGCGGTGGCGCAAGCCGCCGTGATCCCCGAGGCCGACCCGCAAAAAGGCGAAGTGGTCAAGGCGTTCATCGTGAAAAAGCCGGGTGCAGACCTCTCGGCAGAAGACCTGATCGCCTGGGCGCGCGAGCACATGGCGGTGTACAAGGCGCCGAAGCACGTGCGTTTCATCGACGCGCTGCCGGCAACGGGGTCGGGGAAGGTGCTGCGGCGCTTGTTGAAAGACCGGGGTTGACCGCCGGCGCGCCGCAGCGCGTTTCCGTGCGGCACTTCACGAGGATTCCGCTTTGTTTAAGAAGGTACTGATTGCCAACCGCGGCGAAGTGGCGCTGCGCATCGTGCGTGCGCTGCAGGAATTGGCGATTGCCAGCGTGGCGGTGTATGCCAACGACGATGCCCGCGCGCCGCACGTGCGTGCGGCCGACGAATCGTTGGCCTTGGGCGCCACCGGGCCAGCAGCGTACCTGAACGGCGAGCACCTGATTGCGCTCGCACGCGGGCACCAGTGCGACGCGATCCATCCAGGCTACGGCTTCCTGAGCGAGAACGCGGGCTTCGCGCGCGCCTGCGCTGCAGCGGGCGTGTGCTTCATCGGACCGACACCTGAACAGTTGGAGCTCTTTGGCGACAAGGCCCAGGCACGCGCGCTGGCAGCGCGCTGCAGCGTGCCGCTCATGCCGGGCAGCATGGGCGCCGTCACGTTGGACGAGGCGCAAGCCTTTCTCGCGGCGCAAAACGGCGCGGGCGTGATGCTGAAAGCGATCAGCGGTGGCGGCGGTCGCGGCATCCGCGCGGTGCGTAGCGCGAGCGAATTGGCCGCGGCGTATGCAAGCTGCGAGCGTGAAGCGCGGGCCGCCGTGGGCGTGGGCGGCGTTTACGTCGAGCGCTTGATGGCGCACGCGCGCCACATCGAGCTGCAGGTGCTGGCCGATGGCACCGACGCCATCGTGCTGGGCGAGCGTGAATGCACGCTGCAACGCCGTTTCCAGAAGCTCGTGGAAGTGGCGCCCAGCCCGACCTTGCCCGAAGCCTTGCGTGGGCAGCTGGTCGATGCGACGCTGCGCATGGCGCGCGCAGTGACGTACCAGAGCCTGGGGACTTTCGAGTTCCTGGTGGATCCGGCGTCGCACGACCTGCCGTTCGTTTTCATGGAGACCAATCCGCGCCTGCAGGTCGAGCACACCATCACGGAAGAGGTGTACGGCTTCGATCTGGTGCAGGCGCAAATCCGCATCGCGGCGGGTGCGACGTTGCGCGATCTGGGGTTGGATGCCAAGGCGCCGCCCAAGCCGCAGGGCTTTGCCATCCAGTGGCGCATCAACGCTGAAACGCTGCACGCCGACGGCACCGCCACGCCGGAGAGCGGCACGCTCACGCGCTTCGATTTGCCGTCCGGCCCGGGCATCCGCGTCGATACACACGGCTTCATGGGCGCGGCGCCATCGCCGCACTACGACACGCTGCTCGCCAAGCTGGTCGTGCATTCCCGCGGCAGCTTTGCCGATGCGCTCAGGCGCTCGCGCCGGGCGCTGGGTGAATTCCACATCGCGGGCCTGGCGACCAACTTGCCGCTGCAGCGTGCGTTGGCAGCGCGCCCGGAAATGGAGAAGCTGCAGGTCCACACCCGCTGGCTGGAAGAGGTGCTGCCCGAGCTCATTGCCGCATCCCGGCAATACGAAGACCAGGGCGAGCAAACTCCGGCGGCTGCTCAGCCCCAAACGCGACCCGCCGATCTGCCGGAAGGAGCCATCACGGCGCCTATGCCCGCGCGCGTGGTCGAGTTCAAGGTGGCCGAAGGCGACCGCGTGGCCGCCGGCGCCGAACTCGCCATCCTCGAGGCGATGAAGATGGAGCACGTGATCTCCGCGCCCCACGCGGGCGTGGTGCGCGCATGCGCCGTGCCGCGCGGCAGCTACCTGGAGCAGGGCGACGTGATCCTGGTGCTGGAAGTCGCGGACGACGCCGGCGACGCGCAAGCCGGCACGCACGCCGCTGCGCAGGACCTCGACGCCATCCGCCCCGATTTGCAGCGCGTGCTCGATCGCCGCGCCACCACGCTGGATGCGGCGCGGCCCAAGGCCATGGCCAAGCGCCACGCGGCCGGCGGGCGCAGCGCGCGCGAGAACATCGCCGATTTGTGCGACGCGGATTCATTCGTCGAATACGGTGCTTTCGCCATTGCCGCGCAAACGCGCCGGCGCAGCGTCAAGGAGCTGATTGCCAAGACGCCGGCCGACGGCATGGTGACGGGGGTCGGCAGCGTCAACGGCGCGCTCTTTGGCGCGGAAAAGGCGCGCACCGTGGTGATGTCGTACGACGCCACGGTGCTGGCGGGAACGCAGGGCATGCGCAACCACGCCAAGACCGATCGCATGCTGCATCTGGCGCTCGAGCAGCGCTTGCCGGTCGTGCTGTTTGCCGAAGGCGGCGGCGGCCGGCCGGGCGACACCGACACGGCGGTCGTTGCCGGCTTGCACGTGCCCACGTTTGCTGCTTACGCCAAGCTTTCCGGCAAAGTGCCGGTGGTGGGCGTCGTGCACCGCTACTGCTTTGCCGGCAACGCCGCGCTGGTGGGCTGCAGCGACGTCATCATCGCGACGCGCGACAGCAACATCGGCATGGGCGGCCCGGCGATGATCGAAGGTGGCGGCCTGGGCGTGTTCGCGCCCGAGCAGATCGGCCCAAGCGCGATGCAGCACCGCAACGGCGTGATCGACGTGCTGGTCGACGACGAAGCGCAGGCGGTGGCCGCCGCGCGGCAGTACCTGTCCTATTTCCAAGGGACCCTCCAGGACTGGAGCGCGCCGGATCAACGCCTGCTGCGCGACGTGGTGCCCGAAAACCGTCTGCGCATCTACGACACGCGCCAGGCGATGCAGGGACTGGCGGATGAAGGCAGCCTGTTGATGCTGCGCACCGGCTTTGGCGCCGGCATCCACACGGCGCTGGCGCGCATCGAAGGTCGGCCGGTCGGGATCGTCGCCAACAATCCGAGCCACCTCGGCGGCGCAATCGACGCGCCGGCGGCCGACAAGGCGGCGCGTTTCATGCAACTCTGCGACGCGCACGGCCTGCCGATCGTGAGCCTGATCGATACGCCCGGATTCATGGTCGGCCCGGAAATCGAAAAGACCGCGCAGGTGCGCCACGTGAGCCGCCTGTTCGTCGTCGAAGCCCATCTGCGCGTGCCGTATTTCGCCGTCGTGCTGCGCAAGGGCTACGGCCTGGGCGCCATGGGCGTGGCCGGCGGCGGCTTCCACCAGCCGTTTTTCATGATTTCATGGCCGACCGGCGAATTTGGCGGCATGGGGCTGGAGGGCTACGTGCGCCTCGGCTACAAGAAAGAGCTCGAAGCGCTGCCCGAAGGACCGGAGCGCGATGCGCTCTACCGGACGCTGGTTGCGGAGCGCTATGAATTCGGCTCGGCGATCAACATGGCCACCACGCTGGAAATCGACGCGGTGATTGATCCGGCGGAGACGCGGTCGTGGCTTGCGCGCGGGCTCGAATCCACCTCCGCCCGCTTGGATTCAGGGTCCGGCCGGTTCGTCGACACCTGGTGAGCGCGCCGCTCACAGGCCGAGGTAAATGCGCCGGATGTGGTCGTCGCCGGCCAGTTCGGCGCTCGTGCCGGCGCGCGCGATGCGGCCGTTTTCCAGAACGTAGGCGCGTCCGGCCACGCGCAGCGTGTTTTGCGCGTCCTGTTCGGCCATGAGTACCGCCACGCCCGACGCCGCAATGGTTTGGATGGCGTCGAAGATCTCGATCTTGAGCTTGTGCGCGATGCCGACCGAGGGCTCGTCCAGCAGCAGCAGCTTGGGCCGGCCCATGAGCGCGCGGGCGATCGCCAGGAACTGCTGTTGCCCGCCCGAGAGCGTTCCCGCTATCTGGCCGAGACGCTCGCGCAGGATGGGAAAGAGCGCAAAGACGTGTTCCAGATCGGCTGCCATCGCCCGGCGGGAACGGTTCAGGTAGGCGCCCAGTTCCAGGTTCTTCCGCACCGTCAGTTCCGGAAACAGATGCCGCCCTTCGGGGCAGTGGCAAATGCCGAGCGCCACCACTTGGTGCGGCTCGCAGGCGCCCAGCGCGTGCCCGTCGAAGGTCAGCGTGCCGGTCGACATGACGGTGCGCGAGATGGCTTTCAGCAGCGTGGTCTTGCCAGCGCCGTTGGGCCCCAGGACGCCGACGAACTCGCCGGGGTGCACGTCGAGCGTGACGGATTCCAGCGCCACCGCCTTGCCGTAGCGCGCTTCCAGATCGCGGATTTCAAGCAGTGGCAATCGCGGCCTCCGACTTGCCGATGTAAGCGTCGATCACCTTCGGGTCGCGCACGATCGCCTGCGCGTCGCCGATGGCGATCATTTCGCCGAAATCCAGCGCCACGATGCGTTGCACCAGGCGCATGAACGCGCGCAGCTTGTGCTCGATGATGACGATCGTCAGGCCGCGCTTCTGGTGCAGCGTTTGGATGAGTGCCGAAAGCGGCTCGATTTCGCTCGATCCCAGTCCGGCGAACGGCTCGTCGAGCAACAGGATTTTGGGATCGGTCGCCAGCGCCCGGGCGATTTCCAGGCGCCGCTGGTCGCCGTAGGAGAGCAGTTCGGCGGGCAAGTCCCGCTGCTGCGTCAGGCCGACGTGTTCCAGCATCTGCAAGGCGCGCGCGTGCGGGTTTTCGCGCGTGCCGGCGCCGCGCGGCGAATAGCACGGCACCAGCGCGTTTTCCAGCACGCTCATGCCGACGAACGGCCGGCACAGCTGAAACGTGCGCGCGACGCCAAGGTTGACCACCTGGGTCGGCGAGCAGCGCGTCAGGTCGTGCCCGGCGAACGCCACGCGTCCGCTGTCGGGCCGAATGAATCCTGTCAACAGATTGAAGAGCGTGGTCTTGCCGGCGCCATTTGGCCCAAGGATGCCCAGGATCTCGCCTGGCTGCACGTCGAACGTCACGTCGCTCACGGCGGTCAGGCCGCCGAAGCGCTTGGTCAGGTGCTGGACTTCGAGCAGCGGCGCGGTCATGGCGACACGCCCCGGCCACGCGTTTTGCCGAGCCGCTTCCACAGCGGCGCGACGAAACCGTTCTTCATGAAGAAAATCACCAGAATGAGGATCACGGCGTAAACCAGCAGGCGGTACTCGCCGGCGTCGCGCAGCAGTTCGCCCAGCAGCGTCAGTACGATGGCGCCGCCGATCGCGCCGTAAACCGTGCCGAGCCCACCCACGTAAACCATGCTGGCAATGGCGATCAGCAGCGTGACCGACATGGTGTTGGGGCCCACGTGCAGTTGGTAGCTCGCATAGAGCGCGCCGCCGAGTCCGGCAAAAGCCGCACTCACCACCAGGCCGGCGATCTTGTAGAACGTCACGTTGATGCCGGCCGCCTGGCAGCCGGCTTCGTCGCCGCGAATGGCGCGCAGCAGCAGCCCCCAGCGCGAATGCGTGAGCGCGACCAGCACCGCGGTGCTGGCGATGGCGGCGGCGAAGACGAAGTAGTAGTAATGCACCGACGACGAAAACAGCGGCGTCAGGTTGGAAACCCCGTCTTCGCCGCCGGTGAATTCCCACAGGATGATGAGCATGTGCTGCGTGATTTCGGCGGCGGCCAGCGTCGCCAGCGCGAAATAGGGACCGCGCAGGCGCAGCGTCGGAAAGCCGATGATCACGCCCACCGCCGCCGCCGTCAGCACCGCCGCGCCCAGGCCGATCCAGGGCGAGACGCCGTAGTTGGCGTCGAGGAAAGCGGTCGCGTACGCACCCACGCCGATGAAAAGTTGGTAGCCGAAGTTCTCGCGGCCCGAGAGCCCGGTGAAGAAATCCCAGCTCATCGCCCAGATCACGTAAATCAGCGCGACCGTGAGCACGCCGAGCAGGTAATCGCCGGAAAAAAGCGGCGCTAAGACGAGCGCCGCCAGCACGATGGCCACGAGCGCGGCCTGCGGTCCTCGCACCGTCATGTCAGAACGCCGCCCGCTTGCCGAGCAGGCCGGCCGGGCGCAGCAGCAGCACCAGCAGCACGGCGGCGAGCGACACCACCGAGGTCCAGGACGACGAGGCCACGTAGGCGATGATGGTTTCGGCGTAGCCCACGACGATGGCCGCGAGGATGCTGCCGGACAGCGAACCGAGGCCGCCTACGATGACGATGGCGAACGCCTTGATGAGCGCGGGCAGCGCCATGGTCGGCGACGACGACAGGAACGGCCCGGCCATCACCCCGGCGAGCGCCGCGAACGCCGCCGACAGCGCCAGCACGACGCCATAGACCCGGTTGATCGGGATGCCGACGTACTGCGCCGCCAGCGGGTCCTGCGACAGCGCCAGGATGGCGGCGCCCATGCGCGTGTGCTGCAGCAAGGCACGCAAGGCCACCAGTGACACCACCGCAACGACCACCGTGAGCAGTTGCTGGCCGCCCACGTCGGCGCCCAGCAGGGTGTATTTCTTCTCCGCAAACGCCGGGACGTTGATCACTTCCGAGCCGAAAATCACCAGCACGAGCTGCTGCACCAGCAGCAGGAAGGCCAGGGTGATCATCAGCACCGCCATGGTCGACGCGCGGTGCGGGCGAATGAGCCAGCGCTCCAATGCCCATCCCAGGCCGGCCGTGACCACCAGCGCCAGGACCGCCGCCGGGAACAGCGGCAGCTTCAGCAGCACCGCGAACAGGTACATGAAGTAGGCGCCCAGCATGTAGAACGCGCCATGCCCCAGGTTGAGCACGCGCGCCACGCCGAACACCAGCGCGAAGCCAATGGCGAGCAGCGCGTAGATGGCGCTTGTGACCGCGCCGTAGACCAGGATTTCGCCGATCACCGCGGTGCCGGGCCCGTCAGGATTTGATCCAAGGCGGGTTGATGTAGTCGCCGGTCTTCGAACCTTCGGGCCAGATGATGGCGCGCTTGCCGCCTTCCTGCCATTGCGCGAACAGCAGCTCGACCAGGCCAGGCCCGGCTTTCAGGTCGTGCGAGTCATCCAGCTGCATGCGCCCGGTGGTGGTCACCATGTCGATTTTTTCCAGCGCCTTGATGATGGCGTCGGTATCGAGCGAGCCGGCGCGTGTCACCGCGTCGGCGTAGGCGTACACCGTGTCGTAAGCGCCCGAGCCGGTGTAGACCGGCTGGCGCTTGTATTTCTTTTCGAAGGCGTCAAAGAACGGAATGGTCTTGGGCGAGATGGGCGCACGCACGATGAAGTTGAACGCCACTTCGGAAATGCACTTGCCGCCCACACGGTCGAAGAAATCGGTGTCCTGGCTTTTCACGTCGATGCCGCCGTAGGGCACCGGCGTGCGCGCGTCGTACCACTGCTTGGCCAGCACGTCGCTGGCGGCGTGCGAGTTGATCAGCACCATGTATTCGGCACCGCTGTTCTTCACCTTGGACAGCAGCGGCGAGAAGTTGGTGGTGCCGGTATCGAAGATTTCGTCCATGACGACGTTGAGCCCCTTGGCCGTGGCGTTCTTTTTCAGGAACGGCATCAGGTCCTGCACCCACTTGGCGCTTTCGCCGACGAGCGCGAATTTGGTCATGCCGCGCTTGCCGTGCAGGAAGCCGGTCATGTAGTCGAGCGTGCCGTTGGCGAGGTGCAGCGAATTCAACACGCCGGTGCGGAAGATGTATTTGTTGCGCTCGTAGTTTTTCTTCACGCCCGCCGTGATCGCGGGCGACGCGGCACCGACCGTGAGCGCGAGCATCTTCGCGCCCACGATGTGCGGCAGTTCGGCCAGCGTGACGCCCGAGTTATAGCCGCCGATCAGCACGTTCACCTTGTCGTCGGAGATGAGCTTCTTGACGGCACTCACGCCTTTTTCCGGATCTTCCGTTTCATCGGCGACCACCATGGTGAGCGGGCGCCCGAGCACGCCGCCCTTGGCGTTGATCTCGTCCATCGCGAGTTGGGCGCCGTCGACGATGTCACGCCCGGCTTGCAACTGGATGGCGGCGTTGATGCCGACTTTGATCGGTGCCGCGTCGGCGGCGCGCGCGAACGGGCTGCCCACCGCCAGCGCGGCTGCCGCACCCAGAATGTCGCGGCGCTTGAATCCGGAAAGATGGGTCATGTCGGGTTTCTCCTCTGTGTTCGATTGATGGCCGGCCTGGGGTGTCCGAAATTCCGCGGGCGCGCCCCATCGACCTGAAATTCGGTTCAGCAGGTAGTCTAGCCATGGGGCCTATCGCGGAAATTCGGGTTTACCCCCGATTTCTGGTTGTATGGAATCCGGGCAGGGCCGCGTGCGTGTTGGAGCCGAGTCATGCGGTCGTTCGTATGAATGCGATCGGCGGTAGCATCGAAAGCCTGTCGGGCCCGCGTTCGTTGCGCGCTGAGGTGCGCCATGAAATCGCCGGAGCGCTTGTCAGCGCTCGATGGCGTGCCCGAGGAGACATCTGCAACGCAGGAAAAGCGGATGCAACGATTGCTGATTGCTGGAGGTTGCCATGCCGGTTGTCGCCAAATTTGAAATCGACTCTCTGCAATACCTCGATGCCGAGGGCCGATTGGTGCGCAAGAAGTTGCCGGCGTTTGCGCGCGACCTCGCGCACATGGTCGAGCTGTATCGGTGGATGGTGCGAACGCGGGTATTCGACGCCAAGGCGATCGCGCTGCAGCGCACCGGAAAAATCGGGACGTTCTCGTCTTGCCTGGGGCACGAAGCGACCTACGTGGGCATCGGCGCCGCGATGCGCCCCGAAGACGTGTTCGCGCCGTCCTATCGCGAACACGGGGTGCAGTTGTATCGCGGCGTGCGGCCGCGCGAAATGTTCCTGTTTGCCGGCGGCGACGAGCGCGGCAACGATTACCAGAACGAGCCCGCCCGGCACGATTTTTCGACTGCCATTCCGATCGGCACCCAGTGCGGGCACGCGGCCGGTGCGGCGCTGGCGTTCAAGATTCGCGGCGAGAAGCGGGTGGCCGTGTGCACCATCGGCGATGGTGGCACCAGCAAGGGCGATTTCAACGGTGCCATCAACATCGCCGGCGCACGGCATCTGCCGCTGGTCGCCGTGATCGTCAACAACCAGTGGGCGATTTCCGTGCCGCGCCGAATACAAACGGGTGCCGAAACGCTGGCACAGAAAGCGATCGCCGCCGGGCTGCCGGGCATTCAGGTCGATGGCAACGACCTCATCGCCGTGCGCCAAGCGGTGGGCGATGCGGTCGAGCGCGCGCGCGCCGGCGACGGGGGTGGCGTGGTCGAATGCCTGACGTACCGGCTCGGCGACCACACCACGGCCGACGATGCCGCACGTTACCGCCCCAAGGAAGAAGTCGATGCGGCCTGGAAGAAGGAACCGATCCGGCGCCTGCGCACCTGGCTCGAATCGCAGGCCGCCTGGGACGCGCAGAAGGAGCAGGCGCTGCAGGCGGAGTGCGCCGCGTGGATCAATGCCGAGGCCGAGGCCTATGCCGCTACCGCCGCGCCGCCGGTCACCGACATGTTCGACTACACCTTTGCGGAACTGCCCGAGGATCTGGCGGCGCAGCGCGCGGCCGCGGTCGCCATCGAGGGGGGTCATTGACATGGCCGCCATCACATTGATCGAGGGCGTGACGCAAGCACTTGCGTGGGAAATGGCGCACGACGATTCGGTCGTCGTGCTGGGCGAGGATGTGGGCGTGAACGGCGGTGTTTTCCGCGCCACGGTCGGCCTGCAGCAGCAGTTTGGCGAATGGCGCGTGTTCGACACGCCGCTGGACGAGGCCACGATTGCCGGCGTGACGATAGGCCTCGCGACGCAGGGCATGCGGCCGGTGGCCGAAGCGCAGTTCGAAGGCTTCATTTACCCCATGATGGAACAGATCGCGAGCCACGCGGCACGCATGCGCAACCGCACGCGCGGGCGCCTCACCTGCCCGGCGGTGTGGCGCGCGCCCTGGGGCGGCGGCATCCACGCACCCGAGCACCATTCGGAAGCCAACGAACATTTGTTTGCCAACATCCCGGGGCTGCGCGTGGTGCTGCCGTCGTCGCCGGCGCGCGCCTACGGTCTGCTGCTGGCGGCAATTCGCGACCCTGATCCGGTGATTTTTTTCGAGCCCAAGCGCATTTACCGCCAGTACAAGGAAGAGGTGCCCGACGACGGCGAGGCGCTGCCGCTCGACGTCTGTTTCGTGCTGCGCGATGGCGCCGACGTGACGCTCGTCACCTGGGGCGCCGAAGTCAAGGAAGCGCTGGAAGCGGCGGATCAGATGGCGCAGGAAGGCGTGGGCGTCGAAGTGATCGACGTCGCCACGCTCACGCCGCTCGATTTCGGCACGATCGCCGAATCAGTGCGCAAGACCGGCCGCTGCGTGATCCTGCAGGAAGCGCCGAAGACCGGCGGCTTCGGTGCCGAAATCGCGGCGCGCATCGCTGAAGAATGCCTCTACGACCTGCGCGCGCCGGTGCTGCGGGTGACGGGGTGGGACGTTACCACGCCGATGTACCGGCTCGAACTGAAGCAACTGCCAAGCACGGCGCGCGTGATCGCGGCGCTGAAGAAAACCCTGGCGGCTGGGTGAACCATGAACAAGACTTTTCTCCTGCCCGACCTGGGCGAAGGGCTGCCCGATGCGACCATCGTCGAGTGGCTGGTGCACGTGGGCGACGTGGTCGCGCTGGATGCGCCGCTGGCTTCCATGGAAACCGCCAAGGCGGTGGTGGAAGTGCCGTCGCCCTACGCGGGCCGGATCGTGCAGTTGTGCGGGGCGGCCGGCGACGTGATCGAAACGGGCGC
>SCQQ01000031.1 GCA_004299095.1 Burkholderiaceae bacterium | reverse complement strand
TTGCTCATGGCTGTCTCCTTGAAGCGTTTCGTCAGTATTTCTTCGGCACCACCGCCAGGGTTTCCTGCATGATGGCGCACAGGGTGCGGGCGCCGTCGTCGGCCACGTGCGTCACGTCCGCGGTGGTGATGATGAGCCGCCGGCCCGATTTGCTCACCCGGCCGATGGCGTGCAGCGTGCCGCCGATCTTGCTGGCCAGGAAGTTGATCTTGTATTCCACCGTGGCCACTTCGCTGTCGTCGGGCGCGGTGGTGAGCCCCGCGTAGCCGCCCGCGATGTCCGCGAGCGCGCCCATGGCGCCGCCGTGGAACGAGCCCTGCTGTTGCGTCACCTTGTTGGAAAACGGCAGCGTGAGTTCCACTTCGCCCCGGGCCACGCGCTCCAGCCGCGCACCCAGGTGCTGCATCATCCCCTGGCGCAGGAAGCTGCTTTCAATGCGGTCGTACAGGGCCGGATCGGACGGGATGGATGGCGTTGTGGACATGGTGACGGACGGTTTCGGGCGATGGTAACGCGACGGCCGCGATGCAAGCGGCTTGTCGCTTGCGCCCGGTCTTGCCTGCTTGGGTCGGTGCGGCCCCGCGCGACGCCGATGGGCAATCGCGGCTGGCATGCACTGGCCCGCTTCGACCGGGCGCTGGGATCGAGCCGGTTGCCGCGCATCCCTTGTATAACTGGCGCTGCATGACGGCGCCGGACGGACTGGCGGCCATGCTGCAACCGGAGCGCGCAAGGAATGACCACACACGATTCGGCGCCCACGCCAGATTTGGCTTATGGCGTGGACATCATTGCGGGCAGCACGCATGCCTTGGGTTCCTATGCCTTGAGCGAGCAGGATTCCATCAACTTTGCCGCCGCCTGGGACCCGCAAATCTTTCACGTCGACCTGGCCGCCGCTGCCGCCGGCGCCTATGGTGGCCTGATCGCCAGCGGCATCCAGACGATTGCGATTTACGAGCGTCTCGTGGTGCTCGCCGTTTTCAGTGGCTGGAGCATCATCGCCGGCCGCGGCCTGCGCGACGTGCGCTTCCTGCGGCCGCTGCGTCCCGGCGATATGGTCAGCGGCGCGATGAAGGTCGACACCGTGCACTTCGACGCCCGCAACCGCGCGCTGGTGACCACGACGGGCGAGTTGACCAACCAGGCGGACGAAACCGTCTTGCGGCTGGTCATGGAGGTGTACGTCCGGGCGCAGCCCGAGCGCACGGCGTAACGGGCGCGTTCGGACCCGACTACACGCGTGCGCGGCGCTTTTCGGCTGCTGCACTGGCGCTGCGCGGGGTACGTGCCGGGGCGCGGTTTTTACAATCGGACGGATCGCCGAGCCGTTGCGCTCGCAGACTCACTCCCAAGTCACTGACTTCTCCGCCATGTCCCTATCCGACGAACTCGAGCGCCAGCTTCATTACCCGCTGGCCGACCGCGTGCCCGATTTCGGCGCGTCGATCGAACTGGCGCCTGGCGTCAAGTGGATTCGCATGGCGTTGCCGTTCCAGTTGAACCACATCAACCTGTGGTTGCTGCGCGACCGCTTCCAGGGGCGCGACGGCTGGAGCGTGGTGGATTGCGGCGTCGACCGGCCCGATTCGCGCGCGAACTGGGAAAACGTGTTCGCGCACGAGCTGGACGGCCTGCCGGTGGTGCGCGTGATCGTCACGCACATGCACCCGGACCACGTCGGCCTGGCGCACTGGCTGTGCGAGCACTGGAACGCGCCGCTCTGGATGAGCGCCGCCGATTACCAGACCGCGCGCTATTCGTGCGCGGTATCGAACAACTTCGGCGGCAACGAACTCGCCAACTACTTTGCCAGCCACGGCATGCGCAAGCCCGAAGACCTGCAGCAGATCCGCGAACGCAAGTTCTATTACACCGGCCTGGTGCCGAGCATGCCGCCCGCGTTTGCGCGCCTGATGGACCACGAAGCGTTCGCGGTGGGCGAGCACACCTGGCGCTGCATCGCCGGCTACGGCCACGCGCCGGAACACATGGCGCTGTATTGCGAGGACCTGAACGTGCTGATCGGCGGCGACATGATGCTGCCGCGCATTTCCACCAACGTGAGCGTTTACGTGAACGAGCCCGAAGCGGATTCGCTCACGCTGTTCCTCGATTCCATCGACCGCCTCAAGGCGCTGCCCGAGAGCACGCTGGTGCTGCCCTCGCACGGCAAGCCGTTCAAGGGCCTGTACACCCGCATCGGCCAGTTGCGCGACCACCATCGGCTGCGCCTGGAGGAAGTGATGGACGCCGCCAAGACCGCGCCCGTGAGCGCTTACGACATGCTGCCCATCCTGTTCAAGCGCACGCTCGACCTGCACCAGACCACGTTCGCGCTCGGCGAATCGGTCGCGCACCTGCATCGCCTGTGGTACGGCGGCAAGCTGCGGCGCGAGCGCGACGCGCAGGGCGTCTGGCGCTTTGCGCGCGATTGAAGCTCGGCGCTCTACGGATACGAACGGTACGGATGACGTCGCTGTGAGCAGATGACGCATTGGTCATCTTCATGCCGGCGCAGCCGGCGTCATTGTTCATTCTTCTGAGCGCGCACGTCGTCGAGAAAAGTCATCAGCGCCGCGTTGTCGCTGTCCTTGCGCCAGACGCCATACGTCTGCGAGCGCGTGGCGGCGTTTTCGAGCGGAATGAATGCGGCGCCGCCGACTGCGGAGTGCGCGAGCGCCTGCGGCACGAAGGCCACGCCCAGGCCTTGCGCCACGAGCGACACCACGCTCAGCCAGTGGCGCGCTTCGTGGCACACGTTGGGGTAGAAGCCGGCGCCGGTGCAGAGCGTCAGGACGCGCTCGTAATAGTCCGGTGACGCATCGCGCGCAAACATCACGAAGGTTTCGTTGCGCAGCGCAAACGGCGTGAGCGCGGGCGATTGCGCCAGCGGGTGCGCCGCGGGCAGGCAGGCGATGAAGGGCTCATTCGAATACGTCAGCCGTTCCAGCGTCGGCGGCAGTTGCACGGTGTGAACGAACCCGAGGTCCAGGTGCCCGTGCGAGAGCGCGACGATCTGGTCGTGCGAACTCATTTCGGCCGTGCGCAACTGCACGCGCGGCGAGCGCTGGGCAAACCCGCGCAGCAGTTGCGGCAGGCTGCGGTAGAGCATCGAACTCACCAGGCCGATGCGCAACACGCCTTGCACGCCGCGCTCCACGTCGCGCGCCAGGCGCGCTGCCTCGTCGGCTTGCGCCAGCAGTGCCTGGGCGGCAGGAACCAGCGCGCGGCCGGCTTGCGTCAGGCGCACGCCACGGCTGGAGCGCACGAACAACTGCGCGCCGATCGACCGCTCCAGTTGCTGGATGTTCCAGGACAGCGGCGGCTGCGAGATTGCCAGGCGCTCGGCCGCGCGGCCGAAATGAAGTTCGTCGGCCAACACCAGGAAGTAGCGCAGTTGCCGGAATTTCACGATTGAAAAATTCTATTGGTCGATGAATATTCAGTATTAGACATGTATCGACCCGCGGCGAACAATGGCCTTGCCTGTTCCCACAGGAGACACCATGACGACCAACCCGCCGCTCGTTCAACTGGAACACCCGATCCCCGATCAAAAGGGCGTCAACCTCTATCGCACCGACCCGTTTCTGAAAGACCTGCTGGCCATTTACCTGCCGGCCGATCTGGTGAAACACCTCGAGCCAACTTTCGACCGCCTGGGCGCCCTGGCGGGCGGCAAGCTCGACCAGTTGGCGCTGGTGGCCGACAAGAATCCGCCCACGCTGCAGTACCGCGACCGCACCGGCGTGGACGCGCAGGCCATCCTCAAGCACCCCGATTACGTCGCAATGGAGCGCCTGGCCTACGGCGAATTTGCCATGGCCGCGGTGTCGCACCGGCAGGACGTGCTGGGCTGGAAGGGGCAGATGCCGTCCATCGTCAAGTACGTGCTGTTCTACCTGTTCGTGCAGGCGGAATTCGGCCTGTGCTGCCCGGTGTCCATGACCGATTCGCTCACGCGCACGCTGCGCAAGTTCGGCGACCCCAAACTGGTCAAGCGCTATCTGCCCGCGCTCACCAGCACCGATCTCGACACGCTCGCGCAAGGCGCGATGTTCATGACCGAGCAGGCCGCGGGCTCCGACATTTCGGCCACCGAGACGGTGGCGCGGCCGGATCCCGATCATCCTGGGGAGTGGCTGCTCACCGGCGACAAGTGGTTCTGCTCGAACCCCGACGCGGCACTCGCCATGGTGCTGGCGCGCGTGGAAGGCGACGCCGCGGGGATTCATGGCGTGTCGCTGTTCCTGCTGCCGCGCGACCTCGACGATGGCAGCCACAACACCTACCACATCGTTCGCCTGAAGGACAAGATGGGCAGCCGCTCCATGGCCAGCGGCGAGATCACGCTGCAAGGCGCGCGTGCCTGGCTGGTGGGCGAACGCGGCCGCGGCATGGCGCAGATGGCGGACATGGTGAACAACTCGCGCCTCTCCAACGGCGTGCGTGCGGCCGGCCTGATGCGCCGCGCGGTGAGCGAAGCCACCTTCATCGCGCGCAACCGGGTGGCGTTCCGCAAGCACCTGGTCGATATGCCGCTGATGCGGCGCGAACTGCTGAAACTGATGGTGCCCACCGAGCAGGCGCGCACCATGGTGTTCCAGACCGCCGAGGCGCTGCGCCGCGCCGACGCCAAGGAAAAAGATGCCTACGCGTTGGCCCGCATCATGACGCCGATGATCAAGTTCCGCGCCACGCGCGACGCGCGCAAGGTCGCGGGCGATGCCATGGAAGTGCGCGGCGGCTGCGGCTACATCGAGGAGTGGAGCGATGCGCGCATCGTGCGCGACGCGCACCTCGGTTCGATCTGGGAAGGCACCAGCAACATCGTCGCGCTCGACGTGATCCGCGCCATCCGGCGGGAAGGGTCGCTGCCGGTGCTGAAGGCGCACCTGGAAAAACTGCTGGCTGAAGCCCGGCCCGGCGCCGCGCTGCGACAAGACTTGGCGCAATGCCTGGAGCGCGCTTGCGCGCTGGGCGAAACCGCGGCCGAGAAAGGCGCCGACACGCTTGCGCGCCACGCGGCCACCGCGCTCTACAACGTGACCACCGCCATCGCCATGGCGTGGGAAGCGACGAAAAGCGGCTTGGCCGCACGCATGGCCCTGGCGCGGCTCGCGGTGCGCTATCGCTTGCTGCCCAGCGATCCGCTCGGCGATGACCGTGCCGAGGAATCGGCGCAGGCCGAGGCCGTCCTGTTGGGCTGACCTGCACGGGGGCGCTGCGCCCTTTCGTGGGCACCCACCCTGCAGCGTCCCAAAGCGAGTTCGCCGGCCCGGGGCGCCGGCATTTTCCGAGAACACCACCATGAGCGAAACCAACCACGCCGGCGCATTGGCCGGCATCCGGGTCATCGACCTGTCGCGCATCCTGGGCGGCCCGTACTGCGGCCAGATCCTGGGCGACCACGGTGCCGACGTCCTCAAGATCGAGCCGCCGCAAGGCGACGACACGCGCGCCTGGGGCCCGCCGTTCACCGAAATCGACGGCGTGCGCGTGGCGTCGTACTACCTCGGCCTGAACCGCAACAAGCGCGGCATCCGCCTGGATCTGGCGAGTGAGCCGGGCCGCGCCGCGCTGATCACGCTGCTTGAAGGCGCCGACGTGCTGATCGAGAACTTCAAGACCGGCACGATGGAGAAGTGGGGCCTGGGCTACGACACGCTCTCGCAGCGCTTCCCGCGCCTCATCCATTGCCGCGTGAGCGGCTTTGGCGCCGACGGGCCGCTCGGCGGCCTGGCCGGCTACGACGCCGCCGTGCAGGCGATGACGGGCATCATGAGCGTCAACGGCAGCCCCGAAAGCGGTCCCCTGCGTGTCGGCCTGCCGGCCGTGGATCTGGTGACCGGCCTGAACGCCGCGTTCGGCGTGCTGCTGGCGCTGCAGGAGCGCGCCCGCAGCGGCAAAGGACAGTTCGTCGAAGCCAGCCTGTATGACGGTGGCCTGTCGCTCCTGCATCCGCACGCGGCCAACTGGTTTCTCGATGGCGAAGAGCCGCGCCTCACCGGCAACGCGCACCCCAACATTTATCCGTACGACGCGTTCCCGACGCGCACCGAAGCGATCTTTCTTGCGGTCGGCAACGACCGGCAGTTCGAGCGCTTTTGCAAGTATCTCGGGCACCCGGAGCTGGCGCAGGATGCGCGTTACCAGACCGCCGGCGGGCGCTCGTCCCACCGCGCCGAACTGCGTGCCGAACTGGTGCGCGTGCTGGCCGATCAGGACGGCCCGGCGCTGGCCGAAGCGCTGATCCGCGAAGGCGTTCCCTGCGCGCCCATTCTGACAGTGAGCGCGGCGCTGCAGCACCCGCACACCGCGCACCGCGAGATGGTGGTGCACATCGGCCCGCACTACACCGGTGTGGGCGCGCCCATCAAGCTGAGCCGCACGCCCGCCACCTACCGGCTGGCGCCGCCGGTGCGCTCGGAGGAATCACCCGTCACGAAGGAGAGCCACGCATGAAAGCGACCAACCCACTCAACTGGCAAGACCCTCTGCTCTTGATGGATCAACTGAGCGCCGACGAGCGCGCCGTGCAAGAGGCCGCGCACGCGTTCTGCCAGGAGCGGCTCCTGCCGGGCGTGATCGAAGCCAACAAGAACGAGCACTTCGACCGGGAAATCATGCGCGACTTCGGCCAGATGGGCTTTCTGGGCTGCACCATCGAAGGCTACGGCTGCGCCGGCATGAACTACGTCTCCTACGGCCTCATCGCCCGCGAGACGGAACGCGTCGACTCCGGCTACCGCAGCGCCATGAGCGTGCAAAACTCGCTCGTCATGCGCCCGATCCACCTCTTTGGCAGTGAGGCGCAGAAAGACAAGTACCTGCCGAAACTCGCCACCGGCGAATGG
>SCQQ01000030.1 GCA_004299095.1 Burkholderiaceae bacterium | reverse complement strand
GAGCTTCACCTACGGCAGCCACGGCTCCACCTTCGGCGGCAATCCGCTCGCCTGCGCCGTGGCCGAAGCCGCGTTCGACCTGATCAGCGACCCGGCGCTGCTGGCCGGCGTGCGCACGCGGCACGAGCGCCTGCTCGCGGGCCTCAGGCCCCTGGTGGAGCGCTACGACGTGCTGACCGACGTCCGCGGCAGCGGTTTGCTGCTGGGTCTGGTGCTCAGCCCCGCTTGGCATGGCCGCGGGCGCGAGGTGCTGGATGCGGCCATCGAGAACGGCCTGCTGGTCCTCACGGCCGGCAAGACCATCGTGCGCCTGGCGCCGTCGCTCATCATCGGCGAGGAGGACATCGCCGAAGGCCTCAAGCGCCTGGACGTGACGCTCGCGTCCTGCCAAGACAAGGCGCGGAAAAGCTGAGCTGGCGCGCATTGGCGCGGACTTCGCGACGCGCTGCATTCAGGGACAGGCCGAAGCCCACGAGATCGAGAAGGCAAGTGAAACGCCGCCAGCGGATATTCGCGCGGGGTGGCCATAGTCTGCTTGAGCGCGAGTGGCGTTCACAATGAGCGCTTTCTCGCGCAAATCCGCGAGATGCCCACGCGCAATCTGGCGGCCGAACTGCTGGAGCGCCTGATCGCCGACCAGGTGAAAGCCCGCGGCCAGCGCAACGCCTTGCAAGGCAAGGAATTCACGGCAAGGCTCGAAGAAGCGATTAACCGCTACCAGAACCGGGCATTGACGACGATCGAGGTGATCGAGGAACTGATCAAGCTCGCGCGAGAGATCAACGCCGCCAAGCCGCCCGAGGGCATGACCGAGGAAGAGTTTGCGTTCTATCAGGCACTGGCCGAGAACGAATCGGCAGTGCGCGAACTGGGCCACCCTGCGCTGCGCGCGCTGGCGCAGGCGCTCACCGACAAGCTGCGCAAGTCCGCCACGATCAACTGGCAACGGCGCAAGGATGCGCGCGCGAAGACGGTGGCGATGATCAAGGTGCTGCTCGCCATCCACAAGTACCCGCCGGATAAGCAGCCCGAAGCGACCGAGCGGGTGATTGCGCAGGCGGAGCTGCTGGCGGACACGTGGGCGACGGAGGCGGTGTGATCGATTCGCGGTCGTTGCGCGAGACCCTGGTCATCATGAGCAGCGCACAAAAAAGCCACCGGCATCGCTGACGGTGGCTTCCTTGAGTGCTTGGGATCAAGCGCTCATGCGGTCTGATTTCAATCAGGATTCATACGGCGCATTGCCCGCTGCCGGCCGTTGCGCGGCCGCTTCAGCAACAACCCCAGAGCGCGCCGCGACCTGCACGTCGCTCGAGGCCGTCCGCGCAAAGAACGGAATGTTTCCCGCCACCGGCCGCTCTGCCGCAGCTTGCGCTTCGACGGCGCTGCGTTGGGTGGTGCTGGCCGTGCTCACCACTTGGTTGTAGGCCGGCAGGTTGCCCGCCAGCGGTTGAATGGAAGCCGCCATGGCGCTGCCCGAAATCAGAAGAGCGGCGGCAACGAGCGCTGTGTTGAACTTGATCATGATGTTTCTCCCTACTAAAGCACCGATCCAAGGTTCTCGACGAGTCGCTCAATGCCCCCAGCTTCGAGGTCGGTGTTTGTCAAGAAAGATGTCCGGTAAATCAGGCCGCGAGCCTCTGGTTCGTGGGTAACTCGTCGGCCCGGTTTGCTGGGTTGAGCCACACCGTGCCGGTGGGCGTCCAGTCGCG
>SCQQ01000029.1 GCA_004299095.1 Burkholderiaceae bacterium | reverse complement strand
CCGTCAAGCGCGTGTCGGCGTTGTCTTCGCGCAATTGCAAGCGGTATTCGGCGCGGCTGGTGAACATGCGATACGGTTCGGTCACGCCCTTGGTGATCAGATCGTCAACCAGTACGCCCAGATAGGCCTGGTCGCGCCGCGGCAGCCAGGGCGCTTCGCCGCGGCACAGCAAGGCCGCGTTGATGCCGGCGAACAGCCCTTGGGCCGCCGCCTCTTCGTAGCCCGTCGTGCCGTTGATCTGGCCCGCAAAGAACAGCCCATGGATGGCTTGCGTTTCAAAGCTGCTTTTCAGCGCGCGCGGGTCGAAGTAGTCGTACTCGATGGCGTAGCCGGGCCGCAGGATTTGCGCGTGTTCGAGTCCAGTGATGCTGTGCACCATTTCGGCCTGGATGTCGAACGGCAAGCTGGTCGAAATGCCGTTGGGATAGAACGTGTGGGTCGTCAAGCCTTCGGGTTCTAGAAAAATCTGGTGGCTGTCCTTGCCGGCAAAGCGGTTGATCTTGTCTTCGATGCTCGGGCAGTAGCGCGGCCCCACGCCTTCGATCTTGCCGGTGAACATCGGGCTGCGATCGAAACCGGAGCGGATGATGTCGTGCGTGTGCGCATTGGTTTGCGTGATCCAGCATGGCATTTGGCACGGATGCTGGTCGGCGCGCCCCATGAAGCTGAACACCGGCATGTGCGGGCTTTCGCCGCCGTCCATGCCGTCGCCCGGTTGCGTTTGGCAGCGACTGAAATCGATGGTGCGGCCGTCGAGTCGCGCCGGCGTGCCGGTTTTCAGACGACCCTGTGGCAGCTTCAATTCCTTCAGGCGCGCGGCCAGGCTGTTCGCCGGCGGATCGCCGGCGCGGCCGCCGGGGTGGTTTTGCAGTCCGACGTGAATGCGGCCATTCAGGAAGGTGCCCGCCGTCAACACCACCGCCCGCGCACGGAACGCGACGCCCATTTGGGTCACGGCGCCGACCACGCGGTCACCCTCCAGCAGCAAGTCGTCCACCGCTTGCTGGAACAACTGCAGGTTGGGCTGGTTTTCCAATTGCTTGCGAATCGCGGCCTTGTACAGCAGGCGATCGGCTTGCGCGCGCGTCGCGCGCACGGCCGGGCCCTTGCTGCGGTTGAGAATGCGGAATTGAATGCCCGCTTCGTCCGCGGCGATGGCCATGGCGCCGCCCAGCGCGTCCACTTCCTTGGCCAGATGCCCCTTGCCGATGCCGCCAATGCTCGGGTTGCAGCTCATTTCGCCCAAGGTCTCGATGTTGTGGGTGATGAGCAGCGTGCGCGCGCCCATGCGCGCCGACGCCAGCGCAGCCTCGGTTCCGGCGTGGCCGCCACCGACGACGATCACGTCGAATGGTTCGGGGTGGGTGTAGGAGATCATGGCTGGACTCAAGCAGCTGCGTGCGGTGAAAAACCGTTTATTTTAAAAAAAGCCGCATGGTTTGTCGCGGCATGGCCGATGGCGGCCGGAATGGCCGGCGCCGCCCCTCATTCAGAGCGCCGAACTGTGCCCGCGTTCGGCCCGCATGTCGGTCTCGCAGCGCGCGTTCTCGTGCGCTGGAGACGACCTGCTGTTTCAGCCCGCCGCGCGCTGTTCCAGCATGACGACCGCGGGCAGCTTCTTGCCTTCCAGCATTTCAAGGAACGCGCCACCGCCAGTGGAGATGTAGCTGACTTGCTTTTCGATGCCGAACTTGGCAATCGCAGCCAGCGTGTCGCCGCCGCCGGCGATGCTGAATGCAGAAGAGCCGGCAATCGCCTGGGCCAGCGCTTTCGTCCCTTGCGCGAACGCGTCCCACTCGAATACGCCCAGCGGCCCGTTCCAGACGATGGTACCGGCGCTTTTCAAGTGATTGGCCAGGCACGCGGCGGTCTGTGGCCCGATGTCCAGAATCAGGTCGTCCGGCGCCACGGCGCTCATGGGTTTGATGGTGGCCGGCGCATCGGCCGCAAAGGCCTTGGCGGTGACGGCATCGACCGGTAGTGGAATCGTCGCTTGATGGCTCTCGGCCATCGCCATGACCGCCCGCGCTTCTTCCATCAGCGTCGGTTCCGCCAGGCTTTTGCCCACGGGCAGGCCGGCCGCCAGCATGAACGTGTTGGCCATGCCGCCGCCCACAATCAATTGATCGACTTGCGCCGCCAGTGATTTCAGAACGGTGAGCTTGGTGCTGATCTTGCTGCCACCGACGATCGCGACGAGCGGCCGCCTGGGCGTTTGCAAGGCGCGCGAGAGCGCGTCGAGCTCGCTTGCCAGCAGCGGGCCGGCACACGCCACGGGCGCGTAGCGGGCGATGCCGTAGGTCGTGGCCTGGGCACGGTGCGCGCTGCCGAACGCGTCGTTGACGTAGATGTCGCACAGCGTCGCCATCTGGCGGCCGAGCGGCGGGTCGTCCTTTTTCTCGCCCGGGTTCAGGCGGCAGTTTTCCAGCAGAACCACCTGGCCAGGATGCAGGGCCACGTGCTCGACCCAGTTCTTCCGCAACGGGACATCAAACCCCAAGAGCGTGGACAGGCGGCCCGCCACCGGCGCGAGCGAATCGCCGGGCCGCGGATGCCCTTCGATCGGCCGGCCCAGGTGCGACGTCACCATCACGCCGGCCGCGCCCGCGTCCAGTGCCATGCGGATGCAGGGCACGCTGGTACGAATGCGTGTGTCCTCGGTGATTTGCCCGTCGTCGTCCAGGGGTACGTTCAGGTCGGCACGAATGAAAACGCGCTTGCCGTGGACCAGGCCTTGAGCGCAGAGGTCGGAAAAGCGAATGAAAGTCACGTCGGAATGCGGTGGGCAGTTGAACCGGCGTGATTTTAAGGATGCTCCGCTGTATGGCCCGAGCGCTGGCGCGCCCGCGTTCACGCCGTGACGATGAGCTGCAGCGGGAGATACACCATCAGGCCGACGATGATGGCCATCGGCAACGCCAGGCTGCCGCCACGCCGCCACGAGTAAAAATAGTACGCCGCCGTCGCCAGCGCGCTCCAGAGACGTGGGTCGGCCCAGGAAAGCGCGGACTGGCCGTGCTGCATGACGATGTCCGGCGCTGTGATGGCCGCGAGCGCGGCAATTGGCGCGTAGCGCAAGCCGTGGCTGACCCACGCGGGCAGCGGCCATTCGCGCTCCGAAATGAAGAAGAACGTGCGCGTGACCACGCTCACCACGGTCAATCCGGCGATCACGAGCAACATCCAGAGGTCGGATTCGGTCATGCCTGATTGCCTTTGCGCCAGTGGGGCGCGTACTTTTCCAGCAGCAGGCAGGTGCCCATGCCGACGGCGATGGCGGCGATGATGTTGAGCCGGTAAGGCAACGCGTAAGCGGCGATGGCGACCACGCCCGCCAGCAGCGCCGACAGCGCCCGCAGCCTATCGGTCATGAGCGAGCAGGTGAGCGCCAGCAGCGCCAGCGTGCCGGAATATTCCAGGCCCCAGCGTTCCGGGAAGGTGGCGCCGAGAAAAATGCCCAGCATGACCACCGCCTGCCACGACAGCCAGCCGCAGCAGATCGTGCCCCAGACGTACGCCAGATGGGCGCGCTGCTGGCGCGGCGTTTGCGGCGGCCTCGGATAGCGGTGGGTGTAGAGCACGTAATTGACGTCGCCCAGGAAATAGCCCAGCGCCATGCGCCGGCCGCGCGGCAGGAACATCAGGTAGTCGCGCAAATGCAGGCTGAAAACGATGAAGCGCAGCCCGACGCAAATGGCGGCCAGCCAGATCACCCAGAGCGACGCGCCGGCGACGATGAGCGGCAGCACGGCAAGCTGGATGCTGCCCGAAAACACCGTGAGCGACATCAGCACGGCCTGGCTGATGCTCATGCCCGACTTGATCATGGCCACGCCGGTCATCAGGCCCCAGGCGGCCATGCCGACGGATACGCCTGCCATGTCGCGCGCACCGGCCCAATAGACCGGATGGCGCGCGGTGCGGGCAAACGCGTCGACGCGGCCGGCCAGCCAGTTGCCGATCCAGGTGCGCGGACCGAGGTCGCTCTGGCCCGGCGGCAGCGGCATGCTCATCGTGCGACCTCCGCAGCGCCGAAGCGCTGCCCGGCATGAAGTGGAAAACCGGCCAGGAATTCGCGCGCCGGCAGGCGCTTGCCGCCGGCGCGTTGCAACTCGGTGAGCCGCAGCGTGCCTTGGCCGCAAGCGACGGCAATGCCGGCCTCGCTCGCAGCCAGGATCGTGCCGCCCGGCACGGCAGGTACCGCGCCGACATCGGCGGGATCGACTTGGGCGCACCACACTTTGATGAGGATGCCGTCGAGTGCAGAGCTGGCGCCGGGAAACGGGTTGAAAGCGCGAATGCGGCGCGCCAGCGTGACTGCGGGCTGCGCCCAATCCAGCACGGCTTCTTCCTTCGTGATCTTGTGCGCGTACGTGGCGCCGGCGTCAGGTTGCGGCGTACCGGGTAGCGGTCCCCGCGCGAGGCGCTGCACGGCGGCCGTGATCAGCTCGCCGCCGATTCCAGCCAACTCGTCGTGCAATGACGCTGCCGTGGCATCTGCCGCGATGGGCACACGGCGTTCCAGCAGCACGTCGCCGGTATCGAGGCCGGCGCCCATCTGCATGATGGAAATGCCGGTTTCCTCGTCTCCAGCTTCGATCGCGCGCTGGATGGGCGCCGCCCCGCGCCAGCGCGGCAGCAGCGAAGCGTGGATGTTGAGGCAGCCAAAACGCGGCAGCGCCAGCACCCACGGCGGAAGGATCAGTCCGTACGCCGCCACGATCAGCAGGTCGGGCTGCACCGCTGCGAGCGCTTGTTGCGCCGCTTGGGCGTCGGCCGCGTATTTGCCGTCGAGGCGCAGCCCCGCGGGCTGAATCACCGGAATGCCGTGGGTTTGCGCCAGTTCTTTCACTGGCGATGCATGGAGGCGCAGGCCGCGGCCCGCAGGCCGATCCGGCTGCGTGAGCACCAGCGCCGCAGGGAAATCGGCTGCCAGCAGGGCCGCGAGCGCAGCACGTGCAAATTCGGGCGTACCCGCAAAAGCAATGTTCATGGGAGAAACGTGGAAATCTCGGAGCGTGCCGGCGACGCGCCACCGCGCCGCCGACGGATCCGGATGCTCAGTCAAAAACTACCCGGGGCCCGCGGATGCCGCACGCGCGCATTCAAGCCGAGCGCCAGCGTGATTCTTCCACGACCGCTCAGCGCGAATCCATCAGGTCAGGCAGGTTTTGATCGCCTTCGCTGTAGCTTTGCACGATGCCGGCGGGATCGATGTCGATGTAAAGCAGGCGCCAAGTCGGACCGTTGGTGTAACGGTACACCCAGATGATGCCGTTGAAATTGTGCACTTCCATGGTGCGCGCGGGCGGTCCGTATTCGCGCAGGACGTCGGCGCGGGTCCAGTGGCCCACTTTGATGCGCTGGCCGAACAGGCCTTCGTTCAGCGCCTGTTCGGCGTGCACCACGCGGCCTGCCGCATCGAAATCGACGTTGTAGACGGCTTGGCCCGAGGGCTCCAGCGAATATTGCCAGCGTGCGCCTTCGGTGGCGGTGGCCGGATAGCGCGCGGTCGGTTGGCCGTAGGTGGCCAGCACGGCAGCCTGCGGCGTACCGGGCGCCACATCCGCCACGTTGCTGAACAACGCGCAGCCGCCCAAGACCAGCGCCATCAGCGCTGCGATGAGCGCGTGCCGACATCTGCGCGCAGTCATGGCGATCAGAGCGCGCGGGCGCGCTCGCGCGCCGCTTCGCGCTCGGCCTTCAGCAGCTTGGCCTTGATGCGGGTGCGCTTGAGCGGCGACAGGTAGTCGACGAACACCTTGCCCATCAAGTGATCCATTTCGTGCTGGATGCAAACCGCCAGCAGGCCGTCGGCATCGATTTCGCGGCTGTCGCCGTTTCCGTCCAGCGCCTGCACGCGCACCTGCGCGGCGCGCTCGACCATGTCGTAGACGCCCGGCACCGACAAGCAGCCTTCGTCGCTGCGCTCGCGTTCATCACTCTTCCACAACAGCACTGGATTGATCAGCACCTGCGGCGTGTTGCGCTCTTCGGACACGTCGATCACGATCACGCGCTCGTGGACGTCGACCTGCGTGGCCGCCAGCCCGACGCCTTCGGCGTGGTACATGGTTTCGAGCATGTCGCCGACCAGTGTGCGGATGCGCTCGTCGACCGCTTCAACCGGTTTGGCAACCTTGTGCAAGCGTTCGTCCGGATAGCAAAGAATAGACAGAATGGACATACGTTATGCTCACGAGATGTGGTGATTTTCGTGCTTTTTCAAGCGTTATGGCAGGAATCGGCGCAATTGTCATTGCCCACTGCGCCGCTTCATCGGACAATGCCCGAGGCACTCAGACAACACAAGGTCCTACTGCATAAAAACCATGACGCAGCTTGATAACGGAGGAAAACGCGTGCGCCGCTGGGGCGCTGCGTTGACAGGGTTGGGATTTGTTTTTGCGGGCGTGCCCGCCTATGCCCAGCAAGGTATTCACAGTGCGGTCACGTCCGGGCAACGCGCCACCGCCCAGCACGTGGCCGCGCGTGGCGTGCCGCTGTCGGAGCTGGCGCCGAACGCGCCGGATCAATACACCGTGCGCCGCGGCGACACGCTGTGGGCGATTTCCGGCAAATTCCTGAAAGCGCCCTGGCACTGGCCGCAGTTGTGGGGCATGAATTTGCAGCAGATTCGCAACCCGAATTTGATCTATCCGGGGCAGGAGTTGTTCCTTGAGCGCGTGAACGGGCGCGCGTTGTTGCGCGTCGGACGCGCCATCAACGACGGCGGCGAGGGGCCGACGGTGCGCGTCTCGCCGCGCAACCGCGTGGAGGCGCTGGCCGCCAATCCGATTCCCACGCTGCAAATGAGCGTGATCGGTCCTTTCTTGGCCGAGCCGTTGGTGGTGGATGACAACACGTTTGCGCACGCGCCGCGCATCGTCGCGCTGGGCGACGACGCGCGCGCGCTGATCGCGCAGGGTGACCGGGCGTATGCCCGCGGACCGGATGGCGCGCCGCTCCTGAAGACGGCGACGGGGCCAACCGAATTCCGTATTTTCCGCAGCGCCACGCCGCTGAAGGATCCGATCACCGGCGAAATCCTGGGCTACGAAGGCCAGTACGTGGGGCAGGCGCGGCTGGTCAAGGGCGAAAGCGAATCGACCGAACCGGTTCAAGACGCCGCAGCGCCGCCAGCCGCGGGTGAGGCCAGTTTCCAGCCGCCCGCCGGGCCACCGAAGTATTTGCCGATTCCAGCCACCATTGATATCGTGAGCAGCAAGGAGGAAATTCGCGCTGGCGACCATTTGCTGCCTGAACCGCCGCCTTCCTATATCCACTTCGTGCCGCACGCACCGGCGGAGCCGGTGGACGCGCGCGTGGTGTCGATCTACGGCAATGCCGTGCGCTTTGCCGGCAGCAACCAGGTGGTGGCGATCAACAAGGGCGAGCGCGACGGCATCGAGGACGGACAAGTCCTCGAAGTTCTCAGCACCGGCCGCAAGATGGTGGACAAAACCGATGCGCAGCACGAGATGATGCAATTGCCGGATGAACGCAACGGGCTGGCCATGGTGTTCAAGGTGTTCGACCGTGTCTCCTACGTGCTCGTGATGCAGGCCACGCATCCGATCCAGGTGAACGACCGGATGGTGAATCCGCGCTGATTCCGGGCACCGCTACGCGCCATGGACACCGACGAACTGGCTGCGTGGCTGCGCCTGGCGCTCACGCCCGGCGTCGGCAGCGTCAGCGCCCGCAAGCTGCTGGCGGCTTGGGGTTCGCCGCAAGCGGTATTCCAGCAAAGCCAGTCGGCGTTGTGCCAGGTGGTGACCCGCGCGCAAGCGCAAGCCCTTTGCACTGAACCGCCGGATTGGCGGGCGCAGAGCGAAGCCACCGAACGTTGGCTGGACGCGGCGCCCGCGGGCGCCGGCCGCCGCCTCGTGACGTTGGGCGACCGCACTTATCCCGCAGCGCTGCTGGCGACGGCCGACCCGCCCCTCATGCTCTTCTTGCTGGGCCGGGTGGACCTGCTGGATACCGCAGAGCGGAAAGCGCCGGCACCCACCGACCAAGGTCGCGCCGGAAACGGCTGGCCCGGCCGCGCGGTGGCCGTTGTCGGCAGCCGCAACCCGACGCCGCAGGGCCGGCAGGACGCCGAGCAGTTCGCGCGCGCGCTCTGCCTGGCTGGCTGCACCATCGTGTCAGGGTTGGCGCTGGGTACCGACGGCGCCGCGCATCAGGGCGCTTTGCAAGCGGCGGCGGAAAGTGGGGCCGCGCCGCAGTTGGCCACCATTGCGGTGATTGGCACCGGCATTGATCGCGTCTATCCGAGCCAGCACCGCGAACTGGCGCATCGCATCACCGAATGCGGCTTGATCGTGAGCGAGTACCCGCTCGGCAGTGCGCCGCTCGCGGCCAACTTTCCCAAGCGCAACCGCTTGATTGCCGGCCTGTCGCAGGGCGTCCTGGTGGTCGAAGCCGCTCTGCGGTCGGGGTCGCTGATCACGGCGCGCCTGGCGGGAGAACAGGGCAAGGACGTGTTTGCCATTCCCGGCTCCATCCACAGCCCGCTGTCGCACGGCTGCCACGCGCTCATTCGCACCGGCGCCAAGCTGGTGGAATCGGCGCGCGACGTACTGGAAGAGCTGCACTGGCCCACTGCAACCACGGCCGCCGTGGCCGACTACCAGGAGCAGAGCGAAGCCACATCCGCCCATCCGGATGGCGCCGCCGCGCTGCTGCGCGCGCTGGGGTCCGATCCCGCCAGCCTGGACGCGCTGCAGGCGCGCACCGGGCTCGATACCGCGACTTTGCAGGCACGCTTGCTGGAGCTCGAATTGGCCGGCGAAGTCGGGCGCTTGCCCGGCGGTTTGTTCCAGCGCGTGGCGCGCGCCTGAAAGGTGCGCAGTCGCCGGTTCACCGCAACGAATCCGCGTGCCCGGCCTGGCGGGGGCGCGGATTCTCTGGGTCGTCAGACCACCGCGCCCGCGTTCGGTCCGCGCCCGCCGGAATCGTGCGGGCGCTTGATCAGGTCTTCGCGCTTGATGCCCAGCCACATGGCGATGGCGGCGGCGACGAACACCGACGAGTAAATGCCGAACAGGATGCCGATGGTGAGCGCCACCGCGAAGTAATGCAGCGCCTGGCCGCCGAACAGCAGCATCGACAGCACCACCGCCTGCGTCGATCCGTGCGTGATGATGGTCCGGCTGATGTTGGCGGTGATGCCGTGGTTGATGATCTGGATGCGGTCCATTTTGCGGAAGCGCCGGAAGGCCTCGCGAATCCGGTCGAAGATGATCACCGACTCGTTCACCGAATAGCCGAGCACCGCCAGTACCGCCGCCAGCACCGAGAGCGAGAACTCCCATTGGAAGAAGGCGAAGAAGCCGAGAATGATCACCACGTCGTGCAGGTTGGCGATGATGCCCGCCACGGCGTACTTCCATTCGAACCGGATGGAGAGGTAAATCATGATGCCGATGACCACGAAAGCCAGCGCCTTCAGGCCATTGGCGGTCAGTTCCTTGCCGACTTGCGGCCCGACGAACTCGGTGCTGCGCAATTGCACGTCGGAGTGATCGACTTGCAGCGCCTTCAGCACCTGCTGGCTCTGTTCGGCCGAAGTCAGGTCCTTGTGCACCGGCAGGCGGATCATCACGTCGCGTGACGTGCCGAAGTTCTGCACCAGTACGTCCTGGTAGCCGAGCTTGTCGACCGTCTGCCGGATCTGCCCGAGGTCCGCGGGCTGGCTGTACGCCACCTGCATCACCGTGCCACCGGTGAATTCGACCGACACGTGCAGGCCACGCGTGACCAGGAAGAACACGGCCAGGATGAACATGATGAGCGACGCGATGTTGAACCACAGCGCGTGCTTCATGAACGGGATGTCGCGGTGGATGCGGAAGAATTCCATGGCTTGTACTCCGATCAGGTCAGTGCGCGCTGCTGGTCAAGCCCGCTCTTTTTGACGGCGGTACCCAGACCGTGCCGATGGAAACTGCTTTGAGCTTCTTCTGCCGCCCGTACCACAAGTTGACCAGGCCGCGCGAGAAGAACACCGACGAAAACAGCGACGTGAGGATGCCGATCACGTGAACGATGGCAAACCCGCGGATCGGGCCCGTGCCGAACGTCAGCAGCGCGAGGCCCGCCAGCAGCGACGTCACGTTCGAATCGAGAATGGCCGCCCACGCGTGCTGGTAGCCCTCGTGGATTGCCGTTTGCGGAGAGGCGCCTTCGCGCAACTCCTCTCGAACGCGCTCGTTGATCAGCACGTTGGCGTCGATGGCGATCCCGAGCGTGAGCGCCATGGCCGCCATGCCCGGCAGCGTGAGGGTGGCCTGCAACATCGACAGCACCGCGATCAGCAGCAGCAAGTTGAACGACAGCGCCAGCCCGGAGAAGACGCCGAACAGGTGGTAGTAGATCGCCATGAAGATGACGATGGCGACAAAGCCCCAGGCCACGCTGTGGAAGCCCTTGCTGATGTTTTCCGCGCCCAGGCTCGGGCCGATGGTGCGTTCCTCGATGATCTGCATCGGCGCGGCCAGCGCGCCAGCGCGCAGCAGCAGCGCCAGATCGTTGGCTTCGGGCACCGTCATCGAGCCGGAAATCTGGAAGCGCGTGCCAAGTTCGCCCTGAATCACCGGCGCCGTCAGCACTTCGCCCTTGCCGTTGTCGAACAGCACGATGGCCATGCGCTTCTTCAGGTTCTTGCGGCTGACGTCGCGCATGATGCGACCGCCCTTGGCGTCGACCGTCAAGTCCACCTTGGGCTGCTGCGTCTGCGAATCGAAGCCGGGCTGCGCGTCGGTCAGGCTGTCGCCGCTCAGGATGACTTCGCTCTTGACCACCACCGGCGTGCCGTCGTGCTCCAGGAATTTCTCGTCGCCGAACGGCACCGGGCCATTGCCCAGCGCTGCCGCCTGCGCCGCGGCGCTATCGTCCACCATGTGAAATTCGAGCGTGGCGGTGCGCCCCAGGATGTCCTTGGCGCGCGCCGTGTCCTGGATGCCGGGCAGTTCGACCACGATGCGGTCGCTGCCCTGCTGCTGGATCACCGGCTCGGCCACGCCCAGCGCGTTCACGCGGTTGTGCAGCGTCGACATGTTCTGCCGGATGGCGTTGTCCTCGATGCGTTTCAGAGACGCGGGCTTGAGCGCCACCACCATCCGGTCGGCCACGTTCTGCGCCGGGTTGACTTGCAGATCCGGGAACTGGTCCGTCAGGATGCGCTGGATCGCGGCCTGCGTTTCGCCGTTGGCGCGGATTTCGATGGTCTCGCCCACGCGCGAGATGCCGCCGTAGCGCACGTTCTTCTCGCGCAACGTGGTGCGCAGGTCGCTCAACTGGCTTTCCAGATTGGTTTTCAGCAACGCGCGCATGTCCACTTGCAGCAGGAAGTGCACGCCGCCGCGCAAGTCGAGGCCGAGGAACATGGGCTTGGCGTTCAGCGCCGTGAGCCAATTGGGTGAGCGCGACAGCAGGTTCAGCGCGATGATGTAGCGGGCGTCGTCGGCGTTCGGGTTGAGCGCGTGCTGGATCGCGTCCTTGGCCTTGAGCTGCACGTCGGGTGTGGTGAAACGCGCCCAGATCGAGCCGTTTTCCAGGCTGATGTAGGTCGGCGGAACGTCGGCCTGCTTCAGGACTTGCTCAACCTGGTTCAGCGTGTCGGTATCGATCTTGACCGTGGCACGTGCCGACGCCACCTGCACCGCCGGCGCTTCACCGAAGAAGTTGGGCAGCGTGTAAATGATCGATACGACCAGCGCCACGGCGATGATCACGTACTTCCAGAGCGCGTAGCGGTTCATAAGCGGGGCTCGAAAATCGGGGCAGATGTGGCCGGCGGGGTCATGGCGACACCGGGCACCCGCCCGGTGCGTGCCTGCTGCCGGTTATTTCTTGATCGTGCCCTTGGGCAAGACCTGGGCAACGGCACTGCGCTGCAACTGGATTTCGACGTTCTCGGCGATGAGCACGCTGAGCTGGTTGCCGGTGATGCCGGTCACCTTGCCCATCACGCCGCCGGAGGTCACCACTTCGTCGCCCTTGGCCAGGGCCTCGACCATGTTGCGGTGCTCTTTTTGCTTGCGCATTTGCGGCCGGATCATGATGAAGTAGAGCACCACGAACATCAGCACCAGAGGCAACATGCCCATGAGTGAGGACGACAGATCGCTGCCGCCAGCGGCGGAGGTCGATTGGGCGAATGCGTTGGATATGAACACGGAAAAAAGCTCCTATGGGCGGGGCGTGGGCGCTGCGCAGCAGACGCACGGCGCGAGACGAATCAACATGGGGTCAAATGGACGTCGAAGCGGTCAGTCAAGCGCCCGGCCCAAGCGCTACCGGTTACAACAACGACTTGCGCCCACGCTCCATCGGCTTCTGCACCACGTCCGTCGACGTGGGCGTGATTCGGCCGGCGAGTGGGCGCCCATCGGACGGGGCGAACGCAAGACAATACGCGAAAACGAATTGGCTATTGTATTCGCGCCGTACCGTGGGACTGGTACGTCGTCGGAGGCGCGCACGCGGACCGCTTGGACGGGGCACGGATTGCGACTGAACCACGATCTTCCCATTTTTCTATGCTCTCTTCCCTGTTGAAATTTGCGCTCGGCGCGTGCGCTGGCCCGTGGCTTTCGATGGCCGGCGCACAGGCGTTGCCGGCCCCGGTGGTGGCGGCACTCGCGCAGGCGGGCGTCCCGCCCGATCATGTGGCGATGGTGGTGATGCCCATCCCGGGCCGGGAGAGCGTGCCACTGAAGCCCGAGCGCCGGTTCATTTGGCGCGCCGATGCACCCATGAGCCCGGCCTCGGTGATGAAAGTCGTCACCACCTACGCCGCGCTCGACCTGCTCGGCCCCGATTACTTCTGGAAGACGCGGCTCTATACGCAAGGGACGATCCGCAACGGCACGTTGCACGGCAACTTGCTGATTCGCGGCAGCGGCGACCCCAAGCTGGTCTGGGATCGCCTGACCGAACTGTTCGACGCGGCGCATGCCAAGGGGTTGAAGGCGGTGGATGGCAACATCCTGCTGGACCGGAGCGTGTTCAACCTGCCGCCGCACGACCCGGCCGCTTTTGACGACGAGCCGATGCGCCCCTACAACGTCGGCCCCGACGGGCTGCTCGTCAACTTCAAGGCGCTGACCTTCAAGTTCTTTCCCACCCCCGGATCGGCGCGCGTGCGCGTGGAAAGCGAGCCGCCGATCGCTGGCGTGCGCATTCCGGCGACCGTGCCGGCCGCGAAAGGTGCATGCGGTGATTGGCGCGCGCACTTGCAAGGCCATTTTTCCGATCCGGACAAAGTGACGTTTGCCGGACGCTATGCGCGCAGTTGCGGTGACCAAGAATGGAGCGTGGCCTACGTCGATCCGAACGAATACGCGCCGCGCGTCATTCGCGCGCTGTGGGCCGGCACCGGCGGCAGCGTGTCGGGGCAGGTGCAATGGGCGCCGGCCGGCTCCGATCCGGCCGACGCGGCGCCAGGCGAGCCGTGGGTCACCGGCTATTCGCTGCCGCTCTCCGAAATCATTGCCGACATCAACCAGTATTCCAACAACGTGATGGCGCAGCAGGTTTTCCTGACGCTGTCGGACGGCCCCGGCGGTGCGACCTTCGCCAAGTCGATCCGGGCCGTGGATGCCTGGTGGCAGCGCACGCTGGCGCGCTATCCGCCGCCGATCCTGGACAACGGCTCGGGCCTGTCGCGCGACGGTCGCGTCACGGCCGGAGCACTGGCGGCGCTGCTCAGGCACGCCGCCCAGGACCCGCGCGCCGCGGATGCGTTCGAGCGCTCGCTGCCGATTGCCGGCGTGAATGGCACGGCGCGTCATCTGGCCGATCGCAGCCCCCGTTCCGACGCCATCGGCCGCGCGCGCTTCAAGACCGGGACGTTGCGCGACGTGGTCTCGCTCGCGGGCTACGCCTGGGGCCTCTCGGGGCAGCAGTACGTCGTCGTCGGGCTGGTCAACGACCCCAATGCCGATGCCGCGCGGCCGGCGCTCGACCGGCTGGTCGAGTGGGCCGTCGACGATCAGGGGGCGCTG
>SCQQ01000004.1 GCA_004299095.1 Burkholderiaceae bacterium | reverse complement strand
AGCCGGCTTCAACTTCGAGGGTGGCCTGTCGTTGACTGACGGCTCCGCCAACAAGAGCGGTGGCAATTTCTGGAGTCGTGAAGCCAACGTCTGGTTGGGCGGCAATTGGGGCAGGTTCAAAATGGGCCGTGACCTGAACCCGTCGTTCTTTGCGGTCGCCCAATGGGATCTGACGCAAATCGCCAACTACTCGGCGGTGGACAACACCTACAACTTCTCGTCGCCTGATGGTCCGCGTACCAGCGGCATGTTTGCATACACCACGCCCAACTTCAGTGGTTTGAGCGCTACGCTCGCGTTTGTGCCCAAAAACACCCGGGCGGCGACCACCAATCCCGCGGACAACAACACGAAGTGGGACTTGAACGTGCTCTATGGCAACGGCCCGATCTCGGCCGGCTTGGGCGTGAACAAGGTTAGCCAACAAAAGACCAACTACACGTTGGGTGGCAAGTACACGTTCGGTGGACAGTTCGCGCTGGCTGCGTCGTACAACACTTTGAGTGTCGCCAACCTCAGCCGTCGTGGTTTCAGCCTGGGTGGTTCGTACTTCACCGGTCCGTTCACGCTCACGCTTGACGTGGTTCGCGACATCAAGAACGAGCTGGGCCCGAAGAAGTACACCAACGCAACGCTGGAAGGCAAGTACGCCCTGTCCAAGCGCACCTTCGTGTACGCCGCCTTCCTGCGCCTCGACAGCACCAACAACTACGGTATTGGTCTGCGTCACAACTTCTGATCGTTCGATCAGAACCGCCACGCCTCGGGCGTGGCAACTTCAAAAGCCACCTTCGGGTGGCTTTTTTTTGACCTTGCCATGACCGATTGGGGTGGCGTATACGGACCGCCTTGAATATGGCGAGGCAATCTCGATGGGCCACGGCAAAGCGCAGCGCGCCAGGCGGCGTCAAGGGGACGTGACGTGAGTGCGATGCGAATGTACGGAGTCGCGCGGGGCCCCTTGGCAAGGTGCGGGGCATGCGGTGACCGATGACGCTCCGAGCGCGGCTTTACTCCGGAGTCGGAGATCAAAGAGGCACGCTTTCCCGAAAGCGGCAGGACGGTCCTTGAAGGAGAGCCGGCGTCCCCGGGGCCCGCCATCGACTCCGATCGGAGGAGTGTGGGGGAGGCTCGGGGCGTTCCTGCGGCGCCCGACGGGGGCACCGGATTTCCGTCCTTGCGGGGGCGATGGGAGACGCTGGAGAATCCTCATGGGTCCCACGGTTGTGTGAGGGGCATATGGCGCTCCCCCATCACTCTGGCGACCACTGGACCGACGTCGGCGCACGGCCCAATGGACAGTCACCCGGTTGTCTCATGCTGAGATCGCGGTGACTCCGGGCGTCGCGGTCGTGCCAACGTGTTTTGAACTTCAGGCGAGTCCGCTGATCCGGGGGTTTAGGGCCTGTTGATCGGTAAAAAGCGCGATTGCGGCGACGTTGCGAGCGGTTGCCGGCGTGCCATCGAAATTTCATCAGCCTGGGCATGTCGGAATTGCACGACATCTGCTTGCGAGCACTATGGATTGTGTTCAAATGGCAAGCGCACCACCAAATGTAGTAAGCCGCGCAGATGGGAGAAATGGTTGTCGGGCGCCACATACAAGCCGCTTGTGGCCGTGAACACGCTCATAAAATGACCGTGCCCAGCCGCCGCGGCGCAGCGCGGTGGTCACGATCAACTGGGCCAAATAGGTGTTAACCGGAAGCCGATGCTTCCGCACGGGACGTACCAATTCATGAAAAGAGATTCATTCCCCGGGGCGCAACACGCCCTGGACGACCAGACCATCAGCAGCGACGTGCTGGCGGAGAAGTATTTCAAGGGACAGGAGACCAGCGCGCATCAGCTCTACGAGCGCGTGGCACGTGCCTGGGCGAGCGTTGAAAAGCCCGAGTTGCGCACCGAATGGGAAGAGAAGTTCCTGACCAACCTGTACGCCGGCGCCATTGGCGCGGGCCGGATCATGAGCGCGGCGGGCACCGACATCAAGGCCACGCTGATCAATTGTTTCGTGCAGCCGGTGGGCGACGCGATCCAGGGGCGCGATGCCGACGGCTATCCCGGCATTTACGAAGCGTTGCGCGAAGCCGCCGAAACCATGCGCCGCGGCGGTGGGGTGGGCTACGATTTCTCGCGCATCCGGCCCAAAGGCGCGTTCGTGCGCGGCACGCATTCGGCTGCCAGCGGCCCGTGCAGCTACATGAACGTGTTCGACCAGTCGTGCTCGACCGTGGAAAGCGCGGGCGCGCGGCGCGGCGCGCAAATGGGCGTGCTGCGCATCGACCACCCGGACGTGCTCGAATTCATCACCGCCAAGCGCACGCCGGGGCGCTGGAACAACTTCAACGTGTCGGTGGGCGTGAGCGACGCATTCATGAAAGCGGTTGCCGACGACGCCAAGTGGCAACTGGTGCATAAGGCCGAGCCCAGCGCCGACTGCATCGCGCGCGGCGCGCACCAGCGCGAAGACGGCCTCTGGGTCTATCACACCGTGCCCGCGCGCACGCTGTGGGACACCATCATGAAGTCGGCCTATGACTTCGCCGAGCCCGGCATCCTGTTCCTGGATCACATCGGGCAGGACAACAACCTGCGCTATGCTGAGAAGATCGAGGCCACGAATCCTTGCGGCGAGCAGCCACTTCCGCCCTACGGTTGCTGCGACCTGGGCCCGATCATCCTGACCAATTTCGTGCGCCATCCGTTCGGTGTCGATGGCACGCCGGAATTCGACTTTGCCGCGTTCGAGCGCGTGGTGGCCACGCAAGTGCGCGCGCTCGACAACGTGCTCGATCTGACGTTCTGGCCGCTGGAACAGCAGCGTGCCGAAGCGCACGCCAAGCGCCGCATCGGCGTGGGTTTCACTGGCCTGGGCGACACGCTCATCATGCTGAAGCTGCGCTACGACCGTGAGGACGGGCGCGCAATGGCGACCGAGATTGCACGCCGCATGCGCGATGCAGCCTACCGTGCGTCGGTGGCGCTGGCGCAGGAGAAGGGCGCGTTCCCCAAGTTCGACGCCAAAGGCTATCTGGCGGAAGGCACGTTCGCCAGCCGCTTGCCCGAGGACATCAAGGCGCAGATCGCCACGCACGGCATTCGCAACAGCCATTTGCTCTCGATCGCGCCGACGGGAACGGTCAGCCTGGCGTTTGCCGACAACGCCTCCAACGGCGTGGAGCCGCCGTTCAGTTGGGGCTACACGCGCAACAAGCGCGAGGCCGACGGCAGCACCAAGAGCTACACGGTCGAAGACCACGCGTTCCGCCTGTATCGCTCGCTGGTCGACGGCAGCGTGACCACCGACGCGCCGGACAAGCTGCCCGACTACTTCGTGAGCGCCATGCAAATGACGGCGCACGAGCACGTGGCGATGATGCGCGCGGTGCAGCCGTATATCGACACCTCGATTTCCAAAACCGTCAACATTCCGGCCGATTACCCGTACGACGATTTCAAGGATCTGTACCGGCAGGCGTGGGAAGCCGGGTTGAAGGGACTGGCGACGTATCGGCCCAACACCATTCTGGGCGCGGTGCTGGAAACCGAGCCGGCGAAGCAGGGTGCGGCGCCTGTGGCCGCATCACCTGTGGAACCCGACGTCAGCCACGATCCGATGCATTCGGTGATCGAAAAACGCCCCACCGGCGGCTTGCCGGCGGTGGCCGAGAAAATCGAATACTGGACCAGCGATGGCCCGCGGCGCCTGTATCTGGTGGTGTCGTTCATGCCCGTGCCGACCGCGGACGGCCAAGGGACGGTCGAGCGCGCCATCGAATTCTTCATGCCGGTGGGGCAGAGCAGCGAGTCGCAGCAGTGGATCACGGCCACCATGCGCATGTTGTCGCTGGCCGCGCGCGGCGGCTTCCTGGACCGCGCGCTATCTGACATGCGCAAGGTCACGTGGGACCGCGGGCCGGTGCGCCTCGGCACTTATGAAAAAGCCGACGGCACCAAGGTGCCGCGCTGGCACGACAGCGAAGTGGCGGCGATCGGTTACGCGGTCGAGAGCTTGATCGAGCGCCGCGCGCAAGCGGCACAGCAGTCCCTGTTCGCGCCCGACGAGTTGATCGCTGCCGAGCAGCCCGCCGACGATGAGCCCGAGAACGCAGGCCATACCGGCGTCATGGCCGGCAAGAAATGCCCCGAGTGCGGCGCGCACACCATGATCCGCAAGGACGGGTGCGACTACTGCACCAACTGCGGGTTCATCGGCAGTTGCGGGTGATGGGTAATGGTGGTACCGACCTACGTCCAGTTCATGGAACCATTACTGCGCTTTTTGGCGCAGCATCCTGATGGTATCCGTGCGCGGGATGTCTATGACCCGGTTGCCAATGTGCTGAATGTCTCGCCGGAGGACCGTGCGCAGGTACTGCCGAGCGGGCAACAGCAGATTTACAAGAACCGCATTGGATAGGCCAAGGATCGATTGCGGCGCCACGGACTGTGCGCCAGTCCTGCGCGCGGTGTGTGGAGGGTTACGGCGGCGGGCCTGGATTTCGTGGAGCGCCATCCCGGGCCACTGAGCGCCAGTGAACTGGATGGGCTGGCGCTGGTGCCGATTAATTGCAACAGCGAAGTCGTAGCACAAGGCTCGCAGGGTGCCGCCGATCAGGCTGTAGCCCTTGAGATCGCTGCAAGCCCGGATGACAGGCTGGATGCCGCGCTCGCGGAGCTGCGGGATGCGGCAGTAGCGGAGCTTCTGGATACGCTGGGCAGCGTCTCACCATCACACTTCGAATCCGTCGTGCTTGATGTCTTGCACCGCATGGGCTATGGCACGAACCGGTCCGATTTGAAGCGTATTGGTGGGGTCGGTGATGGCGGCGTAGATGGTGTGATCTCGCTCGACCGTCTCGGCCTGGAAAAGGTATACGTGCAGGCCAAGCGCTGGCAGGGCGCGGTTGGTCGTCCTGAAATTCAAGCGTTCTATGGTGCGTTGGCGGGGCAGCACGCACGCAAGGGCGTGTTCATCACGACTTCGACTTACACGACGCAGGCGACGGAATTCGCGCGCAGCGTCGACGGCATCGTCCTGGTGGATGGCGGGCGCCTGGCCAATCTTATGATCGATTGCGAGGTTGGCGTCACGCTGCGCCGGGTGTACGTACCACGGCTCGATAGCGATTATTTTGACGAAGACGTTTGACCAGTCGCGCAGCGCCAGGTCTTGTCAGCGAATCAACCGAGACACCGCCACGTATCGATGCAATGCACAGCCAGTGCTGTCACCCAGTCCGGTTCGGCCGGCACGAACGCGAAGCCATAGCGTGGGCAGATGAGGAAGGTTGCACGCTCGAAGGCCGCCGGATCGTATGCATGGACGAACGGCTCAAGTGCTGCGAACGGCACATCGACGACGTCGCGGCCATCAACCAGGTAAAGGATCGCCGCTCGTTTGGTGATTTCTTCCAGTCGGCCGGTCGAGGCCTGGAAACGGAACACCGCGCGACCGTAATCCAGTTCGATCAGGCCGATGCCGTTGGTCGTGGCGGCCCGCGGCGCGCCCCACGTGCGTTCGATCTGTGCGCGGTTCGCGTCGAACGGCGTGTCGTCCACTTTGACGAAGGGCTGCAGCCGCATGGTTCGCTGGCCGTTTGATGCGCGTCCGCCGTGGCCTCGGCCGAGCCGCGGCTATTTCAACGCTTTGAAGCGCACGCGCTTGGGTTTGGCACCTTCCTCGCCCAGGCGCTTCTTCTTGTCAGCTTCGTACTCCTGGTAGTTGCCGGCGAAGAAGACCCACTCGCTTTCGCCTTCGGCCGACAGGATATGGGTGGCAATGCGGTCGAGGAACCAGCGGTCGTGGCTGATCACGATGACGCTGCCGGCAAATTCCAGCAGCGCTTCTTCCAGCGCGCGCAGGGTTTCCACGTCGAGGTCGTTGCTGGGCTCGTCCAGCAGCAGCACGTTGCCGCCTTGCATCAGCGTCTTGGCCAAGTGCAGGCGGCCGCGCTCGCCGCCCGAGAGGGTACCGACGCGCTTTTGCTGGTCTTGCCCGCTGAAGTTGAATCGACCGACGTAGGCTCGGCTCGGCATCTGGAACTTGCCGACGGTGATGATGTCCTGTCCGCCGGAGATTTCTTCCCAGACGGTCTTGTCGCCGTGCAGTCCTTCGCGCGTCTGGTCGACGAACGCCAGTTGCGCGGTCTTGCCGATCACGACTTCGCCGGAATCGGGTTTTTCCTTGCCTGAAATGAGCTTGAACAGCGTGGACTTGCCGGCGCCGTTGGGGCCGATCACGCCGACGATGGCGCCGGGCGGGATCTTGAAGCTCAGGTTGTCGATCAGCAGGCGCTCGCCGAAGCCTTTGCTCACGCCCTTGAATTCGATCACTTCGTTGCCCAGGCGTTCGGCCACGGGAATGAAGATCTCCTGCGTTTCGTTGCGCTGCTGGTATTCGTAGCTCGACAATTCGTCGAAGCGCGTCAAGCGCGCTTTGCTCTTGGCTTGCCGGCCCTTGGGGTTCTGGCGCGCCCATTCCAGTTCTTTCTTGATCGCCTTGGCACGGGCTTCCTCGCCTTTCTGCTCTTGCTTCAGGCGCGCTTCCTTCTGCTCCAGCCAGGACGAGTAGTTGCCTTTCCACGGGATGCCGTGGCCGCGGTCCAGCTCCAGGATCCACTCGGCCGCGTGATCGAGAAAGTAGCGGTCGTGCGTGACCGCGACCACGGTGCCCGGAAAGCGGTGCAGGAAGGTCTCCAGCCACTCCACGCTTTCGGCGTCGAGGTGGTTGGTGGGCTCGTCCAGCAGCAGCATGTCGGGCTTGGAGAGGAGCAGCTTGCACAGCGCCACGCGGCGCTTTTCACCGCCTGAAAGCGTGTTGATCACGGCGTCCCAAGGCGGCAAGCGCAGCGCGTCGGCGGCAATTTCCAGTTGGTGCTCGCTGTCGGTGCCGGCGGCGGCAATCACGGCTTCCAGCTTGCCCTGCTCTTCGCTCAGGGCGTCGAAATCGGCGTCCGGTTCGGCGTAAGCCGCATAGATTTCTTCCAGGCGGGCGCGGGCGGCGTTGACTGCGCTCATCGCGGCCTCGACTTCCTCGCGCACCGTGCGGTCGGGATCAAGCTGCGGCTCCTGCGGCAGGTAGCCGATGTCGAGACCCGGCATGGGCAGCGCTTCGCCTTCGATTTCGGTATCGACGCCCGCCATGATTTTCAGCAGCGTCGATTTGCCCGAGCCATTCAGGCCGAGCACGCCGATCTTGGCGCCGGGGAAAAAACTGAGCGAAATGTCTTTCAGGATCTGACGCTTGGGCGGCACGATCTTGCTGACACGATTCATCGAAAAAACGTACTGGGGCATAAGACTCTTGAGATAGGGGCGCAGCGCCACATCAGGGCGCGCGATGGGGTTGGGCGCCGCAAGCATGGCACGGCGCGGGCGATGTCGTCGTGCGCCGATTATCGACGCTGCTCCGATGCGGCTGCGTGTTGCCCCGACGGGCGCGTCGTCAGGCAGTTTGCCGGGACACCGCCGCTGCGTGCGATAATACGGCTGCTTGCGAGCCCCCAGTTTCTCGCATCAGCCAGCGCTTCCGCTGCGAATGGGTCGGTGAACAGCCGCTTTGATGGCCCCTTGTTCAACGTTAACCCATTCAAACCAACTCACTTTTCGCTCAAACGACTGGCCGGTCACGATCCGGAACGGGCAAAAGCACCCGCGTCGCTCAGAGGACGACGCCATTTGTTCATGAACTTTGAAGAACTGAATCTGGTCCCGGACATTTTGCGGGCCGTACAAGAGCTTGACTACACGCGTGCCACGCCGATCCAGGCCGAGGCGATCCCGGTCGTCCTGGAAGGCAGCGACTTGCTGGCCGGTGCGCAAACCGGCACCGGCAAAACGGCGGCGTTCGCGCTGCCCATCCTGCAAATCCTGAGCGGCCGCGCGCCGCAACAGGCGGGCGCCATCCGCACGCTGATCCTGACGCCCACGCGCGAGCTGGCGGCGCAGATCGGCGAATCGGTGCAAGCCTATGGCAAATACCTGAGCCTGCAATCGACGGTGATCTTCGGCGGTGTCGGGCAGAACCCGCAAATCGACCGGATTCAAGCCGGTTGCGACATCCTGATCGCTACGCCCGGACGCCTGCTGGACTTGCAGGAGCAGGGCTTCATCGACCTCTCGCACGTCGAAATCCTGGTGCTGGACGAGGCCGATCGCATGCTTGACATGGGCTTCATCCACGACGTCAAGAAAGTGCTGGCGCTGTTGCCCGGCACGCAGCAGAGCCTGCTGTTTTCGGCCACGTTCACCGACGACGTGCGCGAGTTGGCCGAGAGCTTCCTGGCGCACCCGAAAAGCATCCAGGTCACGCCGCCCAACACCACGGTCGAGCGCATCAAGCAAGTCATTTACCCGGTTGGGCGCGCGCGCAAGAAAGACGTGCTGGTGCACCTGATCACCGAGAACAAGTGGAACCAGGTGCTGGTGTTCACGCGCACCAAGTTCGGTGCCAATCGGGTGGCCGATTTCCTGAACGAACACGGCATCACCGCCATGGCGCTGCACGGCAACAAGAGCCAGACCGCGCGTACCCAGGCGTTGAACGACTTCAAGCACGGCGGGCTGTGCGTGCTGGTGGCCACCGATATCGCGGCGCGCGGCATCGACATCGATGAGCTGCCCGCCGTGGTCAACTTCGACATTCCCAACGTGCCCGAGGATTACGTGCACCGCATCGGCCGCACCGGCCGCGCTGGCGCCGACGGCGAGGCGGCCAGCCTGGTGTGCCTGGACGAAGAAGGCTTCATGCATGCCATCGAGCGCTTCACGGCGCAGCAGATTCCGGTGAAGATTCTGGATGGCTTTGGGCCTGAGCCCGATGAAAAAGCCGAACCGATTGCCATGGGACGGCAAACGCTGTGGGGCGGCCTGGGCCGTCCACCCAGCCGCGAAGTGATGCAGGCTGCGGCGCGCGCCGCACGCCGCGAAATGATGGAACGCATGCGCGAAAGCCGCGGCCGGCGCCAGCAACATGGGCGTGGCGCGAACCACGCCGAGCACGGCGCGGGTGATGCGCCTGCCGCGGGCCATCAAGAAGCGCCGCGGCGCGGCCCGGGTGCGCCACAAGACGGCAATCACGCCGGCGATTCGCGCGACTTCGGCAATGGCGGCCGGCGCCGGCGCCACCGCAGTCGCGGACGCGGCGGGTTTGAACCCAACCAGGAAGCGCGCGCGCCACGGTTCGAAAATGCCGGCGCGGAGGGCAATGGTGCTGGTCAGGGTTCACGCGGCAGTGATGGCGACGGTTACGGCGCCGAGCCCGACCGCTTGCCGCGCAACGTTGATCCGCTGCAAATCAATCTGCACAAGCGCAACGTCGAGCGTCGCGTCGACCATGACGTGCCGCGCGGGCAACCCGATCCGTTGCGCACCAGCGTCGACATGATGGGCCGCGGCGCCGGTCGCGGCCACGGCGGCGGCAACAACGGCGGTAAACATCGGCGCTTCGATCGCTGATGTGAGATATCTGAACGGCCGTGCAGGCCGTTCGACCGACGGCGCGGACCGCAGGCACCAGAAGTTGGGGCACGACGGACGGGCGCTCCGCTGCAGCGATGCCGCGCCGGGCGTCTCACGGGCCATGAACCGTTACGCCGTCGCCCCGGGGTGGTTCTACTTGCTGCCGGCCGGATCGGCAATCGCTCGGAGCACGTGCACCTTGAATGGACTCACCGGTCCGGCATCGTTGCCCCAGGCGGTGCGGATATAGGTCAGGACCGATGCGATTTCATCGTCGGTGAGCTGCAGCGCAAACGGCGGCATGCCGAACGGGCGCGGGTAGCCTTGGGTGGCGGCGTTGAAGCCGCCGTTCAGCACGATCTGCAGCAGGTTCTCCGCGGCCGGCATGGTGACTGCGCGGTTGCCTGCCAGGGGCGGATAGGCCTCGCCCACGCCTTCGCCATGGCTTCCGTGGCAACTGGCGCAATTCTTTTCGTACAGCTTCTGGCCGACGAGAACGCCGCCGGTGATCGCGGCTGTGGATGCCGGCGTGGAACCGCTGGTCGGGCTGGTGTGGACCACTTGCGGCAGGCTGCGCAGGTAGATGCTCATTGCCCGCACGTCGCCATCGCTCAAATATTGCGTGCCGCGCATCACGGTTTCCGCCATCGGGCCGTTGGCGCGTCCCTGTCGGGCCACGCCCACGCGCAACAGCGTGGCGATTTCCTGTTCCGGCCAATCGGCCAATCCGGCTTCACGCGGGTCGACCAGCGAGGGTGCATACCACCCCTGGCCGCCGATGACACCACCGGTCAGGCTGTTCCAGTCGGCACCGCCGAGCGCGTCGCGCGTGGCGTGGCAAACCGAGCAGTGCGCCACGCCGCGCACCAGGTAAGCGCCCCGGTTCCAATTGGCGTCGTGGCGCGGGTCGGCGGTGTAGCTGCCGGGTTGGAAATACAGCGCGCGCCAGACCGCGAGCGCAACCTGGGTGCCGTAAGGCCAGCGCAGTTCCTGCGGCCGCGGCTGGGCTACGGTCGGCGGCAGGCTCTTGAAGTAGGCAAACAGCGCGTCCGCGTCGGCGCGCGGCATCAACGTGCTGTGGGTATAGGGAAAGACTGGAATCAGCAACCGGCCATCGGCGCCACGGCCGAAATGCACGGCGCGCCAGAACGTGTTGCTGTTCCAGTGCCCGATGCCGGTCGCGTCGTCCGGCGTCAGGTTGGCGCTGAACGCGGTACCGAAATCGGTCGGGATAGGCAAGCCGCCCGCGCCGGGCGCGCCACCGCGCGCGGTGTGGCACGCCAGGCAGTTGCCCACGCGTGCCAGATAGGCGCCGTGCGCGATGGTGGCGACGTCGGTGGACGCCGGTGGGCCCGAGTTGACGTCGACCCCATCGTTGAAGTTCACATGCCACAGCCCTCCCGCTGTGACCACCATCAACAGCGCCACGACCACGATTCCGCGCGCCAGCCACTTCATGGCTTGACCCCCTGGGGCCACGGGGCGCTGCCGCATCGCAGATCAGGGGCGACCGGCTGTTCGATTGTCCCCAGCGGCGCCGGGTGGGAATCCGCAGGAACCGCCTGGTTCGCCAGCCAATGGGCCACCGCATAGGCGTCGGCATCGGTCAATCGTTCAGCCACCTTGGCCATGCAGTCGGGCGGGTAGGCTTTGCGCTCGCCGGTCTTGAATGCGCCGAGCTGCGCGGTCAGATAGTCGACCGACAGGCCGACCAGTCCGGGGAAGCGTGGCTCGGCTCCTGTGAGCCGGGTGCCATGGCAAGCGACGCAGGCGGGCAGGTGCGCACCGGGGTCTCCGTGCAGCACGATCTGCTCGCCGCGCGCCAGCGCGTGTGCGGAAGGGTGGTCGGGCAACGCCGCGGGCGGCGGATAGGGGACTTCGAGCGCAGCGAAATACTGCGCGATCTCCATCAGGTAGTCGTCCGTCATCAGGTCGACCATGTGGGTCATCAGGCCATAGTGGCGGCGGCCGTCGCGGAAGCTCAGCAATTGGTTGTACAGGTAGCCGGCGGGTTTACCGGCGAGCCGCGGGTAGTACTCGTCCGGTCCCGATCGCCCCTGATCGCCGTGGCATGCGGTGCAGGCCTTGACGCGCTGGGCGATGGTGTCCTGGAATTCCGGCGCGGCGAACGTTGCCGCGGCTGCAAACAGGGCAATGCCGCAGGCGAGAAGCGCTTGGCCGAGCCGACGTGCGGCGCGCCATCCAGACAGATTCGACATCGACGACTCAGTGCATCCGCACGAAGATACCCGGCGCGCCGGCGTGCGTGGTGGTGGACGCCGCGGTGTCTTGCGGCGTGGCCGAGGTGATCCGGATGCGTCCGGGATCGAAGCCGCGCGCGATCATGAAGGTGCGCACCGCTTGCGCGCGTCGCACCCACAGTTGGTTGTCTGCGGCGCCGGGCGCTGCGCCGTCGGCCCCGGTTGCGGCCACGATTTCCGCGTTGGCGCCCGAGGCGGCATCCTTGATGGCCGTGTCGAGCTGGGTTCGCGATTGGGTCGTCAACTCGGCGCGCCCGGCTTCAAATTGGAGCGGCAGCGGCCGCGTGCCCTCGGGTTGAATCGCCAGCAGCGTCCGGTAGCGCGATTGAACCCGGTCTGCGTTGCTTTGTCCGACGTTGATGAAGCCGCCGCTGCTCACGTTGGCTTCCGCATAGGTGCCCGTCAGTTCGCGGCTGTCGCGGCCCGTAGAGACTTGGAGCGTACTCGCCGCGTTGTCGTGCGGCAAGAGAACGACTTGCGTGGCCGACGCACAGGCACCCAGCGCCGCCGCGGCGGTCAGCGATATCAGCAGGCTCTTCACGGCGCTTGCTCCACGATGAAGTCGGCGTCGCGGCCGGCGATCACGGCCGTCGGCGTGACCAGTTTGAACTGATCGGGGTGTACCTTGGCAATGCTGCCAGTCGCCACGCGCACGGTTCCGCGCACCAGCGTGAGCAGCAGGTTGCCGCTGCCGGTTTTGGGTTCGTACAGGAATTGCGTGAGTTCGAGGCGCGTGCTCGGGCCGATGGAAAGCCGCGTGCCGTCCCGCAAGGCCAGTGCTGCCGCGCTCCGCGGGCCGGTCAGGACACGGTCGCCCGCTTCAATGGGGTTCCCGACCAGGGCGGCGCTGCGCGAGCTGCCATGCACCACCGTCACTTCCCGTGAGACCGCTTGAAAAACGCCATCCTGCCCGTCGGGTATGGCCGGTCGTACCGTGATCGGAGCCGCGGCGGCGGCAGGCGCCCCGGTCTGCGCCCAAGCGGGCAACAGCGCGCACGCAAGTGCCCACGTCAGGCCGTGTCGCATCAGAGTCTGGCGGTAACGACGCGGCAGGCGATGGTCCGTGACGGTTGACATGACAGCGCGGGAGGCGAGGAGTTCGCGGGAGGAAGTGATCGTTTGGGAGAAAGACGTGTTTGATCGGTACTGCCGAACTCAAGCGGCATGCAGGAACGGAGCGTAACCTTGAATCGGCATGAAATGCTGGCCGTCGACCACGAGCCGCGTCGGTACCCAAGCCGGGAACGCGGGCTGCCGCACCGGATGCGCTTCGTCGCCCGGGTAGCACATCAGCATGCGGCCATCCTCGTGGAAGATACGAGGCTCGATCAGCGGTGGCTTGCGCGTGCGCGCCGCGTGCAGCGCGGCGTCAGCGCTGGTGTAGTTCAGCAATTGCATCAGGCTGATGATTTGCGGCGGGATCAGCAGGATCTCGCGCGCCTCGTAGCGCATGAGCGCCGCTTTCGGCGTGAGCCAGGCGAGCTTGTTGATTTCGAATGCATCGGCGCGGGCGCCCTGGCCGGCGGGCGCTTTGGCCAGAAAAAAGCGCGTGTCGAAGCGGCGATTGATCACCAGAGCGTCGCGCGGCGTGATCCAGCGCGACCACGGGGCCAGCGCGCTACAGGCCAGAGTCGCGCCGGTTTCTGTCAGCAGCGCCGCGAACGGGGCACTGGCGCGCAGGCGTTGGCACAACGCGTGGCCCGCACTCTGCGTGACCGCAGTGGGCGTCGTCAAAAACAGCAAATCTGATTCTTCCGCGGCTTCGCGGATCGCGGCGACGTAGAGCGCGGCCGCATGTTCCGGCGGTGAATCGGGTTCGGACAATTGCGTGTGCAGGCGCTGCACCGGCTGATCGAGTCGATTCAGGAGGTCAGCGGATTGATCGCTGCGCTCGAGTTTGCCGCCCGGGAAGACGTAGGCATTGGCCAAGACGCGGGAGCCGCTGTTGCGATGTGCCAGCAAGACTTCGAGGCCATCCTTGCCGTCGCGCACCACCACCAGGGTGGCTGAATCGCGCGGGGATTGGTTCTGTGCCGAAGACTCCATCACCCTATTATGGGACCACGCATTACTCCACTGCCGATGCGCGCGTTGCGACGGGATCGATCGAAGGCTCTCGCGCTTGCCCGGGCTGTTTGCGCCGGTGCGGTCGGCGCTTTCGGGTTGCCAGCGTCGCCGCATAAAGGCTGCGCCTGTGGTACCGTCGAACGCCTCAAAAAATGGATAGAAAACAAATGAGTTCGCTCAAGAGCCGATTGGCCGAGCTGTCGCCGGAGCGCTTGCGCGGGATGGGTCGCGGAATCGAGAAGGAGAGTCTCCGGGCGCAACCGGACGGTACGCTGGCAATGACGCCGCACCCGCTGGCGTTGGGCTCGGCGCTCACGCACGCACGCATCACTACCGATTTCAGTGAATCCCAAGTGGAGTTGGTGACGGGTGTGGGCCACAGCGCGGAAAGTTGCCTGGATGAGCTGGCGGAAATTCACCAGGCGACTTATCACGTGCTCGCGGCCGCCGGCGATGAGCGCCTCTGGGTTTCCAGCATGCCGTGCCGTTTGCCGGTGGACGAGAACATTCCGCTGGGCGTTTACGGGCTGTCCAACGTCGGGCGCTCGAAAAGCGTTTACCGCATGGGGCTCGGGCACCGCTACGGGCGCCGCATGGAGACCATTTGCGGCATTCATTACAACTGGTCGTTGCCAGGGCTGGGCAGCATCGAGTATTTCGATTTGATCCGCAACTTCCGGCGCAACGCGTTTCTGCTGCTGTACCTGTTTGGCGCCTCGCCGGCAGTGACCGCAAGCTTCGTGGCCGAGCGTGAGCATCCGCTGGAAAAACTGGGGGACGACAGCTTTTATCTGCCGCATGCGACGTCGTTGCGCATGGGCAAGCTGGGTTACCAGAGCGATGCGCAAGCTGGAATCGCGGTGAGCTACAACAGCTTGGAGAGTTACGCCGATTCGCTCGAGGAAGCGCTTACCAAACCGTATCCGGCGTACGAGGCACTCGGCATCCAGGATCTGGGCGGCGGCTACAACCAGCTGGCCACGACGCTCTTGCAAATCGAAAACGAGTTCTACGGCACGATCCGCGCCAAGCGCGTCATCCGGCGCAGCGAGCGCCCGTTGCATGCGCTGCGCGAGCGCGGCGTCGAATATGTCGAAGCGCGCCTCATGGATTTGAATCCGTTCGAATCGATTGGCATCAATGCGGACACGGCGCGGCTACTCGATTTGTTCCTGCTGCATTGCGCCTTGACCGACAGCGCACCCGATACGCCGGCGGAAATCGCGGCCATGCAGCGCAACCAGCAGACTACTGCGGCGCGCGGACGGGAGCCGGGTGTTTGCCTGGAGCGCGATGGCGCGCCGGTGGCGCTGACCGATTGGGCGCGCGAGTTGTTGTCGGCGTTCGAGCCGATCGCGCAGGCCGTGGACGGCGCCGTGGGCGGCGACGCCTATGCGTGCTCGCTGACCGAGGCCCAGGCGTGCGTGGCGCACCCCGAGCGCTTGCCATCGGCACGCGTGCTGACCGCCATTCGCGGCGAATACCACGACTCGTATCTGGATTTCGTTCGCGCTCGAGCCGAAGCGGCGCGCGCCGATCTGGTGGCACGGCCTTTTGCCGAAAAAACGCGTGCGCGGTTCAGTCGCGAGGCGGCCGAATCGCTCGCCAAACAGCGGCAAATGGAAGCCGCCGATCGACACGTGCCGTTCGAGACCTACCGGCGCGCCTACATGTCGCCCGCGTGTTTGCGCTTGCCTTGACAAGCGGTTCGGACGATGGGAATGGCTTCAGCAGCGCACTCCGTGCCCTGCTGAACACTTCGGACGAGGGATCGGCGTGTGGCCCGGCCGCTGCCGATTGCGGACCCTACAGCTCTTCGATGCGCCGCGGCGGGAAGCTTTCCCAGGCCTGGCATCCGGGGCACTGCCAGAAATAGCCTTGCGCCTCGAAGCCGCAGGCCGCGCAGCGGTAGCGTGCCAGCGGGCGCACGGCGTGTTCCAACGAGCCTTGCAGCGCCTTGCGCGTGTCGTCGTCGGCGAACGGCTCGGAGTTGAGCCAGCGCGCGGCGGCGATCAGCGACGGCTCGTGCGCCATGTGGTCCACGTAGCCGCGGCGCGCCTGTAGCGCCGGTACGCCCTCGGACAAGTCTGCCTGGACCAGTGCGTCGGCGATGTCGATCGAAGGGGTTTGCTGGTAGGCGTTCTGCAGCAGGGTTCGCGCGGGCGCGAGTTGATTCGTCGCCTTCGCCAGGCGCACCAGTTCGCTGGCAATCAGGGGAATCATGCGCGGCGCATGCGCGGGCAACGCCATCAGTTGTTGCAACGCGAGATCCAGGTTGCCTTGTTTGGCGAACAAGCCCGCAAGCTGAATGCGTGGTCGCGCCGCGTCGGGCGACGCATCGATGGCTTGTCCCAACAGGGCGCGCGCGCCGGCCAGGTCGCCTTGCTTGCGCATTGCGTCTTCAGCCTGTTCGCACAGGTAATGCGTCAAGCGGCCGCTGAAGTCGGTTTGCCCGGCCGCTTGCAAGCGGCCGGCCATTTCCGCTGCTTGCGTCCAGTCGCGCGCGCGCTCGTACAGGTTCAACCGGGCCAGCCAGGCTTGCTCCTGGTGGTGCGTGTCGTCGAGTTTGCGCAGCGCCTCTTCGGCGTGATCCAGCAGCCCCGCCTTGAGGAAATCGAGCGCCAGCGCGTACTGCGCGCGCTCCCGATCGGCATGCCCCAGGTCGGCGCGCGACAACAGGTGTTCGTGTACGCGCACGGCGCGCTCGTATTCGCCGCGGCGCCGGAACAGGTTGCCCAAGGCGAAATGCAGCTCGGAGGTGTCCGGGTCTTTCTGGACCGCTTCGATGAAGGCGTCGATGGCTTGGTCCTGCTGTTCGTTCAGCAGGTAGTTGAGCCCGCGAAAGTAGGCCTTGGGCGCGCGCCGGTTTTCCACCCGCAGCTGGTGCAAGTCGAAGCGCGACGCCAGCCAACCGAGCGCGAACGCGATCGGCAGACCGAAGAGGAGCCAGGTGAAATCAAAATCCATGGAAGGGGTACCGCATCCTGGGACAGGCACGGCGCGCGTTTCGCATCATCGCGCTCTGTGCGTGTCGATTGCGCCGATTGGTTGATAGCGGGCGATCGTACAACGGGTGTTGGTGGCGCTCCGTGCGTGTTGCTGACTCAGATGCTGGATTTGCCCGCAGAAGCCGACCGCCTTATCGCCGGTGCATGGCGCAACAGTTCAGAACGAATTCTCCGTGGCCGCGGCGCTGAACACAGGGCGTGACGACCCAGCCGCGAGCACGGCTGCACCGCGGCCTATCCGTTTTTTTCCGGGTGCGCCGGCTGTTGTGCCACGGCTTCGCGCAGTTCCTTGCCGGGTTTGAAATGGGGGACGCGCAACTCTGCGATCTCGATCGGCTGACCAGTCCTCGGGTTGTGCCCCACGCGAGCCGGCCGCCGGTTGATGGCAAAGCTGCCGAAGCCGCGAATCTCCACCCGATTGCCGCGGGCCAGGGCGTCGCCCATCGCGCCCAGCACGATGCCGACCACCGCCTCGGCGTCGCGCCGCGTCAACTGGGCCGAATGCTCGGCCAGCAGATCGACCAGTTCGGAGCGCGTCATTTGATGGGGCTCACGGCGTTTGCATGACCTTGCTGCGGGCGTGGCTTCGACGACGGGCGCCGATGCGCCCATGACCAAAAAGCCTTGTTGTCGTCCGTCATCGGCTCGCGCTTGCGGGCAGGGTCAGCGCATCACTGCTTGTCGCCGTTGTCCAGCTTGGCGCGCAACAGGGCACCGAGGTTGGTGGTGCCGGCGTTGCCCGCGCTTTGTTGGTTCAGGCTTTCGACCGCTTCCTGCTGGTCGGCGGCGTCCTTGGCCTTGACGGACAATTGGATGCTGCGGGTCTTGCGATCGATGGCCACCACCATGGCCGAGACTTCGTCGCCCACATGCAGCACCTGATTGATGTCTTCGACACGGTCGCGGCTGATTTCCGAGATGCGCAGGTAACCCATGACGCCATTACCCAAATCGATTTGCGCGCCATGCTCGTCCAGTTCCTTGACGCTGCCGGTCACGGTCTGGCCCTTGTCGGTGATCGAGGCAAACGTGGTGAACGGATCCTGGTCGATCTGCTTGATGCCCAAGCTGATGCGTTCGCGCTCGATGTCGACCGCCAGCACCACGGCTTCCACTTCCTGGCCCTTCTTGTAGTTCTGGACGGCGGTTTCACCCGGTTCGTTCCACGACAGGTCGGACAGGTGCACCAAGCCGTCGATGCCCGAATCCAGGCCGACGAAGATGCCGAAATCGGTGATCGACTTGATCGGACCCTTGACGCGGTCGCCACGGCGCTTGTCCTGCGCGAATTCCTGCCACGGATTGGCCTTGCACTGCTTGATGCCGAGGCTGATGCGGCGCTTGTCTTCGTCGATGTCGAGCACCATGACTTCGACTTCGTCGCCCGCGCTCACCACCTTGCTGGGCGCCACGTTCTTGTTGGTCCAATCCATTTCGGAGACGTGCACCAGGCCTTCGATGCCGGGCTCCAGTTCGACGAATGCGCCGTAATCGGCCAGGTTGGTGACCTTGCCGAACAGGCGCGTGCCCGCCGGGTAGCGGCGATTGACGCCCACCCACGGGTCGTCGCCCATCTGCTTCAGGCCGAGCGAGACGCGCTGGCGCTCGACGTCGAACTTGAGCACCACGGTGGTGATTTCCTGGCCGGGTTGCACCACTTCGCTCGGGTGGCGCACGCGGCGCCACGCCATGTCGGTGATGTGCAGTAGGCCATCGATGCCGCCCAGGTCGATGAACGCGCCGTAATCGGTGATGTTCTTGACCACGCCGGTGATGACGGCGCCTTCCTTGAGGGTGGAGAGCAGCTTGGCGCGCTCTTCGCTCATGCTGGCATCGAGCACCGCGCGGTGCGACAGCACCACGTTGTTGCGTTTGCGATCGAGCTTGATGACCTTGAATTCGAGCGTTTTGCCGTCGTAAGGCGTCAGGTCCTTGACCGGACGCGTGTCGATCAGCGAGCCGGGCAGGAAAGCGCGGATGCCGTTGATCATGACGGTCATGCCGCCCTTGACGCGGCCGGAAATCGTGCCGCTGACGAATTCGCCCGATTCCAGCGCTTTTTCCAGTTCCATCCAGGACGCGAGGCGCTTGGCCGTGTCGCGGCTCAGGATGGTGTCGCCATAACCGTTTTCGATTGAGCCGATGGCCACCGGAACGAATGCGCCAGCTTCGACCTCGAGCTCGCCCTTGTCGTTCTTGAATTCTTCGATCGGGATGTAGGCTTCGGACTTGAGTCCGGCGTTGACCACGACGAAGTTGTGTTCCACGCGGACGACTTCGGCGGGGATGACCTCGCCGGGGCGCATTTCGGTGCGCTTCAACGATTTCTCAAACAGTTCGGCAAAAGATTCAGGCATGAAGGATTTCCTTGTTCACCGGGAACACAGGTTTACGACGGCAAAATCGCCATCGTTTCTAAAGCTGCGGGTGAAAGGTGGTTGTGACGTGCAGCCGCTGGTTCAGTCAATCAACCACAGGGTTCGGTGCGCAGCGGGCGACGCGAATGAAACCCTGTGGAGCCATGGTGCGCAGGCAAACCGTTCGCTGCGTAATGGGCGGGTTCCGAAGGAACCCGTTCAAGCGCCGCGAAAAGGCTGCTTTTTCTGCCACCAGGACAGCACTTCGGCGACCGATTGCTCGATCGACAAATGCGAGTTGTCCAGCGGCAGCGCGTCTTCTGCGGGTTTGAGCGGTGCGGCCGTGCGTGCTCGGTCGCGCGCATCCCGTTCCACCAAGTCCGCATAAAGACTGTCGATTTTAGTGTCAACGCCGCGCGCACGCAATTGTGCGGCGCGCCTTTTTGCGCGCTCTGCAACGTCGGCGCTCAAAAAGACTTTCAGCGGCGCCCGTGGAAAGACCACCGTGCCCATGTCGCGGCCATCGGCCACGAGGCCGGGCAGGCGAGCGGCCTCGCGCTGAAAGTGCAGCAGTGCGGTGCGGACTTCCGGCACGGCCGAGACCAGCGACGCATCGCGGCCGGCCTGTTCGCTGCGGATGGCATGGGTGACGTCTTCGGCGCCGAGCCAGACGCGGCCTTCGTGAAATCGCACGGGCAGCGTTTTCGCGAGCGCGCCGAGCGCGGCCGCATCCTGAAACGGCGGCGCGAGTCCGTGCCGGCGCGCAGCCAAGCCGAGCAGGCGATAGAGCGCACCGGAATCGAGGTAGTGGTAGCCCAGCGCCCGCGCCAGGCCGCTGGCCAGCGTTCCCTTGCCGGAGGCGCTCGGGCCGTCGATGCAAATCACCGGCACGCTTGTGGCCGGGCGCGCCACCTGAAACAGGGTCTCGAAATAATCCGGGAACGTTTTGCCGACGCACGCCGGATCGTCGATTCGGATCGGCAGTTGTGCGGGATTGAATGCGGCCAGCGCGCCGCACATCGCCATGCGGTGGTCGTCGTAGGTGCGCCAGGTGGCCGCCCGCCAGTGCTCGGGCGTGGCGGGCGGCGTGATCGTCAAGCGATCCGCGCCTTCCTCCACTGCGGCGCCGAGCTTGCGCAGTTCGGTTGCCATGGCAGCGAGCCGGTCGGTTTCCTTGACGCGCCAACTGGCGACGTTGCGCAGCGTGCTTGGGCCGTCGGCATAAAGCGCCATCATGGCGAGCGTCATGGCGGCATCGGGAATCGCGTTGCAATCCAGATCGATGGCCTTGAGCGGCCAGCGGCTGCGCGCAACGTGCAGGCCGTCGGTGGCGCTTTGAATCCGCGCTCCCATACGCTCGGCGGCTTCTGCAAACCGGATGTCGCCCTGGATGGAATTCGTGCCGATGCCCTCGATCGTTAAGCCATCGTCGTGTCCGGTTGGCCGTGACAAGGCAGCGGCGGCGATCAGGTAGCTCGCCGAAGACGCGTCGGGTTCGACCTGGAAATCGCCCGGTGACTGGTAGCGGCTGCCGCCAGGGATGACGAAGCGCTTCCAGGCGTCGCGTCGCACGTCGACGCCGAAGCGCGCCAGCAGGTCCAGCGTCATTTTCACGTACGGCTTGGAAATGAGCTCGCCCACGACTTCGATTTCGATGTCGCGTCGGCTGGCGCCGGCCGCCGTCGGCAGCGCGATCAGCAGCGCGGTCAGGAACTGGCTGGAGACGTCGCCGCGCACCCGAATCGGTCGGCGGAAATCGAGGTTAGGGGACCGGATACGAAGCGGCGGGAAACCTGTTTGCCCGAGGTAATCGATACGGCACCCGAGCGCATTCAAGGCGTCGACCAAGTCGCCGATCGGGCGCTGGTGCATGCGGGCCGTGCCCGAGAGTGTGTACTCGCCGCCGCGCAGTGCCAGTGCCGCCGTGAGCGGCCGCATGGCGGTCCCGGCGTTGCCGAGAAAAAGTTCGATCCGCGGGCCTGTTGCATCGCTGTTCAAGCCGTTGACGGTGGTTGTTTCGCCAGCCACGTGGAGCGCGCAACCCAGTTGATCCAGCGCCTGCAACATGACGTGCGTGTCGTCCGAATGCAGCAGGTTGTGCAGTACGGTCTTGCCGGAGCACAACGCGGCCATCAGCAACACGCGGTTGGAAATGCTTTTCGATCCCGGCAGGCGAACGCGGCCGGACACGCCGTCCAGCGCGGGGATGTCGAGGAATGGGGTGGTGTACACGGGAAATGCATCTGGCCGTTAAGCCGTCGGCTTGACAGGCTGTGCTGGCGACCAGTGTGCGCGGATCGCGCTGGCCGTGCGGATCTCGGCGACCAGCGCTTCCGCGTTACCGTTTTCGATCAACTGCTCAATATGGTCAAGCGCCGCGCGGAAGCGGTGCAACTGCGTCTTGATCTCGGCGCTGTTGGCCAGGAAAATGTCGCGCCACATGTCCGGATTGCTGGCCGCGATGCGGCTGAAATCGCGGAATCCGGGGCCGGCCAACGACAGGAAGCGGTGGCCTTCGGGCTGTGCGGCGACACCCTGGATGAACGCAAAGGCGATCAGGTGCGGCAGGTGGCTCACGGCCGCCAGCGCGGCGTCGTGCGACTCGGGTGTGAGCTGGAGGGTGTGGCATCCGAGCGCCTGCCAGACCGCGTGGGCTTGCGTGATTCGCTCGGGTGGGGTTTCGGCGATCGGGGTAATGATGACTTGGCCGCCCGCGTACAAGCCCGCATCGGCGTTCTCCACCCCCGCCACTTCACGCCCTACCATGGGATGGCACGGCACGAATTGCGCGATCCGCTCCCCGAGCGCGCGCCGGGCCGCTTCGACCACGTCACGTTTGGTCGAACCCACATCCATCATCAGCGCGTCCGGCCGAAGGCTGTCGCGGATGGCGGCGAATGTGCGAGCGCTCGCGCCCACCGGGACCGCCACCAGGATCAGATCGGATCCTTTGGCGGCATCGGCCGCGCCGGCGGCCACGGCGTCAACGACACCCCGTTCCAGCGCACGCCGCGTGGTGTTGGCGGACGGCGAATAGCCCACCACGCGCCGCACCCGGCCAGCCTGCCTCGCGGCCAGCGCGAACGACCCGCCCATCAGGCCGCAGCCGATCAGGCCGAGCTGCTCAAACATCACGGCCGATGGGGTAGGCGCCCAGAACCTTGTAGAAGGCGCAGGTGGCGCGCAGTTTTTCCAGCGCGGCCTGTACGCTGGGCTCGGCCGGGTGGCCGGCGATGTCGATGAAAAAATAGTATTCCCACTGGCCGGATTTGGCCGGGCGTGACTCGAAGCGCGTCATGCTCACGCCGTATTCCTTCAGCGGCATCAGCATGTCGTGCACCGAGCCGGGCTTGTTCGGCACCGAAACCACGATGCTGGTGCAGTCGTGGCCGGTGGGTGCGGGCGTCGCCAGCGTCTCGGGCAGGCAAATCACGGCGAAGCGGGTGCGGTTGTAGGCCTCGTCCTGGATCGCGTGGGCCGCGATGTGCAGGCTGAAGCGGGCGGCTGCGCGCTCGCTTGCAATCGCTGCGTAGTGTGGGTTTTCGGTGGCCAGGCGTGCGCCCTCGGCGTTGCTTGATACCGCGCGGCGCTCCGCATCCGGCAGGTGCTGCGCCAGCCAGCCGTGGCATTGCATCAAGGCTTGCGGGTGCGCCATCACGGCCTGGATGCCGTCCAACCCCGGCGATTGCCGCAGCAGGTTGTGGCGCACCATCAGGCTCACTTCACCGATGATGTGCACGGGCGATTGCAGGAACAGGTCGAACGAACGCGTGACCACGCCTTCGGTCGAGTTCTCGACCGCGACCACGCCGTACTGCGAGGTGCCGGCCTCGGTGGCGTGAAAGACTTCATCCACGTTCTGGCAGTAGACGAAGTTGGCGGCGCTGCCGAAATAGACCACGCCCGCCTGCTCCGTGAACGTCCCTTCGGGGCCCAGCACCGCAATGCACTGCGGCACTTCCAGCGCCAGGCAGGCCGACATGATCTCGCGCCAGATGGCCGCCAAGTGCGCGTCGCGGATCGGGCCTGGGTTGCTGCGCTGCAGCTTCTTCAGCACTTGCCCGACGCGGTCCGGGCGGAAGAACGGCGTGCCTTCCTGCCGCTTGATCCTGCCGATTTCCTCGGCCAGTCCGGCGCGCTGGTTCAGCAGCGCGAGGAGCTGGCTGTCCAGCGCGTCGATGCGCGTGCGCAGACCGGCGAGCGCGTCGTGAGCGGCGGAGTTCTCGGCGGTCATTCAGACACGGCGCAGGGCGTTATTTCTTCTTGGCCGCGGGTTGCTTGGGCACCGCGCTGGGCGCAGCTGCCGGTGCGGCAGCCCCCACGATCTTGGCGGCAGCCGCATCGAACGTACTGGCGCTGCCTTCCACGCTGGTGCGCGTGGCTTCGACGATCTTTTGCGCCCAGGCGTTGGTCGCGTCGGCGCCCAAGGCTTGGTACTTGGTGCTGGCCGACGATTTGAAGAACGTCACGAGCGTGCGCAAGTCGTCATCGCTCAGTTTCTCCATGAAAATCGGCACCAGCGCGGATTCGGCCGCCGGGCCGATCTGCGCTTGAATGGCTTGATGCGCGCTGGTGTTGAACTTTTCCAGCGCCTCGTTCAGTTGGCTGCGCACTTCCTGCTGGCGCGCGGCGGGCACGGCCTGCAGTTGCTGCGACCACTTCTGGATCAACGGTTGCTGTGCGCCGGCGGCGAGTTGATCCGTGAGCCCCGGGCCGTCCAGCTTGGTCTGCAACTGCGCCAACTCGGTGGCCAGCGCGTGCTTGTCCTGCGCGAAGGCATTGCTGCCCAAGGCGCAGGCCAGCGACAGGGCCATGATGGCCGAGGTTTTCAAAAGGGAAGATTTCAAGATCAACTACTCCGTTGGGTTATCCGAAGCGGCGTCTGCCGCTTCACTGGATGCGTCATTTTCGACGATTCGCTGCACGCCGATCAGGTGCGCGCCGTCGTCCGGTGCGATCAGCGTGACGCCTTGCGTGGTGCGGCCCATCTCGCGGATTTCGGCCACGCGCGTGCGCACCACCACGCCGGTGTCGGTGATCAGCATGATGTCGTCGTCCTCGCTCACCAGCGTGGCGGCCACCACCTTGCCGTTGCGCTCGCTTTGCTGGATGGCGATCATGCCTTTGGTGCCGCGGCCGTGGCGCGTGTATTCCGAGATGTGGGTGCGCTTGCCGTAACCGTTTTCGGTGGCGGTGAGCACGCTGGTGCGGGTGCGGTCTTCGTGGTCGTCGGGCCAGGCCACCAGCATGGCGATCACGCTCTGGCTTTCTTCCAATGCCATGCCGCGCACGCCGCGGGCGTTGCGGCCCATGGGGCGCACGTCGTTTTCGTCGAAGCGCACCGCTTTGCCGCCGTCGGAGAACAGCATGACGTCGTGCGTTCCGCTGGTGAGTGCGGCCGCCACCAGTTGATCGCCGGCATCCAGTCCCACGGCAATGATCCCGGCCTTGCGCGGGTTGCTGAATTGCCCGAGCCCGGTTTTCTTCACCGTGCCTTTGGCAGTCGCCATGAACACGTAATGGTCGTCGGGGAAGGTGCGCGTGTCGCCCGTGAGCGGCAGGATCACCGTGATTTTCTCGTCCGGTTCCAGCGGGAACATGTTGACCAGCGGCCGCCCGCGCGCGCCGCGCGAGCCCGAAGGCACCTGCCATACCTTGAGCCAGTAGACCCGGCCACGGTTGGAAAAGCACAGGATGTAGTCGTGCGTGTTGGCGATGAAGAGCTGGTCGATCCAGTCGTCTTCCTTGGTGGTCGTGGCCTGCTTGCCGCGGCCGCCGCGACGCTGCGCCCGGTATTCGGACAATGGCTGCGACTTGATGTAACCCGTGTGGCTCACGGTCACCACCAAGTCGGTGGGCGTGATCAGGTCTTCGGTTTCCAGGTCGTGCGCGTCGTGTTCGATGTCGGAGCGGCGCGCGCCCAGCTTGGTCTGCCCAAATTCATTCTTGAGTGCTGCGAGTTCGTCGCCGATGAGGGTCGAGACGCGCTCGGGCTTGGCCAGGATATCGAGCAGGTCCTCGATTTGCGCCATCACGTCCTTGTATTCCGTGATGATCTTGTCCTGCTCGAGTCCGGTCAGGCGCTGCAGGCGCATTTGCAGGATTTCCTGCGCCTGCACGTCCGAGAGGCGATACAGGCCGTCAGATTGCAGGCCGTAAGCACGGCTCAGGGCCTCGGGGCGGTAGTCGTCGGCGCGCACGCTGCTGCCGTCGGCGCGGGCGTGGGTCAGCAGTTCGCGCACCAGCGAGCTGTCCCAGGAACGCGCCATCAGCTCGGTCTTGGCCACCGGCGGCGTGGCCGACTCACGGATGATGCGGATGAACTCATCAATGTTGGCGAGCGCCACCGCCAGGCCTTCCAGCACATGGCCGCGCTCGCGCGCCTTGCGCAAGTCGAACACGGTGCGCCGCGTGACCACTTCGCGGCGGTGCTGCAAGAAAACGCTGATCAGGTCCTTCAGGTTGCAGAGCTTGGGCTGCCCGTTGACCAGCGCCACCATGTTGACGCCGAAGGTGTCCTGCAACTGCGTTTGCTTGTACAGGTTGTTCAGCACCACTTCGGGCACTTCGCCGCGCTTCAGCTCGACCACCAGGCGCATGCCGGATTTGTCGGACTCGTCCTGGATGTGGCTGATGCCTTCGAGCTTCTTCTCGTGCACCAGCTCGGCCATGCGCTCCTGCAGCGTCTTTTTGTTGACCTGGTAGGGGATCTCGTCGACCACGATCGCCTGGCGCTGGCCGCGATCGATGTCTTCGAAGTGCACCTTGGCGCGCATCACCACGCGGCCGCGGCCGGTGCGGTAGGCGTCGCGCACGCCCGACATGCCGCAAATGATGCCGCCGGTGGGGAAATCGGGTGCGGGCACGATTTCCATCAACTCGTCGATCGTCGCTTCGGGCGCGTGCAGCAGGTGCAGGCAGGCATCGACCACTTCGTTCAGGTTGTGCGGCGGGATGTTGGTGGCCATGCCGACCGCAATGCCACCCGAGCCGTTGACCAGCAGATTGGGCAGACGCGTCGGCAGGACGGTGGGCTCCAGCTCCTTGCCGTCGTAGTTGGGCACCATATCGACTGTTTCCTTGTCGATATCGGCGAGCATTTCGCTGGAAATCTTGGCCAGGCGGCATTCGGTGTAGCGGTAGGCCGCGGCGCTGTCGCCATCGACCGAACCGAAGTTGCCTTGCCCATCGATCAGCGGGTGACGCAGCGAGAAGTTCTGCGCCATGCGCACCAGCGCTTCGTACGTGGCCGAGTCGCCGTGCGGGTGGAAGCGCCCGAGCACGTCGCCCACCACGCGCGCGCACTTCACATAAGGCCGGTTCCAGACGTTGTTGGCGCCGTTCATGGAAAACAGTACGCGGCGGTGCACCGGCTTCAGTCCATCGCGGGCATCGGGCAGGGCACGGCCGACGATTACGCTCATGGCGTAATCCAGATAGCTGCGGCGCATCTCCTCTTCGAGGCTGATCGGGAGAGTTTCTTTGGCGAATGAGTCCATGTCTATCTGTAAAGGCGCCGTGTCACGCGAGCAAAACGGCTAATTCTAGGCGGTTTGACTTGTTGCCATGGCGCAACGACTTGTGGCTTTTCTGGCGTTTTCAAGCCGTTTTGGGACCGTTTTGGGGCGCTTTTGGCGGATGCGTGTGGCACAATCAACCGCAGCGTCTTTGGTGGTAGTCACTTGAAGCGTCCGATCATTCGCAGCGCGGCTGCGGCTTTTTTCCCTAAGAGGAGAATCATGAAGAAATTGAACAAACTGGCGGTCCTGGTTGCCTCTGCTGCTCTCGCAACGGCCGCCGTAGCCCAAGTCAAGGCTGCAAACGGCGGTAATGTCATCGACAACTGGCAAAACGGTACCGGTGAGTTGGTCTGGAAGAACGGTACCAACGAACTGTGCTGGCGCGATGCCTCCTGGACTCCCGCAACGGCTGCTGCCGGCTGCGACGGCGCCCTGAAAGTCGCTGCCCCGGCCCCAGCACCCGCCCCGGCTCCTGCTGCCGCACCTGCGGCACCTGTGACCGCGCAAAAGGTCACGTATGCGGCCGATACCTTCTTCGACTTCGACAAGTCGGTGATCAAACCCGAAGGCCGTCGCGTGCTGGATGACTTGGTGAACAAGATCCAGGGCATCAACCTCGAAGTGATCATTGCAGTGGGCAATACCGATTCGATCGGTACGGTGGCCTACAACCAAAAGCTGTCGGTGCGTCGTGCCGAAGCGGTCAAGGCCTACTTGGTGTCCAAGGGCATCGAACGCAATCGCGTCTATACCGAAGGCAAGGGCAAATCCAACCCGATCGCGACCAACAAGACGGCCGCCGGTCGTGCGAAGAACCGCCGCGTGGAAATCGAAGTCGTGGGCACGCCCAAGAAATAACCCGATTTCTTCGTTTTTCTTCGAAGCCTTGGAGGTGCAAGCCTCCAGGGCTTTTTTATTGGCATGGCAGTCTGATGCGGCCACGATGGGACAATCCCGCCATGACTGTGAACAATGTAGATCCGACCGAACTGGCCAAGTTTTCCGCTTCGGCGCACCACTGGTGGGACCCGGCCGGCGAGTTTGCGCCGCTGCACCACATCAACCCGCTGCGGCTGGGCTGGATCGACGGGATTTGTCCGCTGCGCGGCGCCCGCGTGCTGGACGTGGGTTGTGGCGGCGGTATCCTGGCCGAAGCCATGGCGTGCCGTGGCGCCGAGGTGCTGGGCATCGACTTGTCCGAGAAATCGCTCAAGGCGGCGCAGTTGCATGCGCTGGAAACGCAGACGGCGCAAGTGAATTACCGTGTCATCGCGGCCGAAGCGCTGGCAGCCGAAGCGCCGGAATCATTCGACGTCGTGACCTGCCTGGAAATGCTGGAGCACGTGCCCGATCCGGCTTCGATCGTGGCGGCGTGCGCAACCTTGGTCAAACCCGGTGGTTGGGTGTTTTTCTCGACCATCAACCGGAACGTGCGCTCGTTTCTGATGGCGATCGTGGGCGCCGAATACGTGCTGGGACTCGTCCCGCGCGGAACGCATGAATATGCCCGCTTGATCCGTCCCAGCGATCTCGCGCGCTTTTGCCGCGTGGCCGGATTGGTCCTGGAACGCACGAGCGGCCTCGCCTACAACCCGATCAGCCAGCGCTATCGGCTCACGCACGACACTGGGGTGAATTACATGCTGGCCACGCGCAAACCTGCGATGGCGTAGGTGGGCGATGGAGGGCTCACAATAATTGCGGCTACGCACGGCGACATCCCGTTTGGGTGCTGAAGGTCTTGCTCCGGCATCCGCTGACTGGCGGGAATTCCACCGCGGGGCCACCGGGACCTCAGGGCCGGCTCAGGATTTAGTCAGAAAGCTCTCCATCAGCCGCGCCAACGCCTCGGGCTGGTCGTGGTGCAGCATGTGGCTGCAGCCGGCCAAGTGCTCCATGCGCAGATCACGCACGGCCTTGATGCGTTGTTCGAATTCGTCCAGCGTGTAGCGCCCTTGCCACCAGTGCGCCATCTGGTTGTCGCTGGCCACGACCATGAGCGTGGGCGCTGTGATGGCGGCGTAGAGCGCGAGCATTTCGTTCACGCGGAAAAGCTGGGCGCTCACTACGCGGTGGGCGGCGGCGCCGCGAATCACCCAGTGCGTGCTGCCGTCGGCTTGCGGCCGGGCCTCGGCCCATTGACGCGCCAGCCATTCAGCCTTGTCTTCAGGTAGGCGCGGATTGGTTTTGCGCAAACGGGCCGCCACGCGGCTGGCGTCGGTGTAGGTTTGCAGTTCCTTTTCACCGCGGGCGAGCGCTCCGATTTCGTCCAGCCACTGGGTGTAGCGCTTGGGGGCCTGTTCCGGCTGCGTGGCCGGGGAGCCGAAGCCTTCCAGGTTAACCAGCCGGTGGATGCGCCCGGGCCGCGTGCCGGCGTACATCATCACGACGTTGCCGCCCATGCTGTGGCCGACCAGATCGACCGGGCGATCCGGCGCGTAATGCGCCAGCAGGGCGTCCAGGTCGCCCAGGTAGTCCGGGAAAGCGTAGTGGTCACAGGCCGGCCCGGTGGTCTGGCCGAAACCGCGCCAATCGGGCGCGATCACCCGGCGGTCGGCCAGGAATTCGGCGGAAAAAGCGTCGACCAGGAA
>SCQQ01000028.1 GCA_004299095.1 Burkholderiaceae bacterium | reverse complement strand
GCTGCCTCCTTCTGCAGAGGCGAGCCACTCTAGAACCCGACCGCCTGACGCCTCCCGCGCGTGGGCATCAACCGCTCAAGATAGTTGTCGCCGACCGGTCAAGATAATTGTCGTTGGCCACTGGGACGCGCGGCGCCTGATTGCGGTGATCACGGTCGTCGTTCTGGTGGTCGCCGCGGCCTATGCGTTTTTGTGGCCGGCGACGTACGAGGCCGACGCGAAGATGCTGCCGCCCACGCCGAGCGATCTGGAAAGCTACAACAGCGCGCCGCGCTTGATCGAAGCGGCACTGGCATCCACTCGTGACGCGACAAATCAGAGCGCGCCCTTGACTTTTGGCATCAAGGAAATCAGCCCTCAGGATGCCTATGCCGTCTTTCTGCGCTACGCCCAATCGTCCAGCTTGCGCGACCAGTTTTTCCGGCAGGTGTACTTGCCCGCATTCGCCAAGGATCCTTCGGTTGAGCAACGCGACGCGCTGCGCAAGCGCTTGAACAAGGCGTTGTCGGTCACGCAGCCCAAGGGGCCGAACGCGCAAGCGTCGGACGAGCTCACGGTGGCGATGCAGGGGCGCCAGCCGCAGGCCGTGGCCGACTGGGCCAACACCTATGTGAAGATGGCGCTGCAGGCGGCCACGCAGCAGCTCGCGGAGGACCGCAAAACGGCGGTGCAGGCGCAAATCAAGAGCCTGCAGGATCAAATCACCGCGCTGCGCACGGCGGCCGCCAACGAACGCCAACTGGAAATCGCACGCACCGAGGCGGCGCTGCAACTGGCGCGCGCGATCCACTTGGAGCAGCCATCCACCAGCGGCAACCTGATCACGTCGTACACCGGGCCCACGCTCTACATGCGCGGCGCGGCGGCGCTGCAGACCGAACTCGACCAGCTCAAGGCGCGCACCAGTGACGATCCGTACATCAAGCAACTGCCGCAATTGCTGTACGCGCAGGGGTTGATCGAGAAAATCGATCTCGATCCCAAGGGCTTGGCGGTGGCCACCATCGACCAGCCGGCGCTGGTGCCGCTGGACCCGGTCAAGCCCAAGAAAGCGCTGGCGCTGGCCCTCGGGCTGGTGTTGGGGTTGGCGCTCGGCGTGATGGCGGCGCTGGTGCGCCAGGCGTGGCGCAAGCCGCGGGCGGGCGTGACGACGGTGGCCTGATCGTTTGACGGCCGGATGGCGCGCGGGCAATCGCTGCCCGTCTGAGGACTATGACGAAATGACGCCGGCTGCGCCAGCATGATCTCGCTGCGCTTCGATGACGGATGCCGAGAGCGGGTCACGGCTCCACGGCATCAAACCCACCGTTACGGCACCTCGCGTGTTGGCGTGCCGTCATTCCCGCCTCCGCTGGAATGACGAAGGAAGTGGGGCCGTGTCTTCCTATGCGAAAACTCGGCGAACCCCTCACGCGTTGAAGAAATCCTTCACCTTGTCGGTCCACTTCTTCTCGTTGGGCGAGTGCTTGGCACCGCCTTTTCTCACCGATTCGTCGAATTCCTTCAGCAGCTTGCGCTGGAACTCGGTCAGGTTGACGGGGGTTTCCACGTTGATGTGGCAGTACAGGTCGCCGGGGTAGCTGGAGCGCACGCCGCGGATGCCTTTGCCGCGCAGGCGGAACTGCTTGCCGGCCTGCGTGCCGTTCGGGATTTCGATGGCCGCTTTGCCGTTCAGCGTGGGCACGTCGATTTCGCCGCCCAGCGCCGCCTGCGCGAAGCTGATCGGCACCACGCAATGCAGGTCGTCGCCGTCGCGCTCGAATATCTCGTGCTTCTTCACGCGGATTTCGATGTACAGGTCGCCGGGCGGCCCGCCGTTGGCGCCCGGTTCGCCGTTGCCGGTGGAGCGAATGCGCATGCCGTCGTCGATGCCCGGCGGGATCTTGACTTCCAGCGTTTTCTGGCTTTTGGTCTTGCCCTGGCCGCGACAGGTGGGGCAGGGGTCGGCGATGACCTTGCCGCTGCCGTGGCAGCGCGGGCAGGTCTGCTGCACGCTGAAGAAGCCTTGGCGCATCTGCACCACGCCGTGGCCGTGGCAGGTGGGGCAGGTCTGCGCGCTGGTGCCGGGTTTGGCGCCGCTGCCGTGGCAGGTGGCGCAGTCGTCCCAGCTCGGGATGCGGATTTGCGCGTCCTTGCCGGTGGCGGCTTCTTCCAGCGTGACTTCCATCGCATAGCTGAGATCCGCGCCGCGGAAAATCTGTTGCCCACCGCCCCGGGTGCCGCCGCGCGCGCCGCCGAAAATGTCGCCGAAGATGTCACCGAAGGCCTCGGCAAAGCCGCCAAAACCTTCCGCACCGGCGCCGCCGCGCATGTTCGGATCGACACCGGCGTGGCCGAACTGGTCGTACGCGGCCTTTTTCTGCGGGTCGGAGAGCACCTCGTAGGCTTCGTTGACTTCCTTGAACTTCTGCTCGGCCGCCTTCGGGTTGTCCGGGTTGCGGTCCGGGTGGAATTTCATTGCGAGTCGGCGATAGGCCTTTTTGATCTCGCTGGCCTCGGCGTTCTTGGGCACGCCCAGGACGTCGTAGTAATCGCGTTTTGTTGCCATGGTTGCTGGGGAATGACGAAATGACTTCAGCGGCTTTGCCGCTTCAATGACTGGTGAACAAAGGCATGGCAACGAAGAAAGCCCCAACGCGGTTCGTCGAGGCCTCCAGGAGTCGCAGCGGGGGGCGCGCGAATACCTTCATTTCATCATGCCGTCCCGCAGCGACGCGTATTTCGTCATTGCCCCTTCTTGACTTCCTTCACTTCCGCATCGACCACGTTGTCGTCGGCGGGTGCCGACGCTTGTGGGCCGGCACCGGGGGCTGCGCTTGCTGCCGCACCGGCGGCTTGCTGCGCTGCCGCGGCTTCGGCGTACATTTTTTCGCCCAGCTTCTGGCTGGTGGTCATGAGCGCTTCAGTCTTGGCTTCGATCGCGGCCTTGTCCTCGCCCTTCAGCGCTTCTTCCAGCTCCTTGATGGCCGCTTCGATCTTGGACTTTTCGCCGGCGTCGAGCTTGTCGCCGTGCTCGGCCAGCGACTTGTGCACGCTGTGCGCCATGGCTTCGCCCTGGTTGCGCGCCTGCACCAGTTCGAGCTTTTTCTTGTCTTCGGCCGCGTTGACTTCGGCGTCTTTCACCATTTGCTGGATTTCGCTTTCGGACAGGCCGGAATTCGCCTTGATGGTGATCTTGTTTTCCTTGCCCGTGCCCTTGTCCTTGGCCGAGACGTGCAGGATGCCGTTGGCGTCGATGTCGAACGTGACCTCGATTTGCGGCATGCCCCGCTGCGCTGGCGGAATGCCTTCCAGGTTGAATTCGCCCAGCAGCTTGTTGCCGGTGGCCATTTCGCGCTCGCCCTGGTAGACCTTGATGGTCACGGCGGGCTGGTTGTCGTCGGCGGTGGAGAACGTCTGCGCAAACTTGGTCGGGATGGTCGTGTTCTTCTTGATCATCTTGGTCATCACGCCACCCAGGGTCTCGATCCCGAGGGACAGCGGCGTGACGTCCAGCAGCAGCACGTCCTTGCGGTCGCCCGAAAGCACCTGGCCTTGCACGGCGGCGCCGATGGCCACGGCTTCGTCCGGGTTCACGTCCTTGCGTGGCTCCTTGCCGAAGAATTCCTTCACCTTCTCCTGGATCTTGGGCATGCGCGTCATGCCGCCCACCAGGATCACGTCCTGGATGTCGCCTACGGCGATGCCCGAATCCTTGATAGCGGTGCTGCATGGGCTGATGGAGCGCTCGATCAAGTCTTCCACCAGGCTTTCGAGCTTGGCGCGCGTGAGCTTGATGTTCAGGTGCTTGGGCCCACTCGCATCGGCCGTGATGTACGGCAGGTTGATGTCGGTGGCCTGGCCGGACGAGAGTTCGATCTTGGCTTTCTCGGCCGCTTCCTTCAGGCGTTGCAGCGCCAGCACGTCGTTCTTCAAGTCGACGCCCTGGTCTTTCTTGAACTCGTCCACGACGTAGTTGATGATGCGCTGGTCGAAGTCTTCGCCGCCCAGGAAGGTGTCGCCGTTGGTAGCCAGCACTTCGAACTGCTTCTCGCCATCGACGTCGGCGATTTCGATCACCGAAATGTCGAAGGTGCCGCCGCCGAAGTCGTACACCGCAATGCGGCGGTCGCCTTTTTCCTGCTTGTCCAGGCCGAACGCCAGAGCCGACGCCGTGGGCTCGTTGATGATGCGCTTGACTTCCAGCCCGGCGATGCGGCCCGCGTCTTTCGTGGCCTGGCGCTGGCTGTCGTTGAAGTACGCGGGCACCGTGATCACCGCTTCGGTGACCGGCTCGCCCAGGTAGTCCTCGGCGGTTTTCTTCATCTTGCGCAGCACTTCGGCGCTTATTTGCGGCGGCGCGAGTTTTTGCCCGCGCACGTCGACCCAGGCGTCGCCGTTGTCGGCCTTGATGATCTGGAACGGCATGAAGCCGATGTCCTTTTGCACTTCCTTGTCGTCGAACTTGCGGCCGATCAGGCGCTTAGCGGCGTAGATGGTGTTCTTGGCGTTGGTCACGGCCTGGCGCTTGGCGGGCGCGCCCACCAGGATCTCACCGTCTTCCTGATACGCCACGATCGACGGCGTGGTGCGCGCGCCTTCGGAGTTCTCGATCACCTTGACCGAGTTGCCCTCCATGATGGCCACGCAACTGTTGGTGGTACCCAAATCGATACCGATGATTTTTCCCATGTTCCGGCTCCGAGAGATAGCTTGAAATGAATTGAATGCAGATGGTCGAGAAGTTGGGGGCAGGGCGCTGATTTCAAGCGCGGCGGCCCGCCGGCGTCATGGGGAAGCGGCCACCGTGACCAGGGCCGGCCGCAGTACCCGTTCGGCAATCAGATAGCCTTTTTGCAGCACGGCGACGATCGCGCCCGCGTCGTAGCCAGAATCCGGAACGGTGCTGATTGCGTGCTCCTGCGCCGGATCGAATTTGCTACCGGGCGCGGGGTTGATTTCGGTGATGCCGTTCTTGCCGAGCGCGCTCATCAATTGGCTGTGCGTGGCCACGGTGCCTTCGCGCAACTGGTCGGTACTGGCGTTTTCGACCGCCAAGGCCGCTTCCAGGCTGTCGACCACCGCCAGCAGGCTGCCGGCAAAGGATTCGAGCGCGAATTTGCGCGCTTTGGCGATTTCGTCGTCGGCGCGGCGGCGCACGTTCTGTACTTCGGCTTGCGCGCGCAGGGCGTGGTCGGTGAGTTCGGCCACCTTGGCGCGCAAGGCGGCCAACTCGGCATCAACGGCGGTCGGCTCGGGCTGTTCTTCTGCTGCAGTAGCCGTTGCGCCTTCGGCAACCTCCGGCTGTGCCCCCGCGGGGTGCAGGGCGTCGTCCATGGGCGAATTTTTGCGATCTGTCATCGTGTGTTTTTGGAGAAACAAGCAGTAGCCGTGCGCTACAGCGAACATGGGCTAGGTGGTTCCCTCGGGGAACTTTTCAAGAACGCCAGCGGAGAAAGCAGCGGCGGCTGGTGAACTGACTGCGCCCCTACAATCATTTATCGCATTGAGGAGAACGTCTTGAAACACGAATCTGATTACCTGATCATCGGCGCTGGCATGGCCGGATCGGCCGCGGCCGTGGCGCTGCGCAAGGCCGATGCCAACGCGACGATTACCCTCCTGGGAAACGAAGCCCATCCGCCGTACGACCGCCCGCCGCTCAGCAAAGCGCTCTGGAAGGACGGCAAGGAAGACGACATCTGGCGCGCGGTCAAAAGCGAGAAAACGACGCTGGAATTGGGCCGCACCGCGACCGCCATCGACCGTGTGCTGCACGAAGTGCACGACGCCGCCGGCGATACCTGGAAATACCGCAAGCTGCTGATCGCCAGCGGCGGCACGCCGCGGCGCCTGCCGTTCGGCAAGGACATCATTTATTTCCGCACCTACGACGACTACAAGAAGCTGAAGGCCGCGGCGCAGCCAGGCAAGCACATCGTGATCATCGGCGGCGGCTTCATCGGCAGCGAGGTGGCGGCTTCGGTGACGGCGCACGGCTGCAAAGTGACCATGCTGTTTCCCGAGGACGCGATTTGCGCGCGCGCCTATCCCAAGGACCTGGCCAAGTCGGTGACCGACTACTACCGCGAAAAAGGCGTGGACGTGCGCTCGGGCGTGACGGTCACGGGCATCAACGCCTCGGGCGCGCTGGAGCTGTCCGACGGCGGCAGCCTGCGGGCCGATGCGGTGGTGGCGGGGTTGGGCATCACGCCCAATACCGAACTGGCTTCGGACGCCGGGCTGATTGTGAACAACGGCATCGGCGTGGACGACCACATGCGCACTTCCGACCCGGACATTTATGCGGCGGGCGACGTGGCGGCATTCCCGGCGACGGCGCTCGGTCGGCACATCCGGGTGGAACACGAAGACGCGGCGCTCTCCATGGGCGAGCACGCTGGCCGCTGCATGGCGGGCGAGGACGCGCCCTACAACCAGTTGCCGTTTTTCTATTCCGACCTGTTCGACCTGGGCTACGAAGCCGTGGGTACGCTCGACGCACGGCTTGAAACGGTGGAGCAATGGGTCACGCCGTACCGCGAAGGCGTGGTCTATTACCTCGAGGGCGGCCGCGTGCGCGGCGTGCTGCTGTGGAACACCTGGGACCAGGTCGATGCAGCGCGCGCGCTGATTGCCGAGCCGGGCCCGTTCGACGCCGCGAAAGTGCGCGGGCGCCTGCCGGTCGCCGCCTGAGCCGTTCTTGACCCTGATCGCCGAAAAGCCCGCGCCGTTCACGCCGGCCATGCGGCTGCTGCTGCGGCGCATGGCGCGCGCGTCCTACCCGCCGTACTACACACTGTCGGCGCCGGCGGCGCGTCTGGCCAACGAGAAGAGCGCCGGGATCCTGGAGATCGCGCCGCCCGCGATGGCGCGGGTCGACGACTTCGACATTCCGGCGCGCGCCGCGGCACAGCTCGGCGCGCGCTTGTTCGTGCCGAGCGACGCCGCGGGCTTGCCGGTGCTGCTCTACTTCCACGGCGGCGGCTTCTGCATCGGCAGCGTGAACACGCACGACGTGCTGTGCCGCGCGCTGGCGCACGAAAGCGGCGCGGCCGTGCTGTCGGTGGATTACCGGCTGGCGCCCGAGTACCGCTTCCCCACCGCGGTGAACGATGCCTGGGACGCACTGCAGTGGCTGCTTGAGCGCGGCGCGGCGCGGCGCGGGTTGGACACAAAGCGGATCGCCATCGGCGGCGATTCGGCCGGCGGCACGCTGGCGGCGGTCAGTGCCATCCATGCCCGTGACCTCGGCCTGCAACTGGCGCTGCAACTGCTGATCTATCCCGGCACCACGGCGCATCAGGACACGCCGTCGCACCGGACGTATGACGACAGCCCGGTACTCAACAAGACGCTGATCGACTGGTTCTTCAACAACTACATCGACTGGGCTGATCGCACCGATTGGCGCTTTGCGCCGCTCCTGGCAGACGATGTCGACGGCGTAGCGCCCGCCTGGATCGGCCTGGCGGAATGCGACCCGCTGGTGGACGAAGGCATGCTCTACGGCGACAAGCTGCGTGCGGCGGGTGTTGCGGTGGAACTCGAAATCTACCGCGGCATGACCCACGCCTTTGCGCAAATGAGCCGCGCGCTGCCCGAAGCGCGCCAACTGTTCAAGGATGCGGGC